>NZ_RHOE01000078.1 GCF_003946385.1 Loigolactobacillus zhaoyuanensis
TAATGGCTAGACATGGTACTCTGGGATTGGGTCATGAAGGCACCTACTCTCTTATTTTCTTGGCGATTATAAGAATAGGTCTTCATGGCCTTTTTGTCTATAGTTGGTCTAGTTCATTGGGTGTTGCACTTCAATTGTAAACTCGGCAACTAATTTTTTATATAAAAAAGGAAAATCAAAAATTTACCACTAAAATAGTCGCGGTAAGCGGTTTATTTTTATCTATTAGTGATAAAAGCTAGGCGCGTAAAGTGATTTTTAAAAGCGAAACTACATGTCGTAACATAATCAATCATACTATCTAGTTTACAAAACTAGATTATGCGTTTATACTGTTAACAATCAGCTAATGAATGACCATATCTTAATTTAGACACTTCATTAATGAAGAGAGGATCCTTATGCCCACACAAACAGAAGATTTTCAGAAATGGCTAACAAAATTCCAGGCAATTCAATTACCTTATTGGAGCGATTTTCCTGATTTTGATATCTATATGGAACAGCTGGTCAGCTTGGTCAATCAATATTTGGCGCCATTAGCGCTTGATCCAGTCACACCAGCGATGATCAATAATTACGTTAAACATAAAGTCATGTTCAAACCAGTCAAAAAGCGCTATCAACGCCAACATTTAGCCGCAGTTATCACGTTGACGCTGTTAAAAACGGTTTTTCCCTTAGATATGATTCGTGGCGGCTTCGCTGGTGAGCTTAATGCCTTGTCAGCGCAGGCAGCCTATGATCGCTTTATTCATAATTTCACCACACAATTACAGGCACTGAATTTAACCCAAGCCGTGCCGTTACCTTTTACCAATGAATTTACTTGGGAAGTCGCGGTGCAGCAAACTGCAGCAACGACGATTATTTATCAATTGATCAGCGAGCGCTTAATGCTACACGCGCCGCACACTAAAAAAGGAGTTATTGTCCATGACTAAACTTAATCAACAGGTTGCAATTCTAGTCGATTCTTGTTCTGACGTTCCGGAAGAATTCATTGCTGAACACCACCTTTATATGGTGCCAATGACCATTGCTTATCATGACAAAATCTATTTAGATAAAGTCACTATCGATCCCGATACGGTTTACGCTAACTTAGTTAATGAAGTTCCAAAAACAGCTTCGCCGACTGGTGACTTGATCGCCAAAGCTTTTGCTGATATCAAGGCTGACGGTTTCAAGGAAGTGATCGCCATTTGTATTTCCAGCGGCTTATCTGGCACTTTCCAGCAAGTTCAAATAGCCGCGCGGGTTTCTGGCTTAGATGTCAGCGTGATCGATACGAAAAATATCGGTATCGCTAGCGGACTGACCGCCATTTTAGCGACCCAGCTCAGTGAAGAAGGTCTGCATAAGGTGGAAATTGAGGCGCGGATCCGTACTGTTGCTAAACGCACTAAAGTTTTTTTCTATGTCCCAACGTTAACTTATTTACAAAAAGGCGGTCGCATCGGCCGAGTTGCTGGAATGGCGGGTACTTTATTGAACATTAAACCAATTATTTCCTGCGATGATGAAGGCATCTATTACCCAATTGCTAAGATTCGCGGCGAGAAAAAGACGCTACAAAAAATGAAACAGTTATTAGCTGCAGCGATCGGTAACGCCAAGCGCTTTAATTTGGCGGTTGCGGATGGTGCTAACCATAAAATAGCCGCTCAATTCACCGAAGAGCTACACCAACTTTATCCCCAAGCCGAACATATTTTTACCGGCAATGTTTCTCCTGCGCTTGGCGTGCACACAGGACCAGGATTGATTGGTCTCGGTGTACAAGTTCTAGCCTAATTATAGTGATACTAAAAAACAATCAGCCGCAGACTGATTGTTTTTTATTGTTCTATTTATTGCGTTATAATTCAGTCATTGATTAATTTTGGGCGCTTAAAGTTTGTTGAGTCGTTTTTTCGCTAATAAACCACCTATTTATGAGGAGTTAATATCTTGGAAGCTGTTTTTGCAATTGTTTTATTACTCGGCGCAGTGATTGCCGCCAATATTTTATATGGCCTTTATGATCGAATTCCACTGGCTTTCTATCAGATCGGTATGGGTCTGCTATTTACCTTATTGCCGCTGTACCACAATTACCGACTGGACCCTTCGATCTTTTTGTACGCCATCATCACGCCACTTATGTTTAATGATGCGCAAAATACGTCGCGCCGTAGTTTGACACGTAATTTCAGAACCACTTTATCCTTGGCCATTACTTTAGTACTGGTCACGGTCTTGGTGCTCGGCTTCAGTATTCACGCACTGTGGCCGCTGTTTACGTTACCGTTAGCTTTTGCGCTAGGGGCGATCGTTAGTCCCACCGATGCGGTGGCAGTTAAATCGATCACCGCCAATATCGGCCTCCCACAGCGGGTGCTCAATACGTTAGAAAATGAGTCACTATTTAATGATGCAACTGGGATCGTGGCGCTAGAACTTAGCTTAGCGGCATTGCGCACCGGCCACTTTTCGGTGTCCCAAGGTATTCTTGAATTTCTCTACGCTTTTTTTGGTGGCTTAATGATTGGTGCAGTACTAGGTTACTTAATTGTGTCGCTACGAATACTGCTACGGCGGCGCAACATTGGCGCTGTGCAAATTCTGCTGCCGATTCAGATCTTAACGCCATTTATCGTCTATTTCGTAGCCGAACACTTTGGTACATCTGGTATCCTTGCCGCAGTGGCTGCTGGCTTGATCCATGGTATTGAGCAAGATCATCTGCAGCTCACGTCGACCAAAGTTCAGTTTGTGTCGCAAACCACTTGGCAGATCATTAGTGATATTCTAAATGGCTTCGTCTTTGTTTTACTAGGTTTGACACTGCCAACGGTTGTCGTTACGCTAAGTACACAGCACACGGTACAATTCTTCACTTTATTAGGTTTAGCCGTGCTGATTTATTTAGTGGCCAGTGGCTTGCGCTTTCTCTGGGTTTATTTCGGCTTCATCAAAATCAATTTACGCCACTACCCGAAACAAATGATCAGCGCGCTGATTGCTACTGGTGGCATTCACGGGACAGTCACCTTATCAATGGCATTGTCGCTGCCTTTCGTCGTCGCCGGCCACAACTTTCCTATGCGCAACGAGATTATTTTTGTTGCCGCTAGCGTAATTTTAATTAGTTTACTGGTGCCAACCGTTGTGATGCCGTTGCTACTTCCAAAACCAACACAGCTTGTACCTGTAGTCGATCTACACCTAGTCCGTAATGATATGCTGGATTATGCGATCGGCCAGTTAAAAAACGATGACGCTACTCTAGCGCAACAAACCGTTTTAGAAGCACTCTATCAACAAAAACAAGATTACACCCGACCAGATCATGAACAACTACGTGCAGTTTTTAGTCAAGCACAAGCAGCTGAACAAGCCGCCTTAGCCGAATTAAAGCAACGTGATGAGTTAACACCAGAATTGGAAGCCTGGTACCAACGTTTCTTAACCACTAGTGATTACATGACCCGGATTTCCACTGGCCGTTTTCTGCTGTTACGGCTTAAATTAATTTTCAAATTTCGTGGTCGTTTTTTTAGCAGAAAACGCCGATACAAAGCCCAATATGCGCAAGCACAACCTGATCGCGAACAATTTATTAAAAAAATCAAACAACAGCGCCAGCAATTAGCTGTTATTGAGGAATCTGGCTATAATGCGGTTACCGCCTTCTTAAACCACCAGACAACACCAGAAAATTATGCGGCGATCGCCATTGTCCAACAGTCCTATAATGTGCGTCATCGCCGCTTCAGTAACACAGAAACCGCTAATCAGGAGCAGATGCACCTTTTCATTGCTGCGTTCCAGTTTGAATATGACTACGTTGAAAATCAATTACGCGAACAAAAAATTAATACCACCACGGCAAGCCAGTTACGCGAGCAGATCTCCTACGACGAGATCGTTTATATGCAAAATAGTCAAGCCGACGAATGATATTAAAAAACGTTAGTAAAGTGGATACACGACCACTTTACTAACGTTTTTCATATTTTTAGCGTTGCTTGCGGAAACGCATTAGCGGTGTACAGATCAGCGGTGCCACAACTGCGGCCAGGATCGCTTCTGGGATTCCATTTGTACCGACCACCACTAACAACAAGCCACCTAAGCGACTAACATCGGCGGTGCCATAAGCCTGCGCCACTGCTGGTGTCCGGTAAAACATATAGATCAAGCCAAGCACCAAAATCGTGTTGATCAGCGCCCCGGCCAATGCCGCCAACATCATTGCTGGCGTGCGCTTCATTTTACGTTGTAGCCAGATAAACAGCCACCCGGCAACGAGCCCAATTAAAATCCGTGGCACGATCGACACAACTGGATTGGTAAAAACAAGCGGTGCCAGCGGGCTAGTCGGCGCAGTAAAAGCACGAATAAAGGTGATCAAGCCCCACGCACCACCAATCAAGGCGCCATCGCCTGGACCTAAAATAATCGCGGCAATGATCACCGTGATGTGGATCGTAGTTAAATCAAGCAACCCGATCGGAATGTAGCCGAACATCGGCACAAAGTTTTGAATAATGATAATAGCAATAAACATGGCTAAAATACTAATGCGATACGCTTTATTTTTATGGGTCATCGCGCTACTCCTTAATTTTAAGCAAATTAACTAACGTCATTATATTACCATAAAATCAGTCGCTAAGCGCTAAATATCAGCCCAACCTACCCCGAATTTTGCTAAAGCGTGTATACTTAAATTGTTCGATCAAATTTAAAAAGTAGGTGAAGAATCGTGGCAATTTTGACAGATACATTTAAGTTAGCTAACGGTGTAACGATTCCCAAAGTTGGTTTCGGTATGTGGCAAGTTCCTATCGGTGACACCGCGTATAATGCAGCAGCGACAGCCTTAAAATTGGGTTATCGCCACATTGATACCGCGAAAGCTTATGGCAACGAAGCTGATGTCGGGCGGGCGATCCGTGAATCAGGCATCCCCCGTCAGGAAATTTTTGTAACTTCTAAATTACCTGGCGCGACTAAAACCTATGACGGCGCCATTGCTGATTTCAACAGTACTATGACCCAATTAGATATTGACTATCTTGATTTGTATTTAGTGCACGCGCCTTGGCCATGGACTGAAATTGGCAAAAATTGTGACGCCGAAAATATTGAAGTCTGGCGCGCAATGGAAGCTATCTACGCCACCGGCAAAGTTAAAGCGATCGGTGTATCTAATTTCAACGTCCATGATCTAGAAAATATTTTACCCGCCGCAAAAATTAAGCCGATGGTCGACCAAATTCAATATTACGTTGGCTTCACTGAGCCTAAAATCACCAAATTCGCTAAGGCCAACAATATTTTAGTCGAGGCCTACTCGCCATTAGCAACTGGTGGCCTGCTGCAGAATCAACAAATGAAAAAATTGGCAGCAAAATATAACGTTAGCGTCGCCCAACTTGCGCTACGCTTCTGCTTGCAAAATGATGTCTTGCCGCTGCCTAAGGCCGTTGGTGAAGATCACATTCAAAACAACGCGCAACTGGACTTTGAAATCAACGCTGCCGACATGGCAACGTTAAACGCCATGCCCGATACAGCACCTAGTAAAACACATAATCCGACCCAAGGATAATAAAATAACGATCCACTAAAAACCTCACGTCATTTACGACGTGAGGTTTATTTGTATTTGTGATTTAATTCGCTGCTGCGCTCGAACTTCATTGCGCCAAGTCACTTGAATAGTATTTTAGTTGTATTTTCTCTAAAATAAGTTAAAGGCGTTCTGTCTGATCACGTCATCACTAAAACTTACGTCATGCTATCACTTTTGAAATGAGGTCACTTGATGCAACAAAAAATCGCGCGCTTTTTTACTCTCAGTCTAAACCTAGCCATGTTGGGTTTAGGTATCGTTATGTTTTTATTTATGTTCCGTGAAGGCTACCATCTGATCGAGTTATTCCTAAAACCGTTAACTGAATCACACTTCGCTAAGATCGCCGAAGCTACGATCGCTTTTTTTCTGTATTTTGAATTTGTGGCGTTGGTCAAAGCTTATTTTGAAGAAAACGCCCATATCTCATTAAATCGATTTATCTACATTGGTATTACTGCATTATTGCGGGTAATTATTGTCTACCACGATGATGCTTTACAAACTTTGTTGCTGGCATTAGCTATTTTTACTTTGGTTGGCGCGTTACAGTTGATTCCCCGTACCAATGACTATATCAAGTAAAAAAAGCCCCCTACCACTGATGGTAGAAGGCTAGATCGTAGCGTGACTGGAATTTTTTTAATACACTATGCCATAATTCACTTTATGCGAATTGGGCTAATTCTTTTTTCGATAAAACATCGTTCATCCGACCGCTACGGAAGCCGCCTAAATCGATAGTAACATATTTGAAACCTAATTTAAGCAAAGCGTCGTTGACCCGTTGATTGAAAACTAAGAAGTCGTTGAAACGTGCTTCGGGTAATTCGATCCGCGCAATTTCTTCGTGGTAACGAACGCGCACCGTTGGGAAACCAAGGTCGCGAATATACTTTTCTGCTTGCATTACTTGTTGCAACTTAGCTGAAGTCAAGGTCGTACCGTATGGGAACCGTGAAGAAACGGAGCAAGACGCAACTTTGTTCCAGTTGGTCAGGCCCAGTTCTTGGGCTAATTCGCGGACATCCCTTTTGTATAGATCAGCGTCTTGTAATGGGCTGTGCGCGCCGGCTTCAGTCCGTGCTTTCAAACCGGGACGGTAATCATTGTTATCATCCATGATCATGCCATCCAACACAGCTGTGCCGTCAGCAAGTTCATTTAAGCGATTATAGAACATTTTTTTGGCATAGTACCAGCTATCGGCCAAGTTTTGTTTGATATGGTCATTGGCTAAGTAGTCGATCGTAGTTGTTTGGACGTTAGCGCCTAATTCTTTGGCCAAACTAACGGCCTTATCAAATTCTTCATCAGTGAATAATTCGGAGTTGGCAACGACTGCCGTTACATGTTCAGCCCCTAAAACATTCAAAGCCATTTTTAAAACCAAGGTACTGTCGATACCGCCAGAAAATGCGACGACGACATTCTTTAATTGTTCCAAGTTGGCAACAAGTGCTTGTTTCTTTTCTGCTAAAGTTTGCATATTAAAAGCTTCCTTTTTTTGTATTGTGTGGTGTAAACGTGTTTGAAAAAGCAGATTCCTGCGCCTAGCTACGCAAGTCAAACAATCCACTTTGTGTGTCTTATTGACTTGCTAGGCTAGTGCTCAGAATCTGAACGCTTTTTCAAAACACTCTTTAAATATTGAAAAATCCGTGCATGAACCAGGCGGCACAGGCGGCACCGACGAATGGGGCAATGCCTGGCACTAAAATACCATATTGCCAATCACTGTTTGCTTTATTTTTGATCGGTAATAAGGCGTGGGCGATCCGTGGGCCCATATCGCGGGCTAAGTTCATGGCGAAACCAGTTGGTCCGCCTAAACCCATGCCGATCGCCCAAACTAGTAAGCCAACACCGATCGGCACGATTCCTGGTGTTTTTACCGTTGAAATCGCTAAAATACCGGAAATAAAAATGAAGGTGTCAAAAAACTCGACAAAGAAATTCCGTGGTAAATTACGAATGGCTGGCGCAGTGGCAAATAAATTACGAATCGTGATCGGTGAAATTTCTTTTTCTGAGGCTTTGAAATGATCAGCGTACATGACCCAAACGATCATGGCACCCACCACACCACCTAAAACTTCGGCCACTGAATAGGGAATGAAAAATACCCATTTAATATTACCTAACAAACATTGAGCCAAAACCATTGCTGGGTTGATACAGACGTCGCCAAAAATAAATAAGGCGATGGTGATACCAAAACCCCAAGTGGTGATGGCAAAAATATGGCCGGAACCCCGATATTTAGTTCCTTTTAAAACTTCGCTACAGTGGACACCGACACCAAAAATAATCATTAAGGCGGTGCCCATAAATTCCGCAATTAATCGCTGGAGCAATCTGTCTCTTCCTCTCTACTTCTATTTCACTTGCTGTAACGCGGCTTGGTAAACCGTCATCAGCGGTACCTGCTGCTGTTGCGCTAAGCGTGCGCAGTCCGCGTATTCTGGTGTGCGTTTAACGATTTCGCCATAGGTCACCACTTTAATCTGTACCGATCCATATGTGGTCATCACTTGTTCAAAGTGGCGCTGCATAATAGTTCGTTGCCAAGTCTGATAGCGCACACCGATCGTGCTGGTGTGCTGCAACAGTAGCTGGACAAATTGTTCCCGCGCTGCTGGCTGGATCAGAACTGATAATTTAGTTGCTGGCCGATTTTTTTTCATTTGAATTGGCGTAAAATACACGTCTAACGCGCCAGCATCCAATAATAATTGCATGACGTAACCTAAGGCTTCACCAGTTTGATCGTCTAAATTAGCTTCCAATAAAAGAACTTGATCAGCCGCTTTAGTGACGATCTGCTGACTTAGTTTTTTTTTTCAAATAAAACGGTTCTTAAGGCGTTAAAACCGCCAGTATCACGTTTACCAAAACCATAACCGATTTTTAATGGCGTCATTGTTTCTGGCAAGGAACCAAAATCATCAACTAAGACTTTAACTAAACCCATCCCCGTTGGTGTGATCAATTCAGTATGCACTTCTGGCCGTGCCTTGATCGGAATTTCCGTACCAACGCGCATTTGCATCACGGCAGGCACCGGCACCGGCATCTGGCCGTGGGCAACTTGAATGAAGCCACTGCCGTCAGCCAAAGCTGAACATTCCACTCGATCGACTTGTAATAATTCTAAAGCAATGCAGCAGCCCACAATGTCAACGATCGAATCCAACGCACCAACTTCGTGAAAATGAACTTCCGTCAGCGGCATATGATGGACCACCGCTTCGGCTTGCGCAATTTCATTGAAAACGGCGCTGGATTTTTCTTTGACCCAAGCAGATAGTTCACTGTGGCTGATCAGATCAAGAATTTCCTGCAAATGACGGCCATGATGATGGTGCGCGTGATGATGATCTTCGACAAAACCATGATCTTTTTCGTGCGGTAAAATCACGTCAAAATTAGTGCCATAAATATTGCTTTTTGCTTCACGCTTTTGGCTCAACGTATAACCGGTAACACCTAGCTTGGCTAATTCTTGCTTAAATTGTTCAAAATCAACACCGAGGTCCAGCAATGCGCCAATAAACATATCACCGCTGATGCCGGAAAAAGCATCTAAATATAATGTTCCCAAATTGTCAAATCAAGTGCAACAGTATCGACCTATTCTTATAAATTGGTATAGTTAATCATCTAAATCAATGAATAGTTCACTGGCGCAGTTGTAGTTCAAGCTCCGACGTGGCCGGTGGTTAAGCGCGTCTTGGATTCCTT
>NZ_RHOE01000079.1 GCF_003946385.1 Loigolactobacillus zhaoyuanensis
CACGAATTGAAGACCATCGGTTTTATTTTCAGGCTCAAGGCACCAATAAAAAGACGATGTACAAAAGAACGCCTTCACCGCTAGTATAACGGTAAAGGCGTTCTTTTCATAGATGGTTACGCGCGGTGGCCGCGCGGAGAGTTTTATTTACGCTAATGCAACTTTACGATAAAGATATTGTCCAGTAGCTAATGAGTGGCGTTCAAACGGCGTTCTAGTCAATAAATCAACTAATGCCTGCGCCCTTTTTTCAGTTTTAAAGGCGCGCAAAACTTCAAATTGCGCCGGTAATGCGCGAAAATCACAATAATAGACCACGTAGATCCACTGAACCAAGCCACTCACCTCCACACAATTATTATAACCAACAGCAAAATATTGTATCAATAAATTAGTCGTAAGTAAACACTTTAACTTGTTTATTAGCTAATTAGCGCGCTAAAAAAGGAAGCACTACCAGCGTTAAGCTAGCACTTCCTTTTTACGATCCGGCTGATAATTTATTTTGATAAACGTAGAAAAATACCTGCATCGGCTAAATCTTGGGCAAAACCGCTAGCAGTTGCACCACGCTGCCAATCACGTTGCAACTCACAAGCTAGTTGAGCAATACTCGTTGGTTGCGCACCAGCACGCTCAATTCGTCTTAGTGCAGCTTCATGTGCCACAGTTGAGGTGCCACCAACAGCATCTACCACCGGAAAAACTTGGTAGCCTTCACGTAAAGCATCCAATGCGGGGAAAGTCAGGCAAGCTTCGGTCCATAATGCTGCAATGATCAAGTTTTTACGGCCAGTTTGTTTGACCGCTGCATAAAATTCTTGATCCTCCCAGGCGTTGATCGTTGTTCGATCATAGCTGGGTACGTCAGGTAACCACTTTTTAATTGCTGGGATCGTATCCTGATTTAGAGTGGTCGCCACATTAACAGTCGATAAAATAACGGGGATCTCAAACGTGTTGATCAGCTTTATGGTACTGACAACGTTACGGATCAGTGTCGCTCGATTGATCGAGTTGATCGAATTAATTTGCGTTGGTTGGTAATCGATCAATAAAAACGCAGAATTTTCTGGTGTCAGCAGTTGGTCTTTAATTGGGTCACGCCGTGGTTCGCTTGTCATTACCATCACTCCTATTCAGAATTAAAACCTAGTTATCATTAAAATGCTTATCACCAACATATTCAGGGCAGCTATTTAGCCTGATCACGATCCAAATAACGTTGTAAAAACAATAAAATATTGGCTTTGACTTCATCTAAATAACCTTTGCCATGGCGGCTTCCAGCTAGGGCAATTGTTTCTGCCGGTACCCCAGATCGAATCAAGCACTGGCTTAGTCGCGCTACGCCAGACATTGGTACAAACTCAGCCATTGAGTTGACTAACAGCATCGGACCGCTGGCAGAACTAACATGCTGATAAGGGGTGGCTGCCACCGCCTGATCAGCAGCTAAATAATTACTAATAAACCATTTATAGAAGCTTTCATTAGCGCCACTTTGATTGATCGCCGCACTAGCTGTGGTTGTGTCGGCTGCAGATTTTTGCTTAGCTACAACGGCAGGATGCGTGGTCAACCAGTGGGCAATATCCAAAATACCAGACAATGAAATAACCGGTAGCCCATAGTTTAGTCCTAATTCAACCGCCAAATTACCGCCGGCTGAAGCACCAATTGCAGCAATCGGCAATTGTGGTGCGTGTTGCTGTAACCACTCGTATAAAGCATTCATATCTTGTAACGGCGCCGGAAAATGATATTCCGGTGCCAATCGATAATTGGGTACGATCACCAAATAACCTTGTCCAACTAACCAATTTGCAACATCGGCGTCCTTTGCCTTATCCCCTTGAAACCAACCACCACCATGAATAGCAATGATCAATCCTTTTAATTGTTCCTGCTGCGGTTGATACCAATCTAAAGTTAACCCCGTAGTATATTGGATATCTAATTTAATTGTTGCCGTCAATCCAACTCACCTCGAATAAAATAGCTCCTAATAATTAGCGCTTTCATTAAGCCCTATTGTAAAACATTAGCGACTTACGATACAAGTAATCTTACTTTTAAACTAATATTAGTGTTTCCCCCTATTTAATCATACTTCTTTTCTGTGCTAATCTATAATTAATCACTAATGATATCGGAGGAAATTAAGTTGGAGCAGCAACAAATTAACTTGGCTAGTGGTAGCTTGAAATTAGAACAACTGAATGCCATTTTTGCCACGATCGATCAAGAATTTGATTTTATCGATGAAAATGATATCGTACGCTGGTATTCTAACAATACGCAGCGCTTATTTAAGCGTGACACCAGCAAATTAAATCAACATGTGTTGGCAGTGCATCCGGCGCATAGTGCTGGCCGAGTCAAACAAGTATTGGCGGAAATGCACGATGGCGCTACTGGCAAGGTTGCCATGACTGTGCCAATTCGTGGCAAACAAGTTCATATGGCTTTTTATGCTTTACATAACCCTGCTGGCAAGTACGTTGGGTGTATCGAAGTCACTGAAGATATTACTGAATATACCAAAACAACTAAGTTTGGCAATATGCTTAAATTATTGAAATTGACCAAACGATACAAGTAAAATAACGTCTTTGAGCCCACAGCGGACTCAAAGACGTTATTTATTTAGCTAAATCTAAAATTTGATTTCATAACAAAAATCCAGCTTTTTATAGTAATCCAGCTCAACTAAATCAGTTGGCTTCACATTACCATCAGTTTTGCTGAAATAGGCTAAGCCACTTAGTCGCAGCATCTGATAAACAAATTGCGAACAAAACATGATATTTGGCCGCAATGAGCGCTTGACCACCAACCCCACAATATTGTAGGCACTACCAGTTTGATTGATCTGTTTAATTTTATCCATGATCTGCTGTTTTTGCTTCCGCGTTGTCGCCAACCGGTAGACTAATACAGAAGCATCCGCTTTTTGATGAAAAGCCGTAACCATTTCAGGATTCAGCCCGGGCGGATAGACATTTTCGCCGCCGTTATAACTGATGATCGTCTGTAGATCACGATCAAAACTCAGCGACGCATGATTATATTGTTTTTGAGTAAATAACGAGATCAATTCACTAGCATTACTACCAGTATTGGAAATCACCACGTATATGTAAGGATCATCCAGGGTCGCCGCTACTGTGTCAAAATAACTGTCCGTCAACGACCCATTATTAATATAATGAGTCGAACTGTGACGTTTCAAGTCCGTAAACAGTGGCATTAATTTATCCACCGCTAAGGCCTGCTTGACTTTACCTAGCTCTTTTACCGACCGAATCACCGCACCTTTTTGTGCATTAAATTCGGTGAAACTTAAAGTCGCAGCTTCCTTGATCGATGGTAAATAAAAATCAGTATCTTGATGCATGATCAACATACGCTCCGCCAGTAATGGTGCTAACACGATCATAGTCCCAAAAACGCGGCTGAAAAAGCCAGCGCCTAAAAAAATATGGTGCCGGAAAATAACTGCACTACTGAATGTGATCTGCAACACCATGATCAGTAGATAGACCACCACCATCGTCATTTTCACCCGGCGCGGAAAACGGCCTAACAATGTTCGCAAAGTCATCAACACCGCTAAGAAGACATAGACTAAAATAAAAATTGGTAGCGTCCCAAAAAACGCCATTCCCAGCAACACTAACCAAATAACAATATTGATCAGCTTTCGATCAGAAACTAAGTCACGCATCATTTTACCCCGTCTGTTTTAAATTAAAAACTAGCGCTAATTATAGCATACGCCTGAAAGTAGAAACATGGACTTAGGGCGGATTTACAACTGAACGTAAAAACTAAAATTAAATTATGCCCCATAGTTGTACGTCAGTGCCATCTATTACAAAAGGTTTGTTTTTATGGACGTGTCAAAAAAGAGCTCAATTCAAATTACGATCGTTCTGTTTCCACGAATTAGTTACAAAGACCTAAGAATCCACCGATCACAACGCTTAATAAAACAATTGAATTTAAATGGCTCAACGTTCTACGCCAATAATCAAAAATGTAAACTAAACACGGAAAAATCATAGTCAATAGCATGATAACCAGCCATGGGACTGCTTCTACAAATTTTTGTAACGGTTCCATTGTTGACACCTCATTGTTTATTTCAAATAAGCAACTTAATTGATCTGGGTACGAATTATTTTTGTAATTCTACTAGCTGGTCGACCATCAAACTACTTTTAACGAACCTTTTTATCCGTTTTAAGTCTTTCCTAATCACTTTCTTATAAGTTCCCTAGCTCACACTATGTACAGATTTTCATTTTGGCTAGTCATTTGACTAAGAATACCCGGACCATGCAACACAATTACTATTAGTGCCGATAATTCTGGACTATGTCGTGATCTAATGTACTTCCCACGGTCCAAAACTCACCGACTATTCCTATCGCGGTCTACGCACAATCGAATGTAGCGCTTTCAAATCAAGCTATTTTAGTTGCCTTATTTGATGATTATATAATATTTTTAAATATACTGGTATCTAGCCCTGCTAAACGAAAAAAATGAAAACGCGCAATTTTCACTCTTCCCTAAGTACTGCTATTTCAGTATTCTTATGTTAAATTAATCAAGATATTTGCCGGTATACGTATAAAACGATCTCTAAAAAAGGCCACCAAAAACGCTAAATCGTTTATCCCTCATTGTAGGTCAACGATTATAGTGGTCCAATTATTGAATAATAAAATTAAGCCGACTTGTAAAGTTAACCAATCTGCTTAATTGCTTAAAGTCCAAGTTTTATTAAGTTCCAAATCTGCTCAAAGCGCGCTTGATAATCTGGCGCGTTCCACGTTGTTTTAAAGCTGGGCAAGGTAAAGACGGCAAATGTCGCAAGAATTGCTTCTGCTTTTTCATAATGTGGCTGATTATAACCCATTAGTTGATCGATCCACTTCATTGAATCTAAAAGTACTGATCTTAATATTTCCGGATCATTTTCAATATAAGTTGCGTTTAGCGTAAACATGCCCGGTTCCTCATTATAGGCTCTTTTTTTAGCATTAACGAATTGCCACAACCAATCATGCAATATCAAATGTGGTTTATTAATAGTCTCAGCAACCTTTATTTGCTGAATGATTTCAGAATCAAACCAATGCTTTGCGACTGCGATCCATAATTCTTGTTTGTTTTTAAAGTGCCGATACAGCGCACCGTGCGTAATTCCAAGCCTGTCAGCAATTTCTGTTAATCTGACATCTACTTTACCTGATTGCTGAATTAATTCTTGAGCGACCTCTATAATTTTTTGACGAGTAGATTCCATGCTAGACGTTCACACCTTCCAAACCTGATTTTAGGGAAAAGTATACCACAGCTTAAGTAACATTATTTGATTTTCGTTACTTCAATTGTTATGCTACCTTCAATAATAAACTTTGCGGAGGTTCACATGAAAGCAGCACAAATCACAAAATATTCTAAGAATTTCAAGGCAAGCGTTAACGATATCGCAATTCCCACAATTAAGGACGATGAGATACTGGTACGCGTCAAATCTGCGGCAGTTAATCCATTAGAAATGCTCATAATGAGCGGAAGCGTCCGTTTGATTCAAGATTACAGTTTTCCCTTAACGATCGGTAACGAGATTGCTGGCGTTGTCGATCGTGTCGGCCGTAAAGTCACGCAGTTTAAGCCAGCTGATAATATTTACGGTCGCCTACCAATTAAAAAAATCGGTGGCATTGCCGAATATGTTGCTGTAAAAGCCAGTGAAGTTAGTCCCATGCCCAAAAACTTAACTTTTCAGCAGGCCGCCGCTGCTGCTTTGACTGGGCTAACTGCCTATCAGGCACTGCACGAAGAACTACAGGCTGAAGCTGGCAAAACACTTTTCATTCCTGGCGGCTCAGGTTCTTTCGGTCAAATGGCAATTCCAGTTGCTAAAGACATGGGACTACGCGTGATTGTATCAGGAAACGCAGCCGCAAAAGAGCGTACTTTAGCAATTGGTGCAGACGAGTATTTCGACTATAAAAAAGTAAACTATTGGGAACATTTACGCGATATCGACTACGTTATCGATACGCTTGGCCAAGCCGCATTCAGCCACGAACTTTCTATACTGCACCCTGGTGGTAAACTGGTTTCGTTAAAATCTGGGCCCAATCGGCGCTTTGCTC
Organism: Loigolactobacillus zhaoyuanensis; assembly: GCF_003946385.1. Lineage (GTDB taxonomy): Bacteria > Bacillota > Bacilli > Lactobacillales > Lactobacillaceae > Loigolactobacillus > Loigolactobacillus zhaoyuanensis. The sequence goes on from NZ_RHOE01000079.1 coordinate 6,180, forward strand.
GCGAGCTCAAGTTACCGCTATGGAAACAACTTTTATTTGGGCTTGTTGGCGCACGGCTCGATAGCCAAGCAAAAAAACATGCTGTTGAATATCACTTTATATTTGTGCGTTCAGACGGTCATCAACTTCAAATACTCACCAAGATTATTGAAGCGGCCAACATTGTTCCAGCAGTTGATCCACGTCAGTTTACCATTGAAAATGTTAATGAAGCACTCGATCTGGTTGCTAACGGTCGATTGAAAGGAAAAGTACTGATTCAATTTCCTTAAATTATATAATACGGAGTTTATAAAATGACAATACAAACTTATACTTTAGCACCAAATCAATTTATTACTGCAGATAGCGGCATCAAATACGCCTATCGCGAAATGGGACAAAAAACTGGTATTCCGGTGATTTTATTAACTCACTTGTCAGCAAATTTAGACAATTGGGAGCCACGCTTAATTGAGGAATTAGCTAAAAAGCATTGGCTAATTATGTTTGATAACTCCGGTGTCGGGCTATCCACTGGCCGTGTTCCGCAAACAATTCAAGCAATGGCAAGAGATACACTTACATTTATCCACACTTTTGGTTTTCAACAAGTCGATATCTTATCACTTTCAATGGGTGGCATGATTGCGCAAGAATTAGTTCTCCGGGAACCTCAATTAGTTAGAAAGCTTATCTTAACCGGAACAGGTCCCCGTGGTGGTTATGGCATCGATCAAGTCACTAGAGTCACTAACCTAGACCTAGTTAGGGCTGTGATCACGTTAAGAGATGTTAAAACGTACCTGTTCTTCACCCGCACTGCAGTAGGAAAAAGGGCAGCAGCTGATTTTTTACGCCAGATAAAACGCAGGCAATCAAATCGTGATCGTTCAATCAGTTTATCGGCTTATACTGCTCAACTAAAGGCAATCAAACGTTGGGGAAAAGAAGGTCCCGCTGATCTATCCAAAATTTCACAGCCAACACTGATTGCTAATGGTGATCATGATCGAATGGTCCCAACTAAGAACTCATATGACTTGGCGACCCGCATTCCGAACAGCAAGCTCATCCTTTTTAAGGATGCTGGCCACGGTTCAATTTTCCAATACTATTTGCAGTTCAGTCAGGCTGTAAATCAATTTTTGCAAAATTAATAATTAATAATACCCTTGTATTTTATGTAGTTCATCAATATTATTCTACGAGGTACGAGCTAGCTTGGTCTGCCAATCTAGTTTAAAACTAGATTTTTTATAGTCGAATAAAAAACAGTATATCACTGTATAGCTCTAACCTCTCCAACAAAATAATGTATGTCTTGGTATATAGAAAAATCTGTTTATATCAGTAGCAATTATAATTAGGGTTACTTTTTTCTGAGCTGAAGATTGATATCTTAACTCAAAAAATCCATCTACTTAAGAAGCAACTTGCTTCTAATTTAGATGGATTTTTCAATTACAATAATTTAATACTTTGTCATATTCGATTTATTGGTTAGCTATTTCTAAATTTGCATTTATGATGCCTAAAAGCCGAATCAACTCATCTTGTTGATCATTCGAAAGTGAACTAATTAACTGTGCGTTGAAGATTACTCTGGTATTCCTGAATTTTTTTACAACATCTCGGCCTTTATTCGTAAGATAAATTTCTTTATTACGTGAATTCTCACTAGGAATTTTACGCACAATGAATCCACCTTTTTCGAGGTTCTTCAAAAAAGTGGAAATCGTTGCGGCTCGACGTTTTGTAACACTCACAATATCTTTTTGAATAAGTCCTGGTCGCATGGCAATCAACCGCAGAATCATTGCCTGTTGCATCGTTACCGAGGTTTCTTTCTTTAATTGATTACTTATTTTTTGTTGCTCATTAGAACTAATTTTACGTAACAATTCACTAATGGTAAGTCCTTTGTTTTCTTGCGCCATTGTTTTCACCTCATCTATATCTTACCAATTAATCAAGCAGAAATACAGTTAGTTGTCCTAACTGTTTGACAATCAAAAAGAAAAGAGTTAGAATTTCTAATTGTTAGTAACACTAACTAAAGCATTTTAACAACTACGAGGAGATATTCTAACATGTCAAAACAAACTACTGAACTAACTAATCTAGATCCAAGAATCAAACAATTTCAAAGCGATATTCGTGCAAAATTTGCTGTAGAAAATAAATCTATCAAAAAGGGACAAATTGTCTTTGTCGGCTCTTCACTCATGGAGATTTTTCCAATTGAAAAAATGCAAAAAGAGAAAAAACTTGGACTAGAAAAAATCATCTACAATCGTGGTATTCGTGCCACAACCACAGCCGATTTATTAGCACATATTGATCTTCAAATTTTTGATTTAAAACCAAGCAAAATTTTTATCAATATTGGCAGTAACGATATTGGCTTTAATGTTCCAGAAAATACCTATCTTTCAAATTACGATGAAATTTTTCGCCAAATAAAAGAAAAACTACCTAACACAGAAGTCTACGCACTAGCCTATTATCCAATGAATGCTGTCTATAACTTTGGCGAGGAAAAGCATGAACATGCTTCAATGTTTGCCACACGAAGTAATGATGATTTTGCTAAAATGAGTGAAAAGGTTGCCGCTCTTGCTCAGAAACACAATTATCAATTTATCAACGTTAATGCCAACCTAGCTGATGAAAATGGAAATTTACGTCCAGAGCTTACCTTTGATGGTGTTCACATGCTTCCGGCAGGATACGAAATTGTGCTAAAAAATCTAATGAAGTATCTATAACGGGTTCAGTTCTCATCATATTTCACTAAATCAGATTCAAAAAATTTAATATGTGATCACAACAAAAATGGCATTTCGCTTCGATACGAAATGTCATTTTATATTTTGAGCTTAAATACCTGCCCAGTTCACAAGCGCCATCGCATCTATCTTTAGTACTATTTCAATATGATACGCCGTAGCATTTTGACCAGAATCTTCAAGACCATTATTTATTCCTGAATTATGCATATCTGTTCCTAAACCTTAACGAGAATGTTGCTACACCATCGTTTTATCTTTGATTGAGAGTTTCACCAAAATGGTGTACCAAAAAAGCACCTTCCGTGTTATTGTTATAGCGACCAAACAATAACGAACACAG
>NZ_RHOE01000008.1 GCF_003946385.1 Loigolactobacillus zhaoyuanensis
AGAACATACCTTAGCAGCGTAGAAATATTTACTTTTGTCTAACTTTTGTGTTGCACTTCAAAAAGAAGCCTAACAATGTTAGGCTTCTTTTTTACATTATTTTTTTAACCCTAGTCGGTGCTGGCCGTCAGCACACATGCCTAGTAACGGACATTGTGCGCATTTAGGCGTCCGCGCCAAACACTGGTAGCGACCAAAATAAATCATTTGGTGATGGGCTGTGATCCACAATTCTTGCGGCAATAACTTCATTAGTCGCTGCTCAATTTCCAGAACCGTTGCTTTTTGTGGTACCATATGCAGCCGTTTAGTCACGCGCGTCACATGGGTATCCACCGCAAATGCTGGAATGCCAAAGGCATCCGCTAAGACCACGTCAGCGGTTTTACGGCCGACGCCGGGTAATTGCATTAAATCAGCTCTTGTCCGCGGGACGACCCCGTTAAAGTCGTCTAACAAGGCCTGACTAGCCGCCTTCATGTGCTTGGCTTTATTACGGTACAACCCAATACTACGAATATCCTGTTGCAACGCAGTTTCAGTTGCTGCTGCCATTGTCTGTGGATCCGGAAAATCAGTAAATAATTGCGGCGTCACTTTATTAACTGAAATATCGGTGGCCTGAGCACTAAGCATCACCGAGATCATATACTGAAATGGGGTCCGCGCATCTAGTGACGGCTGCGCATCGGGAAACATTTCGCCCATGATCACAACCGCTTGCTGCGTTTGTTGTTTCGATAACATCCCTGTTGCCCCCTAACTATTGCTTATCGTCATCAGTAGGTTCCGCCCAATTATACATTGGGATCTCAGGAATCGCGCTGGTGGGCTTTGCTGCTGCACTAGAACTAGCCTCTGGCTGTCGTTGCTGCCGTTTTTCCTGTTCGTGCTGAATTTGTTGTTTGGTGGTCAAGTGCTTCCGTTCCCAACTCAACAAAATACGATCCATGTACTTTAAACTATAAGCTTGATTTAAAACTGCCTCACGTAAAGCCAGCGTCACGATATCCGCTTGGTAATGATCTTGATCCAACCAGGCCGCGATAGTTTCATACTCCATCGGCGACAGCGGTCGACCAAATTCAGTTTCAATTTGTTCAAATAACTGCTGCCGCGAGTTGGTTGTTTTCTGTTCAACGACTTGCTGGTTTTGCTGACTGAGATAAGTCGCCAATTTCCGATACATTAGCGCGAAATCATACTGATCTTGGCTGCGGCCTTGTTTGTCCTGTGTCGTATCAATAGTTAAAATTTTCTTTTGGATCATGCGGTGAATAATTTGATAAACCTGCGTGCTGGAAAGACGTAACCGTTGAGCAATAGTCACCATTTCTGGGAAGTGGTCACCGGCATCGTAAAAACTTTTTAACTCTAGATAAACTAAAAATTCGTCATTAGTAATGCCTAATTCATGAAAGTGCGCCAGCAATAAACTGGAAACAGTTGTCTGCCCAGCATTAATAAATTGTTGCATAAAGGTATCGTCCATACTGCCATCCTTTTCTAACAAAAAAAGCGCCGCAATTGAACCAATTCCGTTCAATGTGCCTAACGCTTTTTTATTGCTTATGGGTAAATGCGGTTCAACAAGCGTGGGAACGGAATCGTTTCACGAACATGATCGACGCCACAGATCCACGTCAATGCCCGCTCTAAGCCAAGCCCAAAGCCAGCATGCGGCACACTACCATACTTACGCAGATCTAAATACCAGCTATATTCCTCAGGATCCAAGCCAGCTTGCTTGATCTGCTCCAACAAGTAGTTATAGTCAGTTGCCCGTTCACTACCACCGATAATTTCGCCATAACCTTCTGGCGCCAACAAATCGGCACAAATGACCACGTCTTCACGAGTTGGATGTGGCTTCATGTAAAATGGTTTGATCTTCTTTGGATAGTTTAAAACGAAAACAGGCTGTTCAAACTGATCAGCTAAGAAAGTTTCTTCCGGTGAACCGAAATCGACGCCCCATTCTACATCAAAATTATTTTTCTGCAACAGTGTGACCGCATCATCATAACTGATCCGTTGATAAGGTAACTTAGTATAGCGTTTAAGTACGTCCTTATCTCGTTCCAGTAGATCCAATTCATAATCACAATGATCGAGCACATTTTGAATTAAATAGGCCACGTATTCTTCTTGAACCTCCAAACTCTGTTCTTGATGGATAAATGCCATTTCTGGTTCTAACATCCAAAATTCAATCAAGTGCCGCCGGGTCTTAGATTCCTCAGCTCGGAAAGTAGGACCAAAGGTGAAGACTTTATCAAAAGCAAGAGCACCCGCTTCAGCGTATAACTGACCACTTTGTGACAAGTAAGCATCATGGCCAAAGTATTCCGTATGGAACAATTCCGTGGTGCCTTCTGGGGCGCTACCAGTTAAAATCGGCGCGTCCATTTTAATGAAGCCGCGGGCATTGAAGAATTCATAGCTGGCGCGAATCACTTCGTTACGGATCTTCATGATTGCAAATGGCCGCCGCGAACGTAGCCATAAATGACGATGATCAAGTAGAAAATCAACACCGTGCTCTTTAGGCGTAATTGGATAGCCTTCACTTTCACCAACTAATTCAAGATTAGAGATCTCGATCTCATAACCAAACTTCGACCGTGTATCTTGGTGGATCGTGCCATACACCCACATGCTAGCTTCTTGATGTAATTGCTTCCCTAATTGGAAAATTTCTTCACTAACGGCAGCTTTAACTAAAACGCCCTGGAAAAAAGCAGTCCCATCGCGTAATTGTAGGAAAGCAATTTTCCCGCTGGAGCGCTTATCGGTTAACCAAGCCCCGATTTTGACCTCTTCATCGACATGATTTTTTGCGTCAATGATATTAATTTGTTGAACCATTTAAGAATTTCCCCTATCTCACTATTTTATGGTGCTTTTTTCTAAAGTAAAAAGCGTTGATGTTCGTGGCGGTGCGACTTGGACTTGCCGTACTTTGGCATAGTCCAATCGACAACGGAAAGTAAGCTGTACCTGATTTAAAATGAACTATTAGCTCACATTTGCTAGTAGTGTTACTAAGAACGAGCGCCAGTATCCATTCAACTTAGGCAAAAATCGCCTAGTTGAAACATGGCCCTATCTCACTATTTTATGGTGCTTTTTACTGCAGCAACTAGTTCTACTGGTTACTTTTGGTTTGAATGAAGTCAGCTAATCGTTGATAGGCAGCCAACAATGACGCTTGATCATTTGCGTAACTGATGCGGATGTGATCAGGTTGACCAAATGCTCGGCCAGGGACCACCGCCACGTGAGCCTCTTCTAGCAGGCCGTCAACGAATGCCTCTGTCGTCGCATACCCGCATAACGCAACCGCGCGCTTAACATTAGGAAATAAATAAAAAGCGCCTTGAGGTTTTTCGGTTAATTCAAAACCAGGTAAACTTTGAATTTTAGGGAATAGAAGATTCAACCGCTGTTCAAAGGCTTGGCGCATGTCTTCTGTATCCTGCTGATCACCCGTTAAGGCTGCGATTGTAGCGTATTGTGACACTGTGGTTGGATTACCAGTGGCATGACTGGCAACCGTGGTCATTGCTTTGATGATCGCAGGGTCACCTAGGACATAGCCCATCCGCCAGCCGGTCATTGCATAAGTTTTGGAAACGCCGGTAACTAGTAGCGTGTTTTTACAGATAGCTTCACTTAAACCCACCATCGAGGTGAACTGATTTCCATTATAAACTAAATTGCTATAAATTTCGTCAGAAATCAGTAAAATATCATGCGCCACGGCCCAATTCCCGATGGCAGTCAATTCAGCAGCTGTATAGATCAACCCAGATGGATTCTGTGGTGAATTCAAAACCAGCGCTTGCGTCTTCGCTGACCGTGCTTTTTCCAAATCAGCGACAGTCACCTTATGGCCAGCCCCTGTTGTTGCAACAGAAATCGGTGTGCCGCCAGTTAAATTGACCTGTTCGGCATAGCTGACCCAAAATGGTGCCGGCAATAAAACCTCATCGCCAGGATTCAAGATCACTTCAAAAATCAAATATAACGCAAACTTAGCGCCAGTAGTCGCAATGATTTGCTTATTGTCATAATGAACCCCTGTTTCAACCGCAATTCGCTGTCCAATCGCGGTTTTTAATTCTGGCAACCCGCCAGCTGGTGTATAAAAGCTGGTCTTGCCTGAACGAATAGCTTCAATGGCCGCTGTCTGAATATAGTCAGGCGTTACAAAATCAGGCTCCCCGATTGCTAGATTTATAACGTCGATCCCGTTAGCGATCATTTCCTTAGTTTTAGCCGACGTTGCCAACGTGGCTGATGGTTGCACCTTCATTACATTTTTCGATAGTGTCATACTATCACTCCCCAAACCTATATATTTTTGATCAATTTAACTGACTTACCTGTTTTAAAATCCAGTGTTTGGTAACCTAAATGGCCGTTTTTATCGGCAAAAGCGATCTCCCAAACTGGTTTTTTCTGATAAAGTCCTAGAGTTGCATTATAAACCTTTTTCGGTGCCTGCGTCCGCCAAACCTGTTTTAAGGCTGTATTCCGAGAAATGCCTGAGCTTTGATTCAACACGGTGATTTTGCCACCTTTTTGAGCAATGATCACAAAAACGGGTTGCTGCTTCGTTTGCCCAGCAACTGTCAAATAACTTTGTTTACGGTTGAACCAATAAAAATCATCCACAGTGGTCACATGACCATATTTTTTGGCCAAGGTGACTGCTTCACGCCGCGCCGTCACTGCAGGTTTATTTGCTGCATGATAAATGAATAATGCACTGACAATGATCACTAAAATCACGCCAATTAAACTATATGATTTCCAATGTTTACGCATGATTTCCCCTCTACATGGCTTTAGCTGTCAATAAAGTCGTCTTCTTAATTAATTATTATAGCAGATTTTACCACATCGTTTAGCCTGAAAATTTTAAACTTTTCTTGCGAAAAATTCATTAGCCGCCGTTGCTACTTCGGTGAGGCTGGCAGTTGTTTTTGGCAATGAGGCTGGCAAGGTTTTAAGCATCCTTTTGCCATAAGATGTCGTTACAATACGATCATCAAGTATGACCATCACTCCGCGGTCATCACTGGTACGAATCAGCCGACCAAAGCCCTGCCGCAGCCGTAATGTGGCCTTCGGCAAAGCTTCCTGGAAAAATGGGTTGCGCTTGGCCGCAGTTAGTTTCTGGTAGCGTGCTTGCGTTAAAATACCATCCGGCGCTTCAAACGGTAGCCGTGCGATCACTAATTGTTCCAATGCTTCCTTAGGCAGATCAATGCCTTCCCAAAAACTGCCGGTACCTAGCAGTATGCCGCGCCGACTGAGGCTAAATCGTTTGGTGATCCGCTCTTTACTGCCAGTCATCCCTTGCGCAAAAATTTCTCGTTCTAGTGGCAAGTTGGTCTGCAACAACGCGTGATAAACTTCCGCGATCATTTGCAAAGAGTTAAACAAAACCAATGTTTGGCGCTGATTATCATGGGTCAACTGATAAACAGCGTGGGCGACGTAAGTGGTGTAGGCGTGATCTGCGGCACCGCGAATCGCTGGACCATCATTGACCACAAAAAAGGCCGCCTGGCGTTTATAACGAAATGGACTGGCAAATCGCTTCTCCACCACTGCCATATCGGTCAAGCCCATTTGTTGCTTAAAATAATCAAATTTGTGTGCCACCGTTAATGTAGCACCCGTAAAGACTGGTGGCGCAAAATGTGCTAGCAGCTGTGCCACTAGTGGGGTAACATCCAAGCGACTAATTTGTAACGTTAGGCTGGCGGCGTCACCATAATCCTTAGAAGTCAGCCAGACTAGCTGGCCGCCGTCATGATCAAGTAATTGAGTAAAAACCGTTCGTAACAGGCTGCGTACTTGAAGCAATTCTTGCAATTGTTGTTCAAAGTTAAGCCATAATTTTTGTTCACTGACTAACCAACTGGCTTGTTCACTTAACAAGCGCTGACTTAGCTTATCCGCCATTAATAAACAATCGTTAAGTAAGCGGCGTAGCTTCTGGCCGGCACCTTGATTAGTTTCCACCCAATCCGCCAACTCAGCTGGCTTCAGTGGTCGTTCGATGAAACCATTACGCCGATCAGCTGCGATCTGGTCAACAATAAAGTCGGTGTACAACTGGGTCTGTAGCTGCAACAGTAGCTCACCGAACTCGGTAAGCCCATAGTCTAACGCCGCGATATTATAACTGGCCACTGGATCAGCGGCTAACAAGCTAGTCAGCGTCGGCTGTGTCGATTTACCAGCCAGAGATTTATGTAGTCGTTTTAGTAGCTGCATGATCGCGCCGCCGATAATTTGTTGACTGCTAGCCTTCAAAGCCGCATCTGGTAATTGTTGCGCTTCATCGACAACTAAATAACTGCCGGCCGCGAAAAAGTGTTCATCATTGGCGTGCTGACTTAAGAAGGCATGATTAGTCACTAATACATCAGCTTGCTGCTGTTGCTTCCGCGCCGCCAACCAAAAGTCATCCGCCGCAAATGGTGCATCTTGTGCGATAATTTCGTGACTGTGATGACTGATCTCCGCAAATAACGGTGAATGATAAGTTGTTAAATGCAATTCAGCAAAATCACCCGTTTTAGTCATCGTCAACCAGACTAATAACTGCATTTTCAATAACTGGGTCTGCTTAACGTTATCCGCCACTTCCAATGACTGACTGAATTTAGCCAGATCAATGTAGTGTTGCGGACTTTTAACGATCGCCGCCTGTAGATTGACGTCTAAAAGCTGATTTAGCAGTGGTACCGTTTGCTGAACAAATTGAGTCTGCAACACAGCGGTCGACGTACTGACTACTAATTGTTGCTTGCCTTGCAGCAAAAAACTAAAGGGCAATAAATAACCCAGTGACTTACCTAAGCCAGTGGCGGCCTCCAAAATCATCGATTGTGGCTGCTGCGTATAGTTTGTATAGATCAGATCCATCATTTTACCTTGGGTTTTACGCCATTTCAATAGCGGCTGCAAATAGTGTTTCTTTGCCGCGTCTGTATCTGGGTAAGGTTTAGTCGTGGTGGTCAAACGCGTTGCGGCGATCACTTTTTTACGGAGGGCCAACCCGTGACTAACATACAAGTATTCTGGCAATACGGTGTCATTCTGCTGGGCGTGTAACGCAAAATAAGCACTAGTCTCCCGCGCCGAGCGTGTGGCGCATTTAGCCAAGGCTTGGCGTGTCACCAGCGGCAAATTGGCCAAGCGCTGACTGAGCGCAATAAATAATTGCGCCGTGACCAACGCATCACTATCAGCTTGGTGCGGATTAGTGTGCTCGATCGCTAATAATTGAGTCAAATCACTGAGCCGGTAACTGACCGCGGTCGGCAATAAAATTTGTGCCAACTCCACGGTGTCAACGGCCGCTAACTTAAGAGCTGGCTGCCCCACCCGTTGCAATTCAGCATCCAAAAAAGGATAGTCAAAATTTACATTGTGGGCTACAAAAATAGTCTCGCGCAGTAACCGACTAATGGTTGGCGCCACGTCTTCAAAATACGGGGCCACCTTTAAGCGCCGCGCTGTTAAGTGCGTCAATTGTAAAATAGTCGGCGGCACTTCCCGCTCGGGATTAATATCTAAAGCAATTTGATCAATGACTTGGCCATGTTGTACCAAGGCGCAACCGAATTGGATGATTCGATCACCGTTTTTTACGCTAGTGCCGGTAGTTTCTAAATCAACGATGGCGTAGATCGAGTCTTTATTCATGGTCGGCATCTGGTCTCTTTTCTTTGAGTTTACTAGTAGCATATTAGCATTTTCCACCTATAACGGCAATTCAATTAGGTTGAACACTTATTTATATGAAAGCTATTTCATCTCTTTATAACTAGTATTTACTTTATTCACGACAATGTATAAACTATTGATGAGTGCACAGATAAAATTAACTAAATGCAGCTTGAAATTAAGAACTTTATAACTGATCTAATCTAAACGTGTCTCAAAAGCGGCTTACTAAATGCTTTTTGAGATATTCGCTAATTTAAAAATAGAAAAGAGTGGCGCAATGACTTTAGAAAAAGGCATCGGTGTAAGCAACGCCAAAATCATTTTAATCGGTGAGCACGCTGCAGTTTATGGTAAGCCGGCGATCGTCGTGCCTTTAACGGCAGTTAAGCTGACCGCAGTAACCACCGCCATTGAACAAGGCCAATTAATTGAAAGTACTTACTATACTGGTCCGTTAGAACGGTCGATCAAAAGTTTCGCCGGCATCCGTAAATTGATCCAAACGATCTTGGCGCGGCTAAATCAGCGCCAAGCCAATTTTAAAATGACCATTACCAGCGAGATCCCAGCTGAACGCGGCATGGGTTCCTCTGCTGCAACTGCAATTGCCGTTATCCGCAGTTTATATAGCTTTTTTGGTCAGAAAATCAATCGGGCGATGTTACTTGAACTAGCAAATGTTGCCGAAAAAATCACCCATGGCGATCCCAGTGGTATGGACGCAGCAACTACCAGTGCCACGGCACCAATTTGGTTCGTTAAAGGTCAAGCCAGTTACAACTTACCAATTAACTTAGATGGTAATTTAGTGATCGCCGATAGTGGTATCCGCGGCCAAACTGGTCCCGCGGTGGCAACTGTTCGCGAACGGATGGCTGATTTCCCGCAAGAAACCGCAGTCTTCATGGATCAATTAGCTGAGCTAGCGACATCGACTCGCAACGCCATTGCTTCACAGCAACTGGCCCAAGTCGGCCAAAACTTCACCAGCGCCCAATTGATTCTACAAACTTTAGGTGTCAGTAATCAAACCATCGACCACTTGGTTTTCGTGGCTCAACGCAATGGCAGTCTTGGTACTAAATTAACCGGTGGTGGTCGCGGTGGCTGTATTATCGCTTTAACCGCCGATCAGGCTAATACGGATCGACTATTAGCTGCTTTAAGGGCTGAAGGTGTCACTCAGACCTGGATCCAGCCGCTCGCTCACCTCAATCAACTAACGAATCGAGAATTGGACTATGAATAAATCAATTACGGCCCGTGCTCACACAAATATTGCACTGATCAAATATTGGGGTAAAGCTGATCCTAAATTGATCATCCCGCAAAATAGCAGTCTATCGCTCACGCTAGAACCATTTTATACCGATACCACCGTTCAATTTTTGCCAACACTGGACCAGGATCAAATTAGTATTGATGGTCAGCTACTAACGAATGTAGCCGGCCTGCGCGTACGGGAATTTTTAGATTTAGTCCGGCAACGAGCTGGTATTCAAACTTTTGCCCGCGTCGCTTCCACTAATCATGTCCCCACTGCTGCCGGCTTAGCCTCATCGGCTTCTGGCTTTGCGGCTTTAGCTGCTGCCGCCAGTAAAGCTGCTGGACTTGAACTAAGTTTGCCCGAATTATCGCGCTTAGCTCGCCGCGGTTCTGGCTCGGCGACCCGCTCAATTTATGGCGGCTTTGTTGAATGGCAAAAAGGCCACAATGATGCCGATTCGCTGGCGCTCCCTTTTCAAGAAAATATTGATTTTGACATCCAAATGATTGCTATTTTGCTAGACCCACGGCCGAAAAAAGTCGCTAGTCGCGCTGGAATGGCCCAAGTTGTTGCGACTTCGCCTTACTACGCCGCGTGGCCACCCACCGCTGAAAAAGACTTGCTGGCGATGAAAGCGGCAATTCTTAAAAAAGATTTAAATTTAATCGGACAATTAGCTGAAACTAACGCAATGAAGATGCACGCCACCACACTCAGCGCGAATCCGCCATTTACGTATTTTGAACCAGAAACGCTGCAAGCGATTGAAATAATTCAAAACTTGCGTAATAATGGTATTTCTTGTTATTATACTATGGATGCGGGTCCGAACGTGAAGGTTATTTGTTCGGCCAAGGAGACGCCCGCAATTCTTGCGCAGCTACGTCAACACTTCCCTGCCGATCATTTATTGGTGGCTAAGCCTGGCCCTGGCATTGCGTATATTTAGGGAGCATAACGAAAGCGTGCCAACTAAGTTAGAACGGCAGCTTTGGTTACACGCCCATATCTATTGTTGTGGTTGAAAGGAAATGATTGTTTGATAACGGCTCAGGCCCCTGGCAAACTATATATCGCGGGTGAATACGCAGTTGTGGAGACTGGTTTACCCGCTGTTATTGTCGCATTAAATCAATTTGTGACGGTCAGCATTGAAAAAAGCGCCGATTTTGGCAGTATTGCTTCAAAACAATATCAGGAGAATTCACTTTATTGGTTACGCCAAGGTGACGAAATGGTGTTTGATAACCGGGATAACCCATTCCACTATATTCTCTCGGCAATTCGGTTAACGGAAAAATACGCGTTGGAGGCTGGTAAACGATTATCTCTATATCATTTACAGATCAACAGCGATTTAGATTCCGCCGATGGTAAAAAATATGGCCTAGGCAGTTCAGCGGCGGTCACCGTCGCAACGATCAAAGCTTTATTGGCTTACTATGAGTTACCACTGGCTAAGGATAAACTTTATAAATTAGCTGCGATCGCTCATTTAGACGTTCAAGGCAATGGCTCATTAGGCGATATTGCGGCCAGCGTTTATGGTGGCTGGATCGCTTATCAGGCTTTCGATCGTGATTGGCTCCAAGCAATGCGCCGTGAGTCGAGTCTGACCGAATTACTTGATCTTGAATGGCCACAACTAAATATTGAATTACTAACACCGCCAGAAAATTTACAATTGATGATCGGTTGGACTGGCTCACCGGCCTCAACGTCGCAATTAGTCGATAAGATCACGATCGCCAAAGCTAAAAAACGCCGCGCTTACCAACAATTTCTGAATCAGAGTACCGCTTGTTTACAAGCGATGATTGCCGGTTTTAAACAAAAGGATCTGACCATCATTCAAACTCAGATCAAGCGTAACCGCGAATTATTACAGCAGCTAAGCGATTTTAGCCATGTTTCAATCGAAACCCCGCTACTGAAAAAAATGTGCAACTTAGCCGAAGAATTCGGCGGTGCTGCTAAATCCTCTGGTGCCGGCGGTGGTGACTGCGGTATTGCGATTTTAGATGCAGCTCAGCCAACGCAACAGTTAGCCGTCAATTGGGAAAATAACGGTATCGAACAATTGGCATTAGCCGTGCACAACGTGACGATTTAAGCCGCAACGTTGTGGCTACAGCCAGCCTAGCATTCTTGGAGGTAACTAAATGACTAAACTATCCCCGCATGCTCATCGTAAGGATGAACATGTTTTTTTAGCAGAAAAGTTCTATGCAGCCACGCAAGCAAATGACTTTGATCAAGTTCGGTTCATTCATCAAAGTTTACCGGAGATTGCTGTGGCCGAAGTTGATTTAACCAGTCAATTAGCGGAGCAAACCGTCGCCTTGCCTTTCTACATTAACGCCATGACTGGTGGCAGCCCGCGGACGCAACAGCTTAATCAACATCTGGCTACGATCGCGCGAGATTTAAATATTCCCATGGCCACCGGCTCGCAAAGTGTTGCTTTGAAGGAAACTGAACTGGCCGCTAGCTTTGCAATTGTGCGCCAAACTAACCCTAATGGCGTTATATTGGCTAATATAGGTGCTGATGTGACTTTAGCTCAGGCTGAACAAGTCATCGATATGCTGCAAGCCAACGCCTTACAGATCCATCTCAATACGCCACAAGAGATCGTAATGCCTGAAGGCGAACAACGTTTCTATTGGCTAGATAATTTAGCCCAATTAGTTGCTAAATTACCGGTACCGGTCATCGTTAAAGAAGTCGGCTTCGGGATGAGCCACGAAACATTAGCACAACTAATGGCAGCAGGCGTCCAATACGTTGATCTTGGTGGTCGCGGCGGCACCAATTTTGTTGAAATCGAAAATGCTCGCCGACCGCAACATGACCTCGATTATCTGACCGGCTGGGGTCAATCGACTGTTGAATCCTTACTGGAAAGTCGCGCTTATGCCCAGCAATTGACGATCTACGCTTCTGGCGGCGTGCGCAATCCACTGGACATCGTTAAAGCATTAGCCCTAGGTGCCCGATCAGTCGGCATGGCCGGTACCATATTACATCATTTACAAACAGAGGGACCCGCTGCAACCAGCGCTTTGCTAAGTACGTGGCGCGACCAACTAAAATTGATTTTCGCCCTGCTGGGTTGTCGTAACGTCAGTGAATTGCCGCGTAAAGCACAGCTGATTTTCAGTCCTGAATTATTAAGCTATGCGAGTCAACGCCAAATTAAACTATAAAAAAGACAGAATCCAAGTGGATTCTGTCTTTTTTAGTCTTCTGTTTCGCCGACATCGGCCACAAAACGCAGGCCTTTTGGGAAAAAGTTTTTCATTGTGGTGCCCGTCAATTTACCGAAACCAACCGATTTTTCTTGATAACGTAGTAAATACCAGCCCTTACCGGTTATTGGCAAGGTAAAGGTTTCGCCGTGAACATACTTCACATATTGTGCTGTCGTTAGATCAAGTACCTGCTTAGCGGTGGTCAACGTCAAGGCTAAAGCGTAGGCGGGCTCAAACCGATTGCGTTTGAACATCCCTAGCGGCAAGCCAGGGCGAACTACTTTCAAGCCTTTCAGCGCGATGGGCTCTGGCTGCGCAAATAAATAATCACGATGGACTAATAAATGCGGATAGGCGGCGCTCGGCAACGTCGCCTGGGCAAATTCTTGCCATAAAGGCTGCTCTTCCTTCGTTAAAGCAGGCGCCACCCGTTTACTTTTCTTCGATTGCGGTTTAACTACCGCTGTAGGTGCATCCGCCGCTAGCTGTAACTTAGCGATAAAATGACCTTCCCCGGCAAATAAATGTGGAAAAAGCCGCAAAGTTCCGGCCAACGCTGGATTATCATCGGCCCATTCTGGGCGGCCTGCACTCATGCCCGCTTGCCGCGTGATCGGCACCACCGTCAATGGGTACTGCTGCAATAACCAAGCGATAATTTGCTCGTCCTCTTCAGGACTAAACGTACAAGTCGAATAAATGATTTCCCCACCAGGCCGCAACATTTTTAGTGCTTCGGTCAAAATTTCGCGCTGGCGTTGCGCACAAGCCAGCGGATAATCTGGTGTCCAATACTTTTTAGCACCCGGATCTTTGCGGAACATGCCTTCCCCGGAACAAGGAGCGTCGACTAAAATCCGATCAAAAAAGCTGGGAAATTTTTGTGCTAACCGCTCTGGTGTCTCATTGGTGATCACGGCGTTAGTAATGCCAAAACGCTCCACATTTTCGGCTAAAATCTTGGCCCGCTTTGGCATGATCTCGTTAGCCACCAATAAGCCCTTTTGCTGCATAAAACTGGCTAAATGCGTGGTCTTACCACCGGGTGCGGCACATAGGTCCAGCACGCGCTCGCCGGGCTGTGGCGCTGCGACAGCCCCAACTAGCATTGCACTAGGCTCTTGGCTATAGACATAACCTGCTTGATGATCCACTTGACGGCCTTTAACCGCGCCATAATAGCCCCACTGCGTCGTCGGTACTGGCTGAGTCAGATCTAAGCTCACCGCCTGCGGATTTGGCTTCAACGGATTAAGTCGAAAACCTTTATGTCCTTCAACTTGAAAGCTGGCTAAAAACGGCACCGCGTCTGCACCCAGCAGGCGCTGATATTTTTCTGTAAATCCTTCTGGTAACAAACTAGTTCCCCTTTTCATTTAAATCAAGCACTGCATTGGAACTTGATCAGCACAGATCATTTAATGCGTTAACTTTAAGGTGTGGCGTAAACGCAAACCATAATAGAGCAAACAAACAAGATAGTTGGACCCAAGTATCAAAGCAAGCAGATCATACTGCAAAATATACAACTGCCAAGCACCGATCAAACCGCCAACTGTGATTCCTAGCAACGCCCACAACGCAAAATGCCGCAGTTCACGCCAATAAAAATCCTTGGTATCATCGGTATAAAAGCCGGCCGTTTTTAGCATCCGGCGCGCCAAAATCAACCAAAGTTCGACCACGCCAATGAACAATGCAATAATTAAAATCAATGCACCGCCAAACCACCAATATTCTTGCAACCAAGCCAAGCCAACAAACGGCGTACTTTGCGGCAATAAATGTTTCATCGAAGTTGCCTGAAATAAGCTTTTAAAGGTGCTTAAGTGAGCTAATTTGGGCTTGCCATCCAAACGAATCTCAAAATGGCTCAGTGACTGCGCCGCCAAACTTTGCTGCGGTGAAGTTGAAATGAAAATCATTTTATCCAGCTGACTGTTTTTCTTGTTGCCGACCACGCCGATCACAGATAAATAGCGGTCGCCATATTTTAAATAACTCTGATTAGTCGGCGAATATAACTTTTTCGCAACGGTCTGACCCACTACTGCCACCGGCACCGGTGAACTAAAGTCGCTGTCACTAAAAAAACGCCCAGAGATCAGCGGCAACGTTTTGAAATTACCGGCGCCGTACATGAAAATCGTGTGTGAATGCGGTTGGCGATATTGCACCTGATAATCAGTTAACTGACTTTTTTTAGCCAATTCCTGATTAGCCGTCACAATTGTTTCTTTACTTTTAGTTTTGATCACTTGTGCGTTGGTCGTCAAGCCAGCGTGGTTTAACAGATCTTGATAGACCACCCGATTCATTTGGCTGAAAAAGAAGACGCCTAAAAAAGCGACCAATACCAAAAGAACCACCAAAAGCGATTTACGTTTTAACAAGTATGGTTCACCTCTATCTCACTATTAAGGTAACTTTTTGTGAAAACAAAAAGTATCAATGTTCGTGGCGATGCCATTCAACTACGGCGAAGACTGCCAAGTTGAAACATAGCTCTATCTCACTTTTAAGGTAACTTCTTGCCGGATAAATTATTAATTATAAGCATAGCTGGTCGCTACAGGAATGTCTAGCCCAGGTTTCAGTGATCCAGCTTAATTGCGGCTAGTAGATCCAAAACAACTGTTCCGCCACCAGATCCAGTGGTGGAAAATTACGATTGAGCGTGGCAACTTGCGCGTTTTGCTGATAATCAGCTTGCTGCCAAAATTGACTGCTATTGGTGCAGCCATTGCGTTCACCAATGCAAAGTAGCGGGATCTGGGGAGTGTCTTGCCGCATTAGTTGCAACAGCTGCCAATCGATCGGCACGCCATCTGGGCTCCAGACCATGACTACGTAATCGATTTCATGCCGATATTTACGATAAGCCGCCAGCGCATCCAGTTTTTCCACCGATGTCAATTGCTGCTTACCGGTTTCGTTTTCTGCCACCCAGCCGAGGCTATCCGTGGCGTAGACTTGTTGCTTGAATTGACGCAGACCGTAACTTAAATAACCGTTACCGGCCATCACTTCCAAATAACGATTACCGGGCAGCCGAGCAATACTCGCCGCGACAGCCTGCGTGATCTGCCCCCAAAAGCCGAACTGATCTTGCAAAAAGCCACGATAATTTTGTAAACAACGATCTAGCCGTTGAAATTCAGCGGCTGCCTGATTGAAATCTTGCTGCGGCTGCGCCAGTGACCACTCGATCAGCACCGTTTCCGGTAAGATCAGATTCGGTAGCTCACGTGGCAGTTTATGTTGCGCTAAACGCATGACATTGCGTAAAATACCGTCTAAGCGCTGGGTCACGGCTGGTAAAGTCGCATAGCGTTGTCGTAACCAACGTACTTCCTGCATATATTTAGTTGCCATAACGTCGGCCATTTTCCGTCCTGCTTCCCGTAAAAAAAGAGTCAGACAATTACTTGTCCCACTCTCATTGACTATATTTAACGGATACCTAATGCGATCCGTGCGTAACGACTCATTTTATCAACGGACCAAGCTGGATACCACACAAGTTCAATATCGACGTCCTTTACTTCGGGAACTTCACTTAATGACAAATTGATCTGTTCGTTCAATAAATCAGATAGTGGGCAACCCATTGTGGTTAAGGTCATCTTAATGTGGCATAAGCCTTCATCGTTCAAATCAACACCATAGATCAAGCCAAGGTTGACGATATCGATACCTAATTCAGGATCGATCACGGATTCCAAAGCAGTTAAAATATTATCTCTAACGGCATCAACTACTTCTTCTTCCTCAGTTGGTGCAACATTTTTTTCAGTTTCACTCATAGGACTCACCTCTTTTACTTTCCCCCATTATACTTAAAAAAAGTCAATTCAGCAATCATAAATGAGAAGGGCTTTCATTTACATCAAGTTGGGCCATATCAGCATAGGTTTCACGCTTGATGATCAGCCGTGCTGCGCCGTTTTCAACAAAAACAACTGCTGGACGTGGATTGCGATTATAGTTGCTGGCCATCGAGTAACCGTAGGCACCAGTAACGAACATCGCCAGGACATCCCCCGGTTGACTCTGTGGTAAGGGTAGATCCCACAATAACATATCGCCAGATTCGCAATATTTACCGGCGATCGATACCGTTTCTACCGGCTCAGCTTCGGGGGCATTAGCCAAAACGGCACTATATTTTGCTTCATACAAAGCGGGCCGTATATTGTCGCCCATGCCGCCGTCAACGGCAACGTAATGCCGAATTCCCGGTAGATCCTTACGCGAGCCGATCGTATACAAAGAAGTGCCAGCTTCCGCCACCATTGAGCGCCCAGGCTCGATCCAAATTTCTGGTAACGGTAATTTTGCCGCTGCTGCTTGTTGCTTAACTACCTTAACGATATCGCGCACATATTCTTGTGGCGCTAACGGTTGGTCCGCCGCTGTATAACGAACGCCAAAGCCACCACCTAAATTGAGCACTTCGGCGGTGAAGCCTGTTTGTGCCCATTGCACTAACAAATCGATCATTGCGGTCGCTGCCATTTCAAAACCGTTCGTTTCAAAAATTTGCGACCCAATATGGCAATGGACACCGCGTAAATTCAGTCGCGGTAAGGCTTGGACTTTTTCAAAGGCTTGCGTGGCTTGCCCGCTTTTGAGATCAAAACCAAATTTAGAATCTTCCTGACCAGTCATAATGTATTCGTGGGTATGCGCCGAAATTCCGGGAGCGATCCGCAATAATACATCAATACTTTGCTCGTGACGCGTTAGAATATCATTCAATAAGTCGATTTCATGAAAGTTATCTAAAACGATCGTACCCACGCCAGCGGTTAACGCATATTCCAATTCCGCCGCTGTTTTATTGTTCCCGTGAAACGAAGCGTTGGCCAGCGGAAAACCAGCTTGCTGGGCAGTATAAATTTCACCACCAGAAACAACATCACAGCCAACACCTTGTTCCGCCAATAATTGGTACATGGCGATCGCGGTAAAAGCCTTGCTGGCATACGTTACTTTATAAGCCACCCCGGCTTCTTCAAAAACTTGCTTAAATTCAGCAATTCGTTGTTTGATCAAAGCCACATCGTAAACGATCAGCGGTGTGCCATATTCATGTGCTAACGCTAATGTATCCACCCCGCCAATACTCAAGTGCCCGGCTTGATTAGTCGCTTGGGTGCCATAATGATAGTAACTCAAAACATCCACTCCCATTCATTTGTAGCGTGTTAAAAAAGACACACCAATTTACTGTTTTCAACACGTTTTCGTTATTCAGTTGGTCAACCCGTACTATTTAAAAAACGGCGACTGCTATGCGTCACCGCTACTTTAAATCAGTTTACTTAGCGCCTTTTTCTTTTCCGGCGATAAAATAATGGTCATGAGGCATTTCGTTTAACACAATATGAATATCGTCAGCGGGAACGTTAACGTCTTTGGCGATCGCTGCAGTAACATCGGCCGCCATTTGCTTTAACTGTTCCGGTGTCCGGCCGGCTAATAAATCGATGTGAACTAATGGCAAATTAATCACTTCCTCATTTTATAGACTTAGGTAAAATTACGCTAATTAGTATTTCAACTAACTGCTTGAATTATACCGAATCTTTAGTTGTTTCTGCAAGGTGACTTTTCCGATCTTCGTCTAAGAATTCGCCTAGAACTTGTGTTGTGTTCATAATATTGACAAAGGCGCCGGGATCAACTAACTTAACTGCCTGTTCCATATCATATAATTCATAACGCGTGATCACGATCATTAAAACGTTGCTATCCTGCTGGGTATATGCGCCCCGGGCAGGTAAAATCGTGATGCCGCGGATCAAGCGTTCGTGGATTGCTTTAACTAAAGCAGTCGATTGCTGAGTCACGATCATCACCGTCACCTTTTGTTGGCTGGTATTAATGCTATCAACCACCCGCGATAGGCAATAGATCGAAATGATCGTGTATAAGGCGCTGGCCCAGCTGAACATAAAACCGGCGATGATCACGATCAAACCATTGATCGCCATCATCAGGCTGCCAATCGATTTACCAGTGGTTTTAGCCAACATAAAGGCCACAATATCCATGCCACCAGTGGAAAAACCATATTTCAAGGCGTAGCCCACCCCACCGCCAGTCAGCGCACCACCGATAATGGCGTTCATCAACGGATTCGCTGCCAAAGCGTGGATCGGTAATACCACCGAGAGCAAGGCCGTCAATGCTGCCGTCAAAATACTAAACAGCGTGAAACCACGGCCAATTTTAAACCAACCGAGCAAGCCGATCGGTAAATTGAAGATCAAGATCCACCAACCTGTTTGGATATGCAGCGAAGTGTAGCGCGCCAGTAATGTGGAAACTAATTGCGCCAGACCGTTGACCCCAGAACTAAATACGGCCGCCGGGATCAAAAAATTATTTAACGCAAACGCCACTAATAAGCTAGCAACAATGGTCACTAAAATTTTCTTACCTAATTCATTTGTATTCATACGCGCCTTCCTTTTCACCACTAAAGTTAACTTTATTCAAGCAGCGGTTCTGCCGACTAGTTGTAAGTCACACTTTACCACAATAATGGCTCATGCCGCTTCCAGACCAATCGGAAAAAATTTCACTTACTTTTTAAGCCAGCATTCATTGTACTCAATCTGATCTGCTAATGACTTTTTATGATAATTTTCTTTGCTAATTCTCATTTATTTAAACATTTAACTATTATTTACTCATCATATTATTATAAACAGTGATTTATGCGTTGATAATGGTATAATTATGCTGATATTTTTAATTTTATGTATAAAAGGAGTTTAATATGCAAAAACAACTGTTAACTAGCTTGTCGGCCTGCACCAGTATTTTAGTTGGTAAACAGGCCAGTGCTGACGGATCGATTTTTATTGGCCGCAACGAAGACAGTAAAGCCGCCTGGCCGAAACATTTTATTAGTCATCCGCGGCAAACCCACACCACTGCGCCAGTTTTTAAATCTAAAGATACTGGCTTCACACTGACTTTGCCTTTGACCCAAGCTAAATATAACGCGACACCTGAATGGACCACTGAATTCGGCGTGTTCGAGGAAGATGGCTTCAATGAATATGGCGTGGCGATGAGCGCAACTGAAAGTGCCTACGCCAATGAACGGGTGCTGGCCTATGATCCGCTGGTCAAAAATGGCATTGCCGAAGAAGCGATGGTCACCGTTGTGCTGCCCTACGTCAAAACAGCGCGTGCCGGCGTTTTGCGTTTAGGCGAATTGGTCGACCAATACGGGACGGCGGAAACTAATGGTATTTTATTCGCCGATAACACTGAAGCTTGGTATATGGAAACGGCAACTGGCCATCACTGGGTCGCACAGCGCATCCCCGATGATGCCTACGCGGTGGTCGCCAATCAATTATCGATCCAAACGATCGATTTCATGGATCAAGAAAACTTTCTCAGTTCAGCGACGATTCAAAAATTTGCACGCCAACACCATTTATGGCGTACCGATACGCCATTTAACTTTCGGGCAATTTTTGGCACCCACACGCAAAGCGATTTTATCTACAACACGCCGCGGGTTTGGTATGGTCAAAAAATACTGACCCCCACGCAGCCGCAAAAACCAATGAGTGACGACTTGCCGTTCATTCAGCGGGCGACCCAGCCGATCACCTTTGAACAAATCGCACAGATCCTTGGGTCACACTATCAAGGAACTAAATACGATCCCGTTGGTCGCGGTAAAGCTAAAAATCAGCATAAATTCCGGCCGATCAGCTTAGCCAAAACTCAGGAATCGCACATCCTACAAATTCGGCCGGAGCTACCAGCACCAGTGGCTGATATTCATTGGTTAGCTATGGGCGTAACTGCTGAGAGTATTTATGTGCCGTTTTATGCCGGCGCCGATCAAACGCCAGCCGATTACCAAATTGGCGGCGCTACTTATGATCCTAAATCCAGTTATTGGCTGTATAAACTTGCGGGTGTGCTAGTTGACAGTCATTACCATGCCTTTAGTCAATTATTAAGTGGCGTTCAAACGGCGACCCATACTGAATTGCTGCGGGCAGTCGCCCAGCATGACGCCGCGGCACAAGTCCTTACCGGCACGGCCTTGATCGACTTCTTAAATCAGGCTAATCAGCAGCACGCCGACCTGGCCCGCACTAATTTCAGTGCGTTGATCGCCGACATGATCACGCAAGCAACCGATTTATCACCACTGAATTTTAATACTGACGAGAATCTATAAAATAACTGATCAAATTGATCATACGAGGAAATAAATAAAATGGAAAAACAAAAGAAAATTACCGTAATTGGCCTGATCCTAATGATTTTTGGTTCAATTTTCGGTTTTGCTAACACCACCGTCGCCTACTATCTGATGGGTTACGGCGGGATCATCTGGTACTTATTTGCGGCAATTCTATTCTTCTTGCCCTCATCATTGATGTTTGCCGAATATGGTTCCACCTTCAAAGAAGTTCACGGTGGGATCTATTCTTGGTTAGCCGAATCAATTGGCGAGCGGCCAGCGTTTATCGGTACTTTTATCTGGCTAGCATCGTGGATCGTTTGGATGGTATCGACAGCGTCAAAGGTTTGGATCCCCTTCTCAACCTTTGTTTTTGGCCATGATCAAACGCAGACTTGGCGTTTTCTCGGGCTAACGCCGACGGCCACGGTTGGCTTGCTGGGGATCTTATTTTTCCTATTGATCACCTTGCTGGCAACGCATGGTGTGCAACGGATTTCACGGATTGCTTCCTTTGGCGGCTTCCTGATCGCCTTGCTCAACGTGGCGTTCATGGTGGTTAGTTTGCTGGTATTGTTCAAAAACGGCCTGCATTTAGCACAGCCAGTTCACGGTTTCCATAGTTTTATTTCGTCACCGAATGCTGATTATCATAGTCTGATCGGCATGCTTTCGTTTGTGGTTTTCGCTGTCTTTGCGTACGGCGGTATGGAAACCATGGGCGGCGTCACCGACAGCATGGAAAAACCAGAAAAAACTTTTCCTAAAGGGCTGTTGATCGCCACAGTTTTGATTGCGATCAGCTATGCGGTCTCGATTTTTATCTGGGGGATCTCCGCTAATTGGCAACAAGTTTTAAATAATAAAACAACTAATCTAGGTAACATTACTTATGTTTTAATGGATAATCTAGGTTTCTATTTCGGCCAAAGTTTTGGCTACAGCACCGCCACTGCCCATTTGATTGGGATCTGGTTTGCCCGGGTCACTGGCTTTGCCATGTTCTTTAGTTACTTAGGTGCCTTTTTCGTATTGATCTACTCACCACTAAAATCATTCGTTCTCGGCACGCCGAAAGCTCTTTGGCCAAAAGGCTTCGCCGACACGAATGCAGCTGGGATGCCCGCCAAAGCAATGTGGGTCCAAGCAATTTTCGTTTCTGTTTTAATTTTTATTGTCGCTTTTGGCGGCCAGGATGCACAGGTTTTCTACAATGTTTTGACGCAAATGGCCAATATTTCCACGACGCTACCTTATCTGTTCCTAGTGACCGCCTTTCCATATTTCAAGCGGCGCCAAGACTTGGAACGGCCGTTTGAGGTTTACACTAATCGTACTTGGACCTTGATCATTACCGTGTTAGTTGATCTAGTGCTGATCTTCGGTATTTTGTTCACGATCATTCAACCACTGCTAGAAGGTATGTACTTGGATGCCTTTGAAATGGTCGTGGGTCCGATCGTCTTTGGCTTGTTGGCTTGGTTAATGTACAACCATTATACTCGTCAACAAAAAGCGATTAAATAAGTACAAAAAAGCTGTGGCATAAGTAAATTGACGCTTTGTAAAGTTTAACTGTAAGCAAAGCTAGTTAGCTTCCATTCCGCCACCAGTGGACGGAACGAGTGCGACTTGAACTTGGCGGTCTTTGCCATAGTTCAATCGACAACGGGAAGCAAGTTCTGCTTAGCGAATAAGTACTAATTGAGATACTTGTCGAACTTAGTTGTTAAGAACGAGCGACAGTGGCGCGTTGGCGAGCTAATTTTTCCTGAATAAAACCAAAAGCGGACGAAAAAATGGATCTCGCCAGCCGCGCATAGTTCTAAATGGCCTAAACCGCCATTAAGAACTATCGACACATCTTGTCCACTGGTGCCTCCATTCCAGCAGGCAATGGTTGAGCATTTAACAATTGATTGTTTACGTGGCAAAGTTGGTCATAATCAGAAACGAAATACCAGTAAAACAGTTAGAAAACTGTTTTACTGGTATTTTTATACGCATATAACCTATTCTAAAGCTGTTATTAATACTGTTTAGTAAGTATTGAATCTAGCACTTACTCGACAAATAGGTTGTCGATTGAACTAAGGCGAAAACCGACAAGTTCAAGTCACTCGTTCTTAGCGTCAAACTATATAATATCCTTCATAGTTAGCTAATGCTCAGTGACTAGACGTTGCACGGTGTATTTGCCCTTTTATTATCCACATTTAGGGCACTTGCTTGATCACTTGGGCCGGATTGCCGGCAATGACCACATTCACGCCAAAACTTTTGGTCACGGTTGAATTTGCGCCAACGACCACGTTATCGCCTAGGGTCACACCAGGTAAAATCGTTGCCCCGCCGCCTAACCACACATTATCGCCAATTGTGATCGGCGCGCCTTCCCCGATCCAAGCACTACGCCGTTGTGGGTCCAACGGGTGACTTGCTGCGTACAATTGCACGTGGGGTCCAAATAGGCAATTATCAACAATATGGACTGGGGCGATATCTAAAATAACGCTGTCGTAATTACAAATAAAGTTATCACCGACGTGAATATTATAGCCAAAGTCACAACGAAAATTCGGCTGTAGATAGGGATTTTTTCCGACACTACCAAATAATTGCCGCACCAAGTGCTGCTTTTGTGGCATCGCATCATCCTCAAGGTCATTGATCAAACGTCATAAATGGCGGGCGCGCTTTTCATCATTAGCCAGTTCGGCGTCAAAAATATAATAAGGCTCGCCGGCGAGAAATTTTTCTTTTTCAGTTTTCACTTTTAATAACCTGCTCTCATAGATTTCAGAATTAATTATAGTCTAGTCGTTAAAGCGGTTGCAACTGATTTCAACAAAAAAGCCGGCGTTATTGTCGGCTGATTTGCTTAATATAATGAGGCGACGTATGGTTGCATTGCTTTCACCACGTCCTCGCTGCCAGTCCCTTCCAGCATAGCGACGGTTAAATACGTATTGTTATCCGCATCGGTGGCCATCAAGAAGCCATTTTGTTCGCCGGTGGTGTCTTGTTGTTGTTTTAGCTCAGCAGTGCCGGTTTTGGCGGCAATGTTGTGGCCACTGACTTGGAGATCATGGGCCGTACCGTTGGCGTCAGACACCACTTGGACTAATGCCTGCTTAACTGCCGCGGCGCTGGCCTTTTTAAGGACCGTTTGCTGCGCGGCGGTTTGATTCAATAATAAAGTCGGTAATTGCAGTGCACCATCGTTGCTGATCGCGCTGTACATCATTGCTTGCTGGATCGGTGACAACAATAATTGGCCTTGGCCGTATGCGGTATCCGCCAATAAAATCTTGCTAGCCAGCTTGCCATTATTGGAAATTTGCGCCGCACTCATGGTCAGCGGTAAGTTTGCCTTTGCCTTAAAGAAAGGCTGTAACCCTTTCAAGTAGGCTTGACTGCCCATTTGTAAGCCTGTTTGAGCGAACCAAATATTATCCGAATTGACCAAGGCTTGGGTCATATTTTCACTGTCTGCCGCTGTCACCCGCGTCACCTGATAACTGCCCCATGAACTATCCTGCTGCCATTTCAAGCCGCTGATCGATTTGGTGGTGTCGGTGGTGATCGTGCCATTATCCAGTGCAATACCGGCGGTCAACATTTTAAAAGTTGACCCAGGTGCATAACGCTGAGTAAAGCGGCTGAGAAATGGCTGATCAGCGCTTTCAGCGTATTTAGCATAGTCCGTTTGGCTGATACCAGTGGCGAATAAATTAGGATCGTAACTAGGCGAGCTGACTAAGGTCAACAACTGACCATTGCGCGGATCCATGGTGACCACGGCGCCTTTTTTGCCGGCTAATTGTTGGTACGCCTTTTCTTGTTTAGTTCGATCGATCGTCAATTTAATGGTTTTGCCATCATGCTTTTTCGTTGTTAACAAAGTCCGACTGACAGTGTCGCCATTATTGATCGTGATCTTACCGCCATCGCTGCCTTGTAGCTGGGCATCGTAGTAACGCTCGAGACCTGTTTTGCCAATGGTATCGCCGCTTTGCAGCTCAGGGTGTTTTTTCAAATCAGCAGCAGTTACTTCGCTGACGTAGCCGATCAGCTGGGCGCTAGCTTCACCGGTAGGATAAGTTCGTGCCGAGACTGCGCGATAAGTCACACCGGTTAAAGCGGTTTGTTCGGTCACCGTTTTGATCGGCACAAAACTGTCGTCCGTTACCCATTGTTGTTGCAGTGACTGCTTTAAGCTGGTTTCGCTAACGCCAAATTTTTGACTGATCTGTTTTAAGTTGTTAGTTTTGGTGTCGCCGCTGCCTAATTGGTTAGGCACCAAGCCGGCTTGGGTCACCTGACCATCTTCCGCCAGTGGCTGGCCATTACGATCAACAATTTTGCCGCGCTGACCTTGTTGCCACGCCAACTGGACGGTATCGGTGCCATTCATTTTAGGAAAGAGCATTGCGGGTGTCCAGACGACTTGCCATTTACCCTTAGTGCGCTCAATGCTAGTCGAATAATGGTTGACCTTTAGCGCGCCGATCGTGGTTTGCATATTCAAATTAAAGGTCAGCCGATAACGTTTAGCTGATTGGCGGGTGACCTTCAACTGCTTGACTTGCATCTGGCTGGCACCAATCTGGCCAAATACCGCCACGTTACGGGCGATCACCTTTTTAGTCGTGTATTGATAGTCGCCACCAGTCAATTGCTGCGGATCGACCACCGTCATCATTTTAGTGAAATCTTGTTGGCTAAAAGCCTTGGTGTAGGTAGTCGCCACCTTGCGCACCGCCGTTGTTGTTTGTTGCTGCTGGTGCCAGTGGTAGAAGTAGCCGCCACCGCCGATCAATAAAACAACCGCCAACAGGCCAATCCATAAGTATTTTTTACGCATATCATCCATCCTTTTATTCATGCCGTTAAGGCCAAACAACAGCCGCCACGGGTATTAATTATTTAAGCATAAACCGCGGTGCCGTGATTTACAAGTCAGCAAAAAAAGGATCCGCCGTAGCGCACCCTTTTTCTGATTCAATTATTTTTTGGCTTCTAGTCGTTCATAACGGGTGAATAGCCACCACGCGACAACGCCGAAGAATACTGGTCCAGCAATTGAATAAATCGACTTGGACAAATCACCGTCCATTGCTGGTTGGATGATCGTAAAGACGTTGGCGAACCCAACGGATATCAAGACCGCCGCAACACCTAGATAGGTCATGAATTTAGATTTATACATGGTAAATGGCTTCTTGATCGCCGTTTGCTTTTTGAAACCTAAGAAGGCGAAAGCAATGAACATGTATGGTAATGTCATCGAAACGTTGGTCATGGAAACTAAAATGTCGAAGAATGCTTTGGCACCCTTGCCCCCAAAGGAAACAATAGCAATGATCACGATCACAATTGCGGCCTGAACCTTCATTGCGTTGATCGGCACACCGTTTTTGATCACTGTCATTTTCTTTGGCCAAATCGCTTTTGGCGTGCCCTCGATCAGTTGTTTCAATGGTGAGAAGATCAAGGTGAAAAAGGCACCAGACAAAGCTAAGAACATGGATAAGCCCATGTAACGGCTGATCCATTGACCAACTTGGATCGAGGCTGCTTCTGATAATGACAGTGCGTGGCCAATTTGGTAGCCCATATTGTTCATCGCAATATAAGCCACATTGCCTAATGTCACTTCTGCACTACCGAATTTAGTGAAGGCGAAGTTCCAGTTAGTAAAGGCACCCATAATGAAAATACCAATAGCGTAACCAACCGCAATAATAATAGCTGAAATCGTGATCCCGCGTGGGAAGGTAACGGCTGCGTTTTCAGTTTCATCAACTAAACCACCGACAACTTCCAAGCCACCATAAGCAAAGATTGCGAATACTAAGAAACTAAAGACAGCGATCATTGAACTGAAATCAGTATTTGGTGAAACGAAAAATGCTTTGACCGATAATGGTTCCGCCATATGGCCATTCAAGAACAGAATGAAGATACCGCCGGCCAAGACAATAATATTGATCAAAGCGACAGCCGTACCACCGATCGAAGTGATCCGCTTAATTGAATCCAAACCTTTAGATGAAACAAAGGTCAATACCAAGATCCAAACGATTGCTAAGACCCCTAAAGTTTGGACACCGTTTAAGCCGAATAACGACCAATCCTGTGTTTTATCGACCCCGAAGATCGCATTAGATAGCGGGATCCAAATCCCGGAACCAACGTTGACCATCCAAACAATATAGGAGGCATACCACATAAAAGTACCCACAAAAGCAAACTTAGGATTCAAGGAATTAGCCATCCATGAATAAATACCGCCTTTGTAGTCCTTAAATGCTGCCCCGTATTCTGCAAGCATGAAAGCAAATGGGATGAAAAACATAATTGCCGCAACGATATACCAAAAGATCGACGCGTAACCCATTAAGTAAAAGGCACGTGGAATATTGGTAAAACCGAAAACAGAGGTAAAGATCATTAGAATTAGTGCTGATAACGTTAATTTAACGTGTTTTTTTTCTGTTGCCATAATAATTCTCCTTTCTAGGATAAATAATGCCAGAGTCATTATAGCAGTAAAACGCTATCAAAAGTTGATACTAGTGAAAAATCTCATTAAATTAAATGATATTAACAGCGTTTTCACAGTTACTAATTAGCAAAATCACAGAAAAAGAATTTCATGCCACAAAAAGTGCCTAGCATTTGGTCTCGTGCACTTCTTAACGTTGAAAAACGAAGCGGCGATGCCAATTGAGAAATGGCGTAGCAGCAGGCTGGAAATCAAGCCGTAACTGGGTCGTTAACGCCAAACGCTCTTGATCTAGCAAGCCAACTTGTGATGCGATCAACAATCGACCACTGCGGCTAAATGAGAGCAAGCCCTGTGCGACTAATTGCGCATGATTGGCGCATAATAACACGCCATTAGCCGCTATGTTGCGTTCTTCTGGTGTGCTGTCTTTTAATGGTTTCAACCGCGTCGCTTGCAATAATTGCGGCTGTTCCACCCCGCAAATCGCACACTGTAGCACTTGTTGTTGCTTGACTGCTGCCGTAAAAGCTTGCTGTGCCTGACTGATTTGGCGGCGATTGATCAAATCAGCGTTGACCAATAAACGCACTAGCGGATCAGCTTCCGTAGCCGCCACGGCTGACATGGCCAAGCTCAATTGCTCATTTTGCTTAGCATCAAAGTATTGGGCCTCGATCAAGTCGATCAATTGGGCCAATAACAAGGAATAGCACGGATAAATGTAGCCTTGGTTGCCGCTACCATCCGCTTGAAACGCCGCGTGTTTAACTGGTAACAATGGTCGTAATTGCGGTAAATAAGCGCTGATCGTTAGCGGCGTAGGCAACTCATAATAGCGTAAACGCACCAGATTAACTTGTGGCGTGGCGACATCAGCTAAAAAAGCTGGCCGTGCTGCCGTTTGTACCTGTGTTTGGGCTTGGCTGACCGCAACGATTTGGCCGGCCACATAATGAAATAAGATATCTTGTGGCTGGATCGCTTTGATCCGTGCCCAAGTTGGCGGAACCGCCTGTCCCTGCGCGCGTTGTTGCGTCCAAATTAAGCCAGCTGTTTTTTCTTGTTGATAGGTTCGTCCTTGCATGACAATAAATGCTTGCATCTTGCGCCTCCACTTCAATATTCGACCCGGTTACTTAAACAATTTATTAAAATAATGATCCGTTAGAAAAGTCGCTAATGGTGGTAGATCGACTTCATTTTGTAAGTTCAGGAAGATAAAAATCTGATCAGTGGAAACTTCTTGATAGCCTTTGCACATGTCGGTCAACACCACATCGTACTTGCTACCAGCATGATAACGCCGGAGCTCCACCTTAATATTTGCCGGTAATGCCCCACGAATTTGGTTGATCAAGACACTGGCTAGTGACGTCTCCACCGCAAAATCGCAACCAACACGTAAATGCACTTGGCTAGCGTGCATCATCAAATACAGTAATGGCAAATACCGCCAGGATAAATACTTCGTAAAGACAGCCGTTGTTCCGACTTCTGGTTGTAACAAACGCTGGTATACAGCGGCTAAATACGAATTAAGCGTGACTGCCGGTTGCTGCTGCGTCATATGGAAAAGTCCATGAAAGTGAATAAAATTATAATGGATCTGCGTTAAAGTATCAATTAAGTAACGCTTAAACGGTGCCGCTAGCTGATCAAAATCAAAATACTGCTGCGTGATCTGGATAAAGCGCTGATTCAACTGGCGAACACCATTTTGCTGTGCGACATCGCTGATAAAGCTCTGCGCATCATGATTGTGGGTGTCCAAAACTAGCCCACCCTGAACAAACATGTACAGCAGCGTGCGTTCATTACGGTTATGCTCAAAAAGATATTGGTCAAAGTAAGGATCACTAAACGCCTTCATTAATTTGACTGAAGTTGTTGTGAAATCGATCGGTTCTGCAAAAAACTCAACCGCCGCTAACTCAGTAGTGTGCCGGCGCTTTTCTGAAATGTACAACCAGATTCGCAAGCACATATCGCCAGCTGGGGTAAATGGCTGAGCAAATTGCGTAGTGATTTTTTTCATCACCGTGTCGATCAACGTGCCCGTCATTTCCTGTTGGTTCAATTCAAACGGCCGGGTAAACCAGAATAAATGCAGATAAAAATAACGGATCTGGCTTTCAAAACCGACTAAACGGCCATTTTTGATTTGAATATCATATTCAGTCAACAAATCATTTAACTCATGTATCCGCCGATTAAGTGTGGAAACACTAAGCGCAAAATGACGGGCTAGATGAGTTTTGCTAGTGCCACTATGTTGTAAAAGGTATAACAACAGCTGATACTTGACCGCGTGCTGTAAGTACTGATAATAAATAGTCGCTACTGAGATCTGACCAGTACTGACTAAACGCACCTGATTGCTATCGAACTGTAGCGTAATTTTATCATCTAATTGCTGGAACACCTGCTTGATCGCGGTTAGATCTGTACGTAAGGTACTACGGTCAAGCTGTAACTGTGCGGCAAGTGTTGGCAGATCAAACTGCTCCTGGCGCGCGATCAATTGTTGAATGATCAGTGCTTGGCGCCGTTCTACCCGCTCTAACAAATCAAATACTTCCATCGCCACCGCCCTCACTTTTTACAATAGCGCAACTATCGCTGGCCTATCATAAGAATAAATTATAGTAACGATATCCAGTTACTATCTCTATCATAGCAAGAAAATCAGTCAAGGTTTAGATTAATTTATGTTTTTTGTGATAATTTGTTGCCACTGCGCTTTTAAATCAGTATGTTGCGCATATTCATCAAGCAAAATGGTCTTCTCGTTGGTCAATTGTGCTGACCGGCGAGCTAAAAATAAATCAGCGACAGCTTCATCCCCTTGATAAGCGGCATTATACAAACGGACGACCCGTAACTGACACTCGATCGCCGCTAGCAGGGAATCGTATTCACGCCGTTCAGCCACCACCACTTCTGCGGCCGGTAATAGTTGACTTAGACAATACTGCAGCAAGTCTTTTTGGCTGGTAAATAACTGCTGGCGGCGGACTAACCGGTAGAGCACCGGCTTTTTTTCAACGTAACTGACCGCCAAACAAAGCTGACCTGCCGGATTCAGATAATGCACGCCGACTAATCGTTGTTGCTCATCAAAAAATTGCTGACGTGATAAGAAGCCACGACTGTCGTACTGATCGATCTCCAGTTGCTTTTCAGCGGCATCATAGTACGTGACCCGCGTGATCTCGCCATGCCGATTGACCTGGCCGCGCGCTAATAAATGTGTCCCCGCTAAGTATAAATAACCGTCCTTCACATTACTGCGTTGATAATTGTCTAATAAAGTAAGGTCATCGCGCCGCAGTGCTTTACCACGATAGTCGGCGGCTTCTTGTAGCCAGTCAAAACAGCTGATAACTTGGCTACTTAACTGCTGTTGCTGCACATAAGCCGCGCTGTTAGCCGAATAGGCGCATAGCACAATCTTAGCGCTACGGTCCAACTGCGGAAATAAGGCCAAGCGGCGCAACATATTTTGCTCGATCGCGGTATTTTCGGTACTTAAAATGCCGTTTAAAAAATAATCCATTACCGGTCGCCCCCTTGATAAAAAGTTTGTGCGGCGGTGGCGATGGTTTGCCAAGACTTAAATACTTCGTCTTCGCTAGAGCGCCAACTCAGTCGGTACGCCGCCTGACTCATTTGCTGCCATTGGTCATCATGCGCTAACATGGCAACCGTCCTATCCGCGGCCGCAGCGGCATCATCGACTGGGACAATAATGCCATTTTCACCGTCGTTAATAAATTCCCGCGGTCCATAATGAAAATCATAGGCGATCACCGGCACGCCGTGGGCTAATGCTTCGGCGATGACTAGCGCGGTACCCTCATAGCGGCTGGTGATCAGCAAGCCTTGGGCGTGATCGTAAATCGCCGTCATGTCAGTGGCATAGCCTTTTAGCTGAACCACGTCCTCTAGATGTAGCGCCTTAATTTGCTGATCAAGTTGTGCGGCCATTTTTTTATCGACGACAAAGCCCCAAATATCCAGCGTCGCTTGCGGTAATTGATCATGGATCAAGCCGAAGATCCGTACCACTTGATCGAGCCGTTTTTCTGGATTTAAGCGGGCGACAGCAATTAATTTAAAACGATCCCGTTGCGGTAGCGCCACTGGATCACGCTGTAGCACAGATTTAGGGATGATGCTGACTGATGCGCGATAAACATTAGTCTGGGGGAACTTTTGCCGCAGATCCGCGACTTGCGCTTGGGTGCTGGCAATCATGCCGTTCCACAACTGTAAATTTTTAAAAGCAAAACGGTAATTCGAGTTGAAATCATCGCTTTGCGGCTGGTCATTACGGTTAACGTGGACACTATGAATATGCACTAGCTTAAACGCCTTAGTCCGCATCGCCGCGATCGCCCAACCGACCCGTGCCGTCCGATCCGCGATGAAAATATTCGTCGGCGTCGTTTGATTTAATTGATCGAGAAAATAGCGTTGCAACTGCGTTTCATCAGCAAAATGACGCCAACGACCATCCGCAGCGTAATATTGGATCGCCCGCACCACTTGTTTGCCCTGTATCCCTTTGCGATAAAAGAAAACCAGGCGTGTCTGGCCTTGCTGATCAAAAAATAAACGCTGGGTCATGTGTAACTGCTGATCATATAGCGCGAGACTGGATCTAAAGCCGCGCACATCGTAAAATTCTGCCTGAACGGTCTGTTTGTTTTTACCATAATAATTGACTTGGCGCACGCCGCCAGTAGGATGCAGCGCTACTTTGACCATTAATCGCTGCTGGGCATCGTAGTAATTAACGCCGCGCTGGGTCGCTCCAGGAAAACTAAGCTGGGACAACAGCAGCGGTTGCGGCAATTGCAGTTTGATATCACAAAGATAGTCAAACATGTTGGTGACGTCAGTTGGTTCTAAGTGGTAAGTGACCACATTTTGCGCGTAACTGGGATCATAGGCCACCGTCACCAGTTTAGCCGGCGTGGCGTGCCGCTTCAGCATGTATAGTCGCTTTAGTTGAGCGCTTTCAATACCGGTTACACGTTTGGGCACATTTTGATTGACGAAATAAAACATTAGCTTGCTCCTATTCATATCTTTATCTACTATTATACTGTCTCTGTAGCAAAAAAGCGTAAAACCATGATCGATTTTGCGCTTTCTTTTTGCTAGAAATTGATTGCTTACTCCTCGTCACGCTTTTTCCGGCGGATGCCAGCTATGCCGAACAGTCCAGCTAAGGTCGCCATTAAGCCAACGATACCTAAAGTTGAATTAGTTGCTTCGCCGGTTTGTGGCAATTGGCCATGACGGTTAGTCGCCGCATTTGTTCCGCTGAGTGCTGTTTGCGCGGTGCCAGTGGTCGCATTAGTTGGAGCTGCCGTCGTCAGGCCAGCGCTCCCGGTACTGAGACCAGTTGGATTTGCATCATCGGAATCATTGATGCCATCACCATCCGTGTCCCAGTTGTTAGGATCAGTGCCTTTAGCGGCCTCTTCAGTGGCGTTCAAGCCATCGGAATCAGGATCATCATTGCTGTCAGAAATCGTTGGATCCGTTGGCGCTACATCGTCAGAATCATTGACACCGTCACCATCGGTATCTGAATTTTCTGGGTCAGTGCCAGCGGCTATTTCTTCGTCTGAAGTTAAACCATCGGAATCTGGATCATCACTGCTATCAGAAATATCTGGGTCAGTTGGGTTCGCGTCCTCGGAATCGGTAACGCCATCGCCATCAGTATCTGAATTATCCGGGTCAGTGCCGTTATCAGTTTCTTCTGAATTCGATAAACCGTCTGAATCGGGATCATCCGAGCCGTCAGAAATATCAGGATCAGTTGGCTTAATGTCGTCAGAATCGTTAACACCATCACCATCCGTGTCGGAGTTATCTGGATCGGTACCGGCTGCCTCTTCTTCTTCGCTGGTCAACCCATCTGAATCTGGATCGTCCTTATCATCAGAAATATCTGGGTCGGTTGGATTCACATCATCAGAATCATTGATGCCATCACTATCCGTATCCGAATTATCTGGGTCGGTACCCGCTTCTTCTTCTTCTTCACTAGTTAAACCATCAGAATCTGGATCGTCCTTATCATCGGAAATATCTGGGTCAGTTGGATTCACATCATCGGAATCGTTGATACCATCACCGTCTGTGTCAGAATTATCCGGGTCAGTACCCGTTTCTGATTCTTCTTCACTAGTCAACCCATCTGAATCCGGGTCATCTTTATCATCGGAAATCGTTGGATCCAATGGGTCTACATCGTCAGAATCGGTAACACCATCGCCGTCTGTGTCAGAAATGTCGGGGTCGGTGCCGGCTTCTGATTCTTCTTCACTAGTCAATCCATCTGAATCTGGATCGTCCTTATCATCGGAAATGTCTGGGTCCGTTGGATTCACATCATCGGAATCGTCGATACCATCACCATCCGTGTCCGAATTATCGGGCTCCGTACCAGCTTCCACTTCTTCTTCACTAGTTAAACCGTCGGAATCCGGATCGTCCTTATCATCGGAAATATCTGGGTCGGTTGGGTTGACATCATCAGAATCATTGATGCCATCGCTATCCGTATCTGGATTATCTGGTTCCGTACCCGCTTCTGATTCTTCTTCACTAGTCAACCCATCTGAATCTGGGTCATCTTTATCATCGGAAATTGTTGGATCCAATGGGTCTACATCGTCAGAATCGGTAACACCATCGCTATCCGTATCTGGATTATCTGGGTTAGTACCCGCTTCTTCTTCTTCTTCACTAGTTAAACCATCAGAATCTGGATCGTCCTTATCATCAGAAATATCAGGATCGGTTGGATTCACATCATCAGAATCGTTGATACCATCACCATCCGTGTCAGAATTATCCGGTTCCGTACCAGCTTCCACTTCTTCTTCACTAGTTAAACCGTCAGAATCTGGATCGTCCTTATCATCAGAAATATCAGGATCGGTTGGATTCACATCATCAGAATCGTTGATACCATCACCATCCGTGTCAGAATTATCCGGTTCCGTACCAGCTTCCACTTCTTCTTCACTAGTTAAACCGTCAGAATCTGGATCGTCCTTATCATCAGAAATATCAGGATCGGTTGGATTCACATCATCAGAATCATTGATGCCATCACTATCCGTATCTGGATCATCTGGGTCGGTGCCTGCTTCCGCTTCTTCCTCTGAAGTCAAACCGTCGGAATCTGGATCGTCCTTATCATCAGAAATGTCAGGATCGATTGGATTCACATCATCAGAATCATTGATGCCATCACTATCCGTATCTGGATCATCTGGGTCAGTACCGGCTTCCACTTCTTCTTCTGAAGTCAAACCGTCTGAATCTGGATCGTCTTTATCATCAGAAATATCCGGGTCCGTTGGATTCACATCATCAGAATCATTGATGCCATCACTATCCGTATCTGGATCATCTGGGTCAGTACCGGCTTCCACTTCTTCTTCTGAAGTCAAACCGTCTGAATCTGGATCGTCCTTATCATCAGAAATATCCGGGTCCGTTGGATTCACATCATCAGAATCATTGATGCCATCATCGTCCGTATCCGAATTATCCGGGTCCGTACCAGCTTCCACTTCTTCTTCGCTAGTTAAACCGTCTGAATCTGGATCGTCCTTATCGTCAGAAATATCAGGATCGGTTGGCTTCACATCATCAGAATCGTTGATGCCATCGCTATCCGTATCTGGATTATCTGGTTCCGTACCGGCGGCAGCTTCACCTTCGCTATCTAGACCATCGGAATCAAGGTCATCGGTATTATCAGATACGTTTGGATCTGTTGGTCTAATATCGTCAGAATCGTTGATATCATCACCATCAGTGTCTGAATTATCCGGTTCCGTACCCGCTGCTGCTTCGCCTTCGCTATCTAGGCCATCGGAATCAAGATCATCGGTATTATCAGATACGTTTGGATCTGTCGGTCTAATATCATCAGAATCGGTGATGCCATCACCATCAGTGTCTGAATTATCCGGTTCCGTACCCGCTGCTGCTTCGCCTTCGCTATCTAGGCCATCGGAATCAAGATCATCGGTATTATCAGATACGTTTGGATCTGTTGGTCTAATATCGTCAGAATCATTAATGCCGTCGCTATCCGTATCCGGATTATCTGGCTCCGTCCCAGCGGCCGCTTCTTCTTCACTATTCAGACCGTCGGAATCGGGATCCGTATCATCAGGAACTAATGGATTAAGATCATCACCATCATTTTGACCATCGCTATCGGTATCGGAATTCGTTGGGTCAGTACCCAGACCATTTTCTTCCGAATTCGACAAACCGTCACTATCGGGATCATCTGGGATTGCTGATTCTTGTCCAGGCTTACCATATAATATCCAAACATCGCCAACACTATCAGGAAAAACAACATTTGCAATATTGATTGGATCATTACCATGTTGTGGCCCATCAGTATATGCAGTAAATTCATAACCACTGATCGTCGGCAATGGAATTTGCGCAGTAGCATTTTCTCCTGCATTACCAAATATGTTGTCCCCGCTAATGTTACCAATCATCGTCCACTTGCCATTTTCATCAATGTAATAGTAATGAATCGTTAATTGTGACTGAGCTCTAGCACTAGCGGCGCTTGTGGCCACTTTTTTGTGCTGCGGGGGCTGCAGCAGCGCTGGCCGTACTAGTGGCGGCACTGACTGTTGCTGAGTCGGCGGCTGAATTAGCCACACCGTCGGCACTTAGTGGATTGGCATCAGTCCCATCAGCAACACCATCGCTGTCGGTATCAGCTTGGTTAGCATTGGTGCCTGCCGTCAGTTCTTCTTTATCATTTAAACCATCGCCATCAGTGTCGGCCTTGGTGACGTCGGTGCCAGCCGCAGCTTCTTCACTACTATTTAGACCATCACTGTCTTGATCCAAATCTGCAGCCGACACATCAGCGGTACCCCCGGCATCTGAGTCAGCCGCTACGACTGTGGTCTCAGCATCAGTTGCAGTTGCTGCGCTGACTTGCGTGGTCGCAACAAAGCCAATTGTTGCCCCGCCGATGGCCAAACCATAAAGCATATTGAAGATCCATTTCTTACCACTTTTGCGCATCCGATAATGTAGCCCTTTACGTTCCATTTTCTGTACTAAATTATTTTTACCTATTCGTCTCATATTCAATCTCCTTCTTATTTCGTTTATGGCGTCAATTAAAAAACAGAAGTATCAGCTTGGGAATTTTAAATATATTTATTTGCTTATTATGTTTTTTATTGTAAATGATTATTCAGTTTAAAAATGCCATCTTTTCTTTCTTAATTATGAATAAATGATTTTATTTTGAAAATATACATGAAACTGCTTATATATCAACCTCGATTTGACGACTAAAATGGATATTATATTTTAATGAGTGATATTACGCAAAGCAAGCGGTTATATTCGTCATTAATTATTCATATTTTATAAATATGTATATTGTTTGGTGGTATTATGAATTTTTTATGTTTGGATGTCATCCACTAATAATGGCATTATCAATATTTGACTTTTTATCAGTATTATTATTACTTTGATTAAAAATCTAATATTGTTTTATTAAAAAACTTTAATTTATTAGCGTAAATAGTGCAATTATAAAAAATATTAATTTATAATAACGGACTCTTTAAATCGATAAATTTAGCTCAAAATAAAAAATCGTAACCATTTCTGATTACGATTTTAGATTGAACTGTACTATTCGTATTGTTCGTGCTGTGTTTCATCACCATTAACTAGCTTGCGGAAATCGATGAAGCCGGCACCTAAGCCACGCAGTAACACTTCGGCGGTCCCAATATTTGTCGCCAACGGTGTGTTGTACACGTCGGCTAAGCGGATCAGGGCGTTGACATCCGGCTCGTGGGGCTGCGAGGTTAGTGGATCGCGAAAGAAAATCACCAAGTCCATCTGATTTTTAGCGATCAACGCGCCAATTTCTTGGTCACCGCCTAGCGGACCTGAGTTAAAGCGCTGCACCGGTAAGTCAGTTGCGTCGGCGACCACTTTTCCGGTGTGGCCAGTGGCAAATAATTCATTACCGCGCAAAATTTCGCGATAAGCCGCAGCAAAACGGGCCATTTCGGGTTTCTTTTCATCATGCGCAATCAATGCTATTTTCATTTAAGCGTGCTCCTTTTCAATTAGTTAAGCGGTTACTGACATTATACCAAAAAAAGAAAGCACCCGGTCAGCGGATGCTTTCACGTTCAATTAAGCTTCTTGGTTATCGTCATGTTTCTTGTGGGCCAAACCGAGACCAGCGCCCAATAGGCTAAATGCACCGAGCCACAGCAAGCCGATATTCTCGGACTCGCCGGTTTGTGGCAATTGGCTTGAGTTAGTTTGCGCTTGTGCAGCATCAAAGCGGATCGTGCTATTTTGTGTGCCGATCTGCGTTGGTGTCGCGGTTGGGACAACTTTGACCGCCGTATCTTGACCCGGCGTCGTTGTCGTTGGCGTTTCTGGTGTCGCTGGTGTTTCAGGCTGTTCTGGTATGATCGTCGCAGCAGCTAAATGTAAATACGCCGTCTGCGTTTTACCGTCAACCGTCAACGTGACTAAATAGTCGCCGGCCTTGGTCCAATCGACCTTGCTAAAATCAGCCTTGACCTGCCCGCTGATATCGGCGCCATCTTTATCGGTGGCCTTAGTGATAAAATCAGCTGCCGCGGCATGCGCGTCACCAACCGTTGCCGATACGTCGTGAACCGTTAATTGACTTTGATCGGCTTTGATCGTGATCGTTGCCGTGGTGGTTTTACCGCCATAGCTGTACGTTACCTTGTAAATGCCAGCCTTACTGGTATCAACGGTGTCGCCACCGACTGTTACTTTGTCGAAACTAACTGGCTGACCGTCTTTGTCCGTTGCACCAGTAAAGCTATCTTCTGCAGTCCATTCATCACCAACACCCAACGTACTGTCCTTGGCTGTGACGGTGGATTGATCGGCTTTGACCGTGACCGTGATGGTTTTCTTTGCTGGAGCATTGGTTTGTGAATCTTGATATTCATAAGTCACTTGATATTCGCCCGGTTTAGTCAGATCAACTTTATCACCGGTCACGGTAACTTTACTCAAATCAATATTGCCAACATTGTCTACAAGGCTACCGTCTGTTCCAGTTTCCCATGCACCTCTCCATGCATAATCAAAATTATCAGCCGGATTCCACGTAGCGCCATCCTTGGCATAAACTGTTGAATTATGAGCCGCTAATTGTACCAAATTAACCATAAATGCTCTTTGTAATACTATATTTCCATCCGCATCGGTAAAAACAATGTTAAAAACGAAGCCAGAATTTTTTTTAGCATTCTCTGGTAAAATGAATTTTGTACCATCAGCAGATACGGTGACACCATTATCCGCAACAAAACTCACATTTCCAGTAAGCCCCTTACCAGCTAGTTCTACCTGAACTATGTCGGCAATGTTTATCTCATTACTATCAACCGGAATAGTAACCGAACCGACATATTGGTCATTATTATAAGTTGGTACTGTTGTATCTAGATTTTTAATATAATTATAGGCAAATGCGGCATCACCAATCGTTGGTGTTCCATTTACTTTAATCTCGCTTAAATGATTTTGCGCAAACGCACCGTGGTCAATACTTTCTATCTTATCTGATAGTTTTAGCGAACTAATTAGATTATCTTGAAAAGCACGTTCACCAATCGACGTCACATTATTCAAATTGACGCCCGTTAAATGATTACCCATAAACACTTCTGCACCAATCGTTGTCACCTTATCCGGAATATTGATAACACCTGCTAACTGATTGAAGCGAAACGCAAAATCGTCGATCGACTCAAGTGAATCCGGAAAGTCGATACTAGTCAATTCGTTCATATTAAAAGCACCGTTGCCAATTATCCGTAAATTACTAGAGAGCTTTACACTAACTAATTTATTTTGGTTAAAAGCTGAATCTTCAATGGTAATGACGCTATCTGGAATCACAAGACTGGTTAATTCGTTTTTATCAAAAGCACTGTTACCAATTGTTGTAACCCCATTGCCTAACGTTAAAGAAGTTAATGTTTGACCTGAAAAAGCTTTTTCTCCAATTGTTAAAACACTATCTGGAATCACAACACTGGTTAACTTAGTTGCATTATTATAAAAAGCGCCTACCCCGATTGCCGTCACTGTTTGCCCATCGATCGTTGATGGGATGGTCAGCGCAGTCTCTGTACCGGTATAACCGGTGATCGTCAGTGTGCCATCCGCGTTAGTCGTGTAAGTAAAATCAGTGTCTGCCGTTGGTACCACTGCTGACCGCGCGGCTGAATTTGCGGGCGTAGTCGCGGTTGGCGTTTTCGGCGTTGTTGCTGCAGAAGCAGTCGGCGCTGTTGATTCTGATTCAGTTGTGGCATTTTTGTTTGATGATTGCGCTACATCGCTATTAGACGTGGCATTGTCCGTCGTAGCGGAATCGGTTTCATTTCCAACTGTTGTTGTGCTGAACTGTGCAGCCTGTGTTGCTGGTGTCTGCGTTGTAGCATTAACAGTATCGGCAGCAGCGTTGCTTGAGTCGGCGCTAGCGCTAGCAGGTGTCTGATCAGTTGTTCCGGCAACTTGAGCTGTAGTGTCGCTAGTTGCCGCGGCTGGCGTATCCGTAGCCGCGGCATCGTTACCTGATGTAGTGGTAACTGCGGTGTCCGTGGTAGCACCAATAGTTACTGCAGTAGCGGCTTGGCTAGTCTGATTCTCAGTGCTGACCGTGGCGGTTGGTGCTGCCGTATCAGTATCGGCGGCCTGAACAGATTGCGTCATCATGCCCCACGATACCGCCGCGACGCCGGCCACAAGCCAAAGTTTGCCGGCTTTGTACATTTTAAATCTAACTTTACGTTCACTATATTTATTCACAGAAAAGCCCCCTTTATTACTAATTCATCTTAATTATAACGTTATCATTTTAAATTTGCATCACTTTTTTATAATAAAAGTAATTAATTTAACGAATAAGTCTAGTGGCATTATTGTTAACTATTGATAATATAAATTTGATTAGATAAACATGGCAAATTCATAAGCAAACAAACTACAGATGCTACAAAGCGCAATACTACAGGATACTAATAAAAAATAAGTGTGTGTTGACTTATTTTTCTCAGCTAACTTGATTAAAAATTATCGCTAATTGATACCAATTAGTTTAATTTTTGCCAATTAATTATAGCCACAAGCAGCAGTAATATCGTAATTCATAATATTAATTATCTTAAAAAGTTATCAAAACACAAAAAAACATGCCTAGCACTAAGCTAGACATGTCCCGTAACTCTATTTATTCAGCGATGTTGTATGACGTATCCGCTAGTGCTGCGTTTAAGTCGCTTACGCTGGCATTGCCATCAAAGGTTGCTGAATTGCTATCTAGGTCAACTTTCACGTTGCTGACAACGCTACTTAATTTTTCGGTAACGGTATCAACGCAGCCTTGGCACTTCATTCCGGTTACTGTCACTTTTTTCATTCTAATAACTTCCCTTCAGATTGTGTTAGTGGTTTGATTTTGAAACGGTTCAAGCGTAGTGCGTTTAACACCACGGTGACCGAGCTGAAGCCCATGGCACCAGCGGCGATCATTGGGTTGAGCAGCGGTCCACCAAATAAGTATAGCAGACCTAGCGCCACTGGAATACCCAGCACGTTGTAGAAAAACGCCCAAAATAGGTTTTCCTTGATGTTGATCATGGTTTTGTGGCTAAGTTGGCGGGCGGTGACCAATGAACTTAGATCGGAGTTCATTAAGATCACGTCGGCGGAATCCACTGCCACATCGGTTCCATTACCGATGGCGACGCCAATTTCAGCTTGAACGAGTGCTGGCGCGTCATTGATGCCATCGCCGACCATCGCAACTTTGTGCCCTTGTTGCTGCAGCGACTTGATTGCGTCAGCTTTACCGGCGGGCAGCACATCACTAATGACTTGCTGAATACCAGCTTGGGTGGCGATTGCTTCCGCGGTTGGCCGGTTATCGCCAGTTAACATGACCACGTTCAAACCAAGTTGTTGTAGTCGTTTAATTGCTGCTGGTGAATCAGTTTTGATTGGGTCGGTCACGCCGAGCACACCGATAACGGTGCCAGCTTGTGCCACGTAGATCAAGGTTTTACCGGCAGTACTCAAGCTAGCAGCTTGAGCAAACAAAGCATTCTCACCGCTAGTTTGTTGTTGCATCAATTTAGCATTGCCTAACGCGACGGTGACACCATTGATCGTCCCCGTGACGCCAAGACCAGGCAAGGTGGTAAAATCAGTCACACTTTGGCGTTGGCTGTCATTCGCTTCGATCACGGCGCTGGCCAGCGGATGATCGGAGTAATATTCCAAACTAGCCGCTAACTGCAACACTTCCGCGCGGTCGCCAGTGGTCAATACATCCGT
The DNA here is from genome assembly GCF_003946385.1 of Loigolactobacillus zhaoyuanensis. Taxonomy (GTDB): domain Bacteria; phylum Bacillota; class Bacilli; order Lactobacillales; family Lactobacillaceae; genus Loigolactobacillus; species Loigolactobacillus zhaoyuanensis. The sequence continues at coordinate 41,466 of NZ_RHOE01000008.1, forward strand.
GACTTGTGGTTGGCCTTGGGTGATGGTCCCGGTTTTGTCCAAAACCACGGTGTCCAATTGTGCTAATTGTTCCAGTGCGGCGCCGTTTTTGAATAAAACGCCGTGCTTGGCGCCTAAGCCAGTGCCCACCATGATCGCCGTTGGTGTGGCTAAGCCTAGCGCACAGGGACAAGCGATCACGAGGACAGAAACGAAAATCGTCAGCGAGAAAGCTAGGCTTTGCCCGCTCAGCAGCCAAGCGACGCCACCGACTAAGGCAATCGCCATGATCACCGGTACAAAAACGCCGGAGATTTTGTCGGCCAAACGCGCGATTGGCGCTTTCGAACCTTGGGCGTCAGACACTAATTTGACGATGTGGGCCAAAGCAGTGTCACTACCGACATGGGTGGCTTGATAAGTAATTTGGCCATTCTTGTTAGTGCTGCCGCCGATCACGCGGTCGCCATTAACTTTAGTGATCGGCAAGCTTTCGCCGGTCAGCATTGATTCGTCGACGGTGGTTTGGCCTGATTTGACCGTGCCATCAACTGGGATCGTTTGGCCCGATTTGACCAAAAGCGTGTCACCCACTTGTAACTTGTTGACGGGCACTGACTGAACGGCACCATCAGGATTGACGCGGTCCGCCATTTTCGGCACCAAAGTCAGTAACGCGGTCATCGACGTGGTGGTTTTTTGTTTGGACAAGGCTTCAAAATATTTGCCCAGCATGATCAACGCTAAAATCGTGGCGCTGGCTTCGAAGTACAGTGGTTGGTGGGTCTGCGTCGTCCAGATCAGCACGGTGTTGACCACGCTGTACAAAAAGGCGGTGCCGGTGCCGACGAAGACCAGCGAATCCATGTTGGGGTGACCTTTGAATAAGGTTTTTGCACCTTTTAGCAAGTAATCGCGGCCTAACCACAGCACGGGCAGCGCCAAAATCATTTCGGCGATCGACGCAGTCTGCGGTGCCATCATTGGGTTCAGCCAATTAAAGGTCGGTAAATGTAGATCGCCGGCCATCGCCACGTACATCAGCACCGCGGCGCCGATCAACGCGCCGATCATTGCGTTACGTTGTTGGGTCAGTTGAACGACCTTTTCGTCACGCTCGGCGGCGACATTTTCCTGAGTCAGTTCCTGAGCGAGTTCAGCGCCATAGCCGGCGTTGACCACGGCCTGGATCACTTCTGCCGGTGCCAAGGCTTGGTCGGCAAACTCGACACGCATGCGTTCGGCGGCTAAGTTCACGTTGGCCACGCTAACGCCGGGTAACTTGCTAACGGCGTGCTCGATGGTTTGCGCGCAACTGGCACAGACCATGCCGTCGATCTTAAATTGTTCAGCAGCCATCCGCTACACCCCGCTCACTCCACAATATTTGTTCCATCGTAAAGCCTCCGTTCTATCGGTTCAACACCGGCAACCAATCACTGATCAGTTATGATTCACTGGCGTTAATTACTGTTTACATCTGTAATCGATAAGTTAATCTTAGCACGTCGATTACATTTGTCAACGGTTATTTAGAACAAATTTATAAGTTAGGCAAAACCCTGAGCTTAAAAGTGGGACTAAAAAACCGTACGTCAATTTTGATGTACGGTTTCTGCTAACTATTCTTACTCGTCTTTACGCCAGAAATCAGTAACGGCGCCTTTCGCCGAGCTGGACACTAAATGCGCGTATTTGCCGAGCACGCCACGAGTATACAATGGTGGGATCGTGGTGGCGGCTTTCCGTTTGGCTAATTCGGCTGCGGAAACGTCCATCGTGACTTCCTTGGTGTCTTGGTCGATAATGATGGTGTCGCCGGTATGCAAATAAGCAACAGGACCGCCATCTTGGGCTTCCGGTGCAATATGACCGACGACAAAACCGTGGGTGCCGCCGGAAAAACGACCGTCCGTCAGCAAAGCAACGGATTCGCCTTGCCCTTTACCGACTAAAATACCGGATAGGGACAACATTTCCGGCATGCCGGGGCCACCTTTTGGTCCTTGGAAACGGATCACGATCACGTCGCCGTCAACGACTTCATCAGCCAATACGGCGGTCACCGCGTCTTCTTCGTTATTAAAGACCTTAGCGGGACCAACGTGGCGCCGTGATTTAACGCCAGAAACCTTGGCTACCGCGCCTTCGGGAGCTAAATTACCGTGCAGGATCAATAATGGGCCATCAGGGCGTTTAGGATGAGCCAACGGCATGATAACTTTTTGACCAGGTGTGAGATCAGGTGCTGTGGCTAAGTTTTCAGCGACGGTTTTACCGGTGACCGTCAAGCAATCACCGTGAATATAGCCATTTTGGAATAAGTATTTCATGACCGCTTCGACGCCACCAGCTTCGTATAGATCCTGGAAAACGTATTGGCCACTAGGCTTTAGGTCAGCGATATGCGGTACTTTTTCCTGAAATTTATTAAAATCATCGATGGTCAAGTCAACGTTAGCGGCGTGGGCCATCGCTAATAAATGCAGCACGGAATTAGTCGAGCCGCCTAAGGCCATGACCACGGTGATCGCATTTTCAAAGGCGTCGCGGGTCATGATATCCTTGGGGTAGATGCCTTTGGCCAGTAAATTCAGTACGGCTTTGCCGGCTTCTTCAACGTCGCGCGACTTCAACTCGTTAGTCGCGGGATGTGAGGCTGAGCCAGGCAAACTCATGCCCATCGCTTCGATCGCCGACGCCATGGTGTTGGCGGTGTACATTCCACCGCAGCCGCCAGGGCCAGGGCAGGCGTTACATTCGATCCGGCGAACTTCTTCGGCGGAAATATCTTTATGGTTCCATTGCCCAACCGCTTCAAAAATCGACACTAAGTCAATGTCCTTGCCATCCAATTTACCAGGGGCAATCGTGCCGCCATAAACGAAAATTGATGGAATGGCGGTGTTGGCGATGGCGATCATGCAGCCGGGCATATTTTTATCACAGCCACCGATCGCCACAAAAGCGTCACAGTTATGACCGCTGATCGCCGTTTCCACGGAGTCAGCGATCACGTCACGGGATGGCAGTGAGAAGCGCATCCCCGGCGTGCCCATGGAGATCCCATCGGAAACCGTGATCGTGCCAAATTGGACTGGCCAGCCACCAGCGGCCGCTACCCCTTTTTTGGCCGTTTTGCCTAATTCTTCTAAGTGCAAGTTGCAGGGCGTATTTTCCGCCCAAGCACTGATAACGCCGACGATCGGCTTTTTAAAATCAGCATCCTTCATCCCCGTTGCGCGCATCAGCCCACGATTAGGTGCGCGGACCATGCCATCGTATACGTGACTTCTAATTCTTAGATCTTTGCGTGGTTGTTCATCAGCCATTTGAAACGCTCCCCTCTACTATTACTACATATAAATCGATCCACAGTCTGATCAACTGATGGTCGCTCAAGTATTTTCTTTACTTTGGTAAACATTTTACAACTTTACTAATCTTATTCCAATACAAAAATCATTAAATTAGGGAATTTACTTATTAAAATTTAATATTAGACTTGAAAAAAAGTTGGATCCATGTAAAAATACATTTACGATATAATTTCAAATAAGCGGCGTACTTGCGCCAGCTTAGTTAGTGGAGAGGATTGAATATAATGCGTGAGGATATTAAAATAAATGACCGGGCAGCGGCAATCGGCGACCAACTGATCGACAAGTTGCAAACTGTTTTTGACCCTGAACTCGGTTTAGATGTTTATAATTTAGGCTTGATCTATGAATTGGATCTAGATGAGAACGGCACTTTGAAAGTTATCACCACTTTCACAGAAATGGTGTGTGGTTGTATTGAATCAATGCCGGTCGATCTTAAAGCCGCGCTAAGCAAATTGCCTGACATTAACGAAGTCGTCGTCGACATCGCTTGGACACCACGCTGGAAAATGACCCGCATCAGCCGACTGGGGCGGATGGCGTTAGGTATCAGCGTGCGTTAAAACAGACCAACAAAAAGGCGTCACACCAAGTATTTACTTTGGTGTGACGCCTTTTTTGCGTTATTTACTAGCAGATCTTGCTACCAAGAGCGGCCATTTCTGCTTTTAAAGCCTGTTGATTCTGCGTGGGAACGGCAATTGGCGCGATCGTGACTGCACCGTCTAAAATGCCACTATCATCGGTTAATTTCAACATCGCGTTTTGATAATCCAAGGCCAAGCCATTGCTTAAAAACGTGGTTTCTGGTTCAGCGGTGGTCAGCGTCAAACCAGCGTTATTATCCAACACTAAGTCGTAATCAGGATCGGCTTGGTCGGCGATGACCAGTTGGAACTTGTTGCCGATCGCACATGAGCCCCCTAATGTGGAAAATTTATTTGAGCCATCATCTAGCGCCAAAAAGACATGTTTGCCGCTAAGTTCTTTATTAGCTAAATAGTCGCTTGCTGCAGCTTTAATATTGATTTTCATTATTAATGACCACCTTTTTTAAATTTAAGTAATTCGGCTGAACCACACTGTTTTAATCGTTGCCTTGCTACAAGAACTACTTTACGCCATAAATAGATTGTGCACAACCTATTTGCTCATAAAATTTAAACTTCGGTCCGCTTATTTTATTTTCGATATCTTATGCAGTATGAAAAACATGAATAATTTCGACACGATCAGACGCAACGTTAATACGCAGCAATGACGCCAACCATTTTTGCAGACAAAAAAAGCACTCCGGTTAGGAATGCTCTTTTCACCGCTTCATCATCTAGTCAGATTTTAGCTTTCAGCGCTGCTGGTACTAAAAGATAATGGGCCGCTTGGTGTCGTTTGACTTCAGCCGTTAAAATTGTCGCGCCGGCTGCCGCCAGCAACAATGAGACTAGGGTGCTGATTTGATATTTATTCATGTGCTCACCAACTCCATTCAAGTTATCTTAATCCTGTTATACCGCAGTCAGCTTAAAATAACCTTGAATTTATTTATTTAGCTGGTGTGTGCTTGGCGGCAGCTAAGGCTTGGTTGACCACCTTGGCGTAGAGAATATCGCCGGCTTCGATCCCGCCAAAATGGACTCCATCGGTACCTTCAAAGACTTCTGGATGCTGGGCGGCGATCTTACCCCAGTCGGCGATCGTAATGAATTTATATTTATCCGGCAAGGTACGTTCTAAATCGCCTAAACGTGTCGAGTTCCAATCAGCGCCGGCCTGTGCATTATAGGGCGTCATTAAAATCAACTTATGTCCTGGCGCTAAATCGTTGACTAACTTCATGGTCTGTTCTGCATAATCATCCAAGGCGTTAGTGCCGATGCAGATCACAACATATTGGCGCAATAAGTTATTCTTTTGTTGCTCCATCATCACTTTATAGGCGAGATCCATGGTACGGTCGCCTTCAGCGTCGATCGCACTGTCCGCCACGTGCTCACCTAAATAACGACGCGTGCCCAAAGTCACACTATCGCCAATGATCGACACGCCTTTAGGCAGATCAGTCGGTGCTGGTCGCTGAGCGGGTGCTGGCTGCCCTTTTACCGCGGCTGCTTGCGGTTTCGTCGTCGCCGCTAACGCCATATCATGGGTCGCCGCAACTTTATCGACATCTTGGTAAATGCCGCTGATCCACAAATTCTGTTCCAACGAAGATAACTGGGGCGCGTCCTTGACCACATAGCCGGTCACCCCGACTAAGGCCAAGCCAACCACGATTATCGGCGCTTGCAACTGACGCCAATTCAACGTATGACTGAAAACATGCGCTGGCTTGCCGGCGATCACTGGCTCCAAAATATAATACGACAGCGCCGACAGCAAAATCGACAAAACGGTGGTCAGTAAGGCTGCCTGCCAGTTTTTCATTAAATGTGAAAAAATCACGTAAAGTGGCCAGTGAAATAGATACACGCTATAACTGACGTCGGCCAAAAAAGTGATCCAGCGCGGTTCAGCTGTGTTCGGCGTCTTATCATGTAAAATCCGCGCACTATAGATCATCAGCCCAGCCAGTAGCGTTGCCACCAATAAGCCGCCACGATAAGTGAGTAACTGGTCAAATTTAAGCCAGTAACCTAAGCTAACTAGGCCAACAAAACTCAGGTACATCATGGCGCTGGCAACGTATTTATTACCATGCGCCATGATCGATTTAAATAGTGGCAGTGGGTATTTGATCCCGCTAAGCACGCCTAAGAGACTGCCGACGAAAAACGGAAAACTATGGGTCACACTTGAAAAATAGACCCGCGAGAAATCAGTCAAGCCAGCCGCGCCGATGTACATCGCCGCAAAACTACCGCTAGCTAACAAAAACGCCAAAATACCTAAAAAAGCGCGAAAACGCGGCAATGCCCGCTCAGCTTTTTTAGTTAGCCGCTTGATCAACTTGGCGCCACTAAAGGCCACCAAGCCCCAAAGAATGTAAAAATGCATTTCAACCGCTAATGACCAAGTGTGGACAAACAAATGCGGAATGAATTTATTTTCGTAGCTGCCACCAGTGGCGATCTCAAAATAATTGGTGGTAAAGCCTAACGCAGCCGCAATTTGGCGACCAATATTGGTCACGAAATCATGACCCACCAGAAAAGTTAACGGGATCACCAGTAAAACGGCTAAAAATAGTGGCGGCACGATGCGATAAAAACGGCGTCGATAAAAAGCCAATAATTTAAAATCACCGGAGCGGCCAAATTCGTCGACCATCAGCGCGGTGATCAAAAAACCAGAAAACGCAAAAAAAACGTCAACGCCAATGAAGCCGCCAGTAAATTTAGTTTGAAAGAAATGATACAACAACACTAATGCTAATCCAGTTACCCGAACTAGACTAAACCACTTAATTCGCATCGACTAATTTTCCATCCTTTACTAATCCTTTATACAACGTCTTCCCCTGCAGCTTCAATTCCCCGTTGCCACTAGGGGTGCCCCGCTTAAAATCACCTTGGAACGACCAGCCGGCGTGGGAGATAAATCGACCATGACCATCAAAACGGCCCGCCTTAAATTGGCCGACATAATAATCTTGATCACGTAATTTTAATTTACCCTGGCCAGCGAACTTATTTTCCGCCATCTGGCCCTGATAGGTCAGTGCACCATGGTCTAATTCGGTTTTTGCTTCCCCATGAAACGGCGGTATAAAGCTGATCACCGCTAATGCTAAAATGACGATCACACTAATGATCTCCGCAACTGTGCGCACAGGACTTTGCCGTGTCCGCGTTTTTTGTCTCGGCCCCATCTAAATCAAGTTCCCCCTATTATTAAATCAGTGATTAATAACTTTGCTTGCGCAATGCGCAAAATCAGCCCGCCACAAGCAACTTACCGCCTATTTTAACGTTTGACCTAACTGTCAATAAATAGACCGAATATATTGATTAAATTATATCATTTACCTATCATTTTTTCGTATTTTTTTTATATGATTATCGCTAGCTGATCATTTTTGGCTAAAACCGAGCTGCGCAGCAATAAAAAAACTGTTACTGGCACCACCAAAGCGGTGAGCTAGTAACAGTTTTAATCGTGCAATAGTGGTAACTGCGGCTTGCCAAAATAGTCGCCTTCAACATAATCGGCACACTTTTGCTGACGCAACCAATCCAGTAGCGGCTTAGTTGTGATCCCATCAACGGCAAATTTCACCTGCCAATCAGCAGCGATCCTAGTCCAAAACAGGATATCTTTACGCGCTTGGGCAGGCCCATCAGCTGGCGGCACTAAATAACCCGCCACTGCTGATCGCTATTTTGCGATGAAAACGTGCTTAAAACTCTAAAATAATGGTACCACAAAATTTAATGGCTGTGGCGCAGTTCCGGCTTTTTCATTTGAGTAACGCAAAAAAAGTCCCTTAGTACGCTTATTCAGCCAGTGTACTAAGGGACAAGATCAATGTTAAAAGCGACTAATTATCATTTAAACATTTTCTTGGCCGCCTTGGCTAAGGTCTTAAGATCTTTGTCGTAACGTGGCGTTTTGACCAAGTTGGCCATTGGGATCCCGGCAAAGTGATAAGCCGCGATCTCGCCAGAACGAACAGCACTTTGTTCAGTGAAGATCATCTGGTAAGGCTGTTCTGCGAATTCACCGGTGAACGCCAGATTAGTCGAATGCTGCGGAATAACTTTCGGCCGATCAGTTTTAGCCCGATTATTGAACAAGGCTGAGGCGTATGGCATATGGACAGGAATATTGTTAATGATACTGTCCATGATCGCCGCTTCATGGTCACGAATATTGCCGGGACCAGGATCGACCTTGGACAATTGCCCAATCAACTCTTGCGCCATTTCCTTACCGGTCATCTTGATGTACGGTTTGTCGACAAATTCGCCGCGGCGCCGTGGATACAAGAAGTAACCCCAAATAACCGTTTCGTTGGGCTTTTGGCTGGTGAAATGTGGCTGATGATGGACCACGATCGACATGTTAATATCTTTATGCCCTAGCGCCGTGATCGGACTAGTTGAAATAAAGGAGTTCAGCGCGTTGCCCGGCACCTGCGTCGTGATCCGCGTGATCTCATTTAACAACAGATGATCTTTAGTGGTCAGCGTAAAGCTGGTCCACTCACTGGCGGCGCGGTCAGCGAAGAATTTATCCGGATTACCCAGATCATAGAAATGTTCGCTGGCTTTCTTCCATAGACTAGCTGCGGCGCCATAGTCCATATTTTCTGGTGCTGGCGTATCGAGATCGCCTAATGTCGCCGAATCAGTGATCGAACCGTTAGTGAAGATCACCGCGGTATCATCATCGATCGTAACGTGCTCAGTGTCACCAGTGACGGTGTTTTGCATTTCTAAACCGGTGACGGTGATCTCATCTTGCATCGTAGTGTCCTTAAATTCCCAATCGGTAACTAAACGGTCCAAAACGATATGGCAGCCTTGAGCGCGTAAATAATTGACCAGTGGCAACATAATGCTTTCATACTGGTTGTAGCGGGTCCGGTTGACCCCAACTAAATGTTCGATCTGGGTAAATTCGTAGATCATTTGGTGCATATAGCGGCGTAATTCTTGCGCCGAACTTTGTACTCGAAAAGCAAAAGTCGTTTCCCACATGAACCAGAAATTAGTGCCAAAGAAATGTGGATCATCGCTGAAGTACTGGGCGATCGTCACATTATCCAACTTTTCTTCGTCTGAATCCGGCATCATGATCAACTTAGTTAAATGCAGCCGATCCGAATTATTCAGGCCTAGGTGACTACCATTGACGATCCCCTTACCGCCTTCTAGCAAGCGCGCCTTATCAAAGGTCCGATGCTTGGCGTCAAAATCGTGGGTATCCTCGGCGACTGTCATATTCGGTTCGGTGGCGGAAGGAATGCGATCCAACAGATCCATTAAATCAACGTAAGTCCGATAATTGAGCATGCGGCCGCCACGGGCAACGTAACCTTTACGATTTTCCATGGGATGATTCTTGTTCCAATATTCGTCGGTCACTGAATCAGTGGGCGCACCATCGTTAGAACCATGGTCATCCAGTGAATAGAACGTGATCTGATCGCCATTCCAGTGACCTTCTTGAATCAAGTAAACGGCAGCGGCCATATTAGCTAAGCCGGCACCGATCATAACAGCTTTATTTTTTCGCATAATCGTTTCCTCCAATAATTAACTAGCGTGTGCTGGAAAAAGCATCAAGCGTGACTTTTAGCAACACGTTTACGTTAAATTCGTCTGACTGGCAAAATAATTACTGCGTTTGACCGCCGGCCTGACTTGGAAATATCGCACTAAGTCGGTGCTTAACGCGATTCAAATTCGTCATATAAATGACGGTCGTCTTCAAAGAATCCAGTCTTCTTAGCAAGATACAAAACACCAGCTGCTAGTAAACCGACTGTGACGCCCCAATAAACTGAGTTTTTATTCATGCTGCTGACTCCCTTCTTACTTGCGTTTTAATTGATCCTGTTGCCAGTTGCTTGTAAAAATAGCTAAGGGAGAATTTTTCTGAAAAAGCGATAATCAATATCCTTAAACTACATTACGCCTCTAGTATAAAGCGTTAAATTTAAAATTCAAGCCCAACCGGACACTTCTGCCAGACTGTCCGCAATTGATAAATTTAAAAAAATAAATCAGTTATTTTGCGTAGTTTAAACATATAATAATTAACTTTAGTCAAAATTTCATAAATACGCCGGATCAATTCACTAGTCGTCAGCGCTCTTTTCCAATCTGATACTACCACCCTATAAATAGAAACGTATTCAGCCTTTTACATAAACTTATCACGCTGAATATACGTTTCTTTTCCGATTTTTCATTTCGCCGTCCGCGCTTAAGCTGAATTTAAGTTACCCCCTTTATGCTAACAACATTATAAAAAAAGGACGTGGTAATTTTGCGGAAACGACATTGGTGGCAATTGCTGATCGTAATGCTTTTGGCCGTGATCATGGTTGGCTGCGGCAAAAATTCGGCCAGCCAATCAACTAAAACAACAACGATAAAAATTGGTTATATGGCTAACGTGAACAGCGCGAGTTTAGTCGCGGTGGCCAAGGAAGCCAGCTATTTTGAAAAGCAAGGCTTAAAGGTCAAGTTGGTCACCTTCCAAGATGGACCGTCGATTTTGGCGGCGATGAAGTCCGGCAGCATTGATTTCGGTCAGATCAGCACTGGCGCGCACACGGCGCTCGCCAAAGGACAAGCCAAAGTCGTGCTGTTCGATAGTTTGAGCACCAGCGATAAATTGATTGCCAACAAGAAATCCGGCATCACCAGCATCAAGGATCTCAAAGGTAAAAAAGTCGCGGTAGTCAGCGGTACTAGCAGTCAGGTCATTCTCGACACGGCGCTGGAATCGGCCGGCTTAAGCGAGTCGGATGTGACCATCGTCAACATGAGTGCTGCCGCCATCGCCACGGCAATGACCGCCGGCAAAGTTGACGCTGCGGCGGCGTGGTCGCCTAGCACCGACACGATCACTAGCAAACTCGGCAGTAACGCCGTCACCTTGGCCAGCGACAACGATTATTTGACTAAAATGCCGTCGGTCAGCTCGTGGGTCGTGACTAAGCGCTTCGCCAGTAAAAATTCGGCGCTGATCAAGAAGTTCGACACCGCGATGTACCAGGCAATGGATTACCGGGTCAAAGGCGGCAACACCGCTAAATGGACGGCTAAATTGTTAGGCGTTAGCACCAGCTCGATCAAAACCCAATTGAAGTCAGTGATCAAGCTGTACACCGCCAAAGAAGTCAAAACGATGGCTAAAAATGGCGCGTTACTGAAGCTGTACACCACCCAACAAAATAATTTTGTTAAATTAGGCTTGTTGAAGCAAAGTAGCAGCCTATTGACCCCCGCCGATTATGTTGACACCAAGATCATGCAGACCGGTGCCGATTAAGTTGATTTAACTAAAAGATGCCAAAAAGTCCAACTATGAAGTTGGACTTTTTGCCGTTGGAAAATGACGCAAACACGATGCGTCTGTACCGGTTAATTTTTGAATTCTGCGGCTTTCGACCGATGACTTTTTTACTTTTATTTGGCATAGTATAGAGTGATCAATGCTGGAAAAGCAGACAACGCTAACGCCGCTCTGTTTTTTCAAATATACTATCTAAATTAAAAGTGAGGCTGAGACAATTGAAACAACCACCAAAATGGCTTTATAAGGTCGCGGCGTTTATGCGCGGCCGTTACGGGATCATGGATAGTTTGAATAAATTTTTAATGGCGGTCGGACTGCTGCTGATTTTCTTGACCCTATTTGTGCACACGACTTGGCTCAATCTGCTGGGCCTGCTAGTGTTGGTGGTCGCTTATTGGCGGATCTTTTCCCGCAAAATTTATCAGCGCGCCGCTGAAAACACTAAATTCCAGCAGCACACCAATTGGGTGACGAAACCACTGCGGCGCCGTTACCGTGAATGGCAGCAGCGCAAGCAATATCGTTTTTTCACTTGTAAAAGTTGCCACCAGCGGATCCGCATCCCCCGTGGCAAAGGCAAAATTCAAATCACCTGTCCGCAGTGCCGTCACCAATTTCGGGCCCGAACTTAAGGCGCTTAATTATAGTACAGAAATACTTGAATTCTTGCTGAAATCGGGCGGTAATATTAACGCGTAAACGGATTTAGTTTGGTTCCATTCCGGCGCTGGCGTATGGAACGCGTGCGACTTGAACTTGGCGGTTTTTGCCTTAGTTCAATCGACAGCGGGAAGAGCGTTCTGTTTAGCGAATAAGTACTAATTGAGATACTTGTCGAACTTAGTTGATAAGAACGAGCGACAGTGGCGCATGGTACTAGGCGACCACAATTCAGTCACCAAGTACCATCGACACAGCTGCGACTTGGACTTGCCGCACTTTGGCAATAGTCCAATCGACAACGGGAAGCAAGTTCTGTTTAGCAAATAAGTACTAATTGTGATACTTGTAAATAGTGTTATTAAGAACGAGCGACAGTGATACGCCAGCGCCTCCATTCCACCTTGGCAGTTTTAGAACACTATTTAATTAGTTAGTTTAATTGTCTTAGTTAGTTCAATTAGGATTAATCGGCAGTTGTTAGCGATTCGCAGTTTTCAAGTAGATTATATGCGCATAAAAACACCGGCAAAACAGCTTTAAACTGTTTTACCGGTGTTTTCGTGTTCTGATCATCACTAAGTTTGCCACCTAAACAACCAACAATTGAACGTTCAACCATTGCCTGCTGGAATGGAGTCGCCAGTGGACCAGATATGTCGATAGTTCTTAATGGTGGTCTGTGCCATTTAGAACTATGCGTGGCTGGCGAGATCCATTTTTCCGTCCGCCTTTGTATTTATTCAGGAAAAATTAGCTCGCCAACGCGCCCACTCGTTCCGTCCACTGGCGCCGGAATGTAAGCTCACCAACTATGCTTACAGACAAACTTCAGAAAAAACCGTAATTTCACGTTAACCAGCTTATTTTTCATTCAAGGGTGGTCAAATAAGCGAAGCGCTGGGCCAATTCTGCATAAAATGGTGCCGGTACTGCACTAAAACTTGCGGCAAAGTCAGCGGTGCGCTGATATGCCGTGGTGGCGGCCAGCAGTTGTGCGGCTAAATTAGTTTCCGCCACCGCAGACCGCTGCAGTAATTGCTGCAGCGGTTGTTTAGTCTGGGCGGCGTTAAGCGGATTGAGCGTTAGCAAAAGATTAAATAGTTTATCAAAAAACACTGAATTCAGCTGTCCAGCTACCTGCGGCGCTAGATCGTCTTGCACTAACAACTGAAATTGGGCGAAGGCGTCCGCTTGCGCAGCCGGCGCGATACTTCGCCACTGATTGTAAAGTTGCAACGCGGCGGCATGGCTGGCGTATTGCTGCGGCGCTGGTGCTACCGGCCGTGGTGGCGCAACCGTGGTCGGTGCAGGTTTAGCCGCCGCTTTTTGCTCGCGCAAAGCTTGACGCAAGCCGCGCCGGAAAAATAGCGGTAATTCGTTGAAGAAATTTTCATCTAATGGATAGCGCTGCGCCAACTGCGCCATGTACTGGGAAACGTCCGGCTGGACTAGCTTAGTGCCAGCCTTAAACGGAAATGTGGCCCAGGAATATTTCCAGCGACTGGGCGTTTGCAAAACTTGCAACAACTGACGGAAATAAAAGTCCCCCGGCTGGGCGTCATGCGCCAGCGCCCATTTGGTTAAAAACGGCTGACTACTGGCGTTCCAAAAGTTGGCGAACTTAAACAAAGGCAATTTAGAATATGCCTGCACATCAGCTAGATAATGCTCAAAGGTCTCCTGGTGCGGTGCTGCCAATGGCTGCGCCGCGGCGTCCGCTAGCTGGTCGATCTGCGCGATCTCATTCAGCACGGTGGCGTGATCCAGAGTGAAGATCGGCATATCCGCTTGCTTGAAGTCCAGCAAACGCAGCCAGAGATGGTGATTCATTTTGTACGGTACGGCTAACTGATTATTGATGAAGTGCGCATAAACATAGCGCCGCCACAGACTGGTTGGAAAGCTGTAACGCTGGCGCTTAAGCCACAATAATTCATCAAACGCCAGGTCGATTTTATGGACGCCGGCTTGGATCTCGTTGACGACTTTCAATGGGATGCCTAAGTGATCAGAAAAGTGCTTGATGCCTAGCTTTTTGACTATTGTGGCGTCGCTGCGGGCTTGGAGCACGAACTGATATTTCAGTGGTCGGTGGCAGATGCAGTGATACTTGGCCGGCTTGCCGCGGACGAAATCAGGGTCGACGTTGCGCTGCACGAACACCCACTCGGCGTCGCGCATGTAGCTGATATTCAGCATCGCCGAGCTGATCTGGCGGCGTTTGTAGTCGTTGACCACGTTGCGCTGGGCCGTGGTCAGCGTGCGATAAATTTCCATACGTTCCGTTTCGGTGTACTGGCGCGCGCCGTTGCTGCGGGGATAAGCGCCGACTTGGTAATCGCTGGGATACCAGTTGGCATATGTGTCGAGATACGGATCCATGTTACAAACGCCACCTATCGTTTTTTTCCGGAATTCATTTATTTTACCAAAAAACGGCGCCGCGGGAAATAGCCAAAGTAGCCACCCACAACACCCTATTCAGCGCGGTCACACAAACGGCCCGTTTAAAATATTATAATACGTCGTCGTCAATGCGGCGTCATTTTTCAAGGTAAAACGGTACTGCGCGTCGATCTCATAAGTTGCCAGTTGCTCGACCAAGTCGTTGCTAGCATCGGGCGCCACTGGCTGCTGCCGATAAATGTCATTATTTTGGGTCAGTGCGGTCAAGAAACTGATCTTGAAGCCGTACCAGTAGCCGTAAAAATAAATATCCAGCAGATCTTTGTTGCCAAAGTCAATTGTGGTCAACCGTTCCGCCGCTACCCAAGGCGCTAACTTAGGATCAGCTAAAATTTGGCCACGCAACCGGGCAGCCATCAACGCATAATCGGGTGAATCTTCATTTTGCAAGCGGTCCTTCAAGGTGCGATAGATCCGCAAGACTTGCGCCTGCATCGTCCGCGTGTAATCAGGGATCGTGGTCGCTAATTCGGCCATTGGGATGCCCTGATCCTGGGCGATAAAATAACCATACGCCGCCTCGACGCCTAGGGACATCCCGGTTACGTAAACATCGGTCAGACGCGCAAAAATCGGCTTAAACAGCTGGCCATCCAGACCATCGATCAGCGCGGTCAAATCGTGCTGTAAGGTTTTTAGATCATTTTCCATAACTTGCCTCCACTACACTAGTTTGTGAACGTTTGCTTTTCAGTATAGCATGCGCGGTG
Source organism: Loigolactobacillus zhaoyuanensis (assembly GCF_003946385.1). Classification (GTDB taxonomy): domain Bacteria; phylum Bacillota; class Bacilli; order Lactobacillales; family Lactobacillaceae; genus Loigolactobacillus; species Loigolactobacillus zhaoyuanensis. The sequence continues at coordinate 56,638 of NZ_RHOE01000008.1, forward strand.
GTGAAGGCAAAGTGGTGTTGCAACAACAGCTGGTTGCCCACTAAGTGATCGTCACCGTTACTTTTTTGCCTAACGCATTAGCCAACTTGGTCAATGTGGCAATGCTCGTATTGTGACCGCGCTCAATCCGTGCGATCGTGGTTTGCGGCAACTTAGCTCGCATGGCTAGCTCTTGTTGGGTCAGCCCAGCCATCTGCCGCGCTTCAATTAATGCAGCGGCACTAGCAAGCTGATTATACTCCGTGTAAAAGCCCTCGCGAAACGCTGGATTTTCCAGACTAGCTTTGATCAAGTCATCAACACTGGCAGTATGCGTCAATTCTTTTGCCATAATTAGACCTTCTTTCTACGGTTAAATTCTGCACGAATAGTTTTGGCGTGTTCCACTTCACGTCGTGGCGTTTTTTGTGTCTTCTTAGTAAATCCATGTGTGATCACATAATGATCGTCAACAACGTGAAAGTAGAGCGCACGCTGAATATTACTACCGCGTTGCGAGCGTAACTCAAACAAGTTGTGCTCAAGCTTCTTTATAATTTCTAAACGACTAGCGATCACAAGGCCCTTTTCTTCTGTGATCATGATCGCAGCAGCAAGCTTTCTCTGATCAGCCACGGGCAGCCGCTGATAAAACTCCTTAAATTCATCTTTACCATTGCTATTAATATAAGAACGAAACTGCGGCATTTTCATAATCATTATAGCATATATGCGTTTAAAACCGATCATTGACCTAATTTATTTCTCAAATTTAGCTCAAGTATTAACGCTATACAGCCTGAGCACCTCCCTATATCTATAATCTACGCAAAAAACACCGCCTTATTTTTTACTTTCTCAAAAAAACGATCACCGCCACAATAATTGCTGGCGCTGATCGTTTTTGCTCAATTAACTTCGTTTGCGGCTAGCACTCTACTCGGCAGCCACCAACTGCCGCGCGCCTAGCAAGCGCAAGATGCCGGCGGCGCTTGCTTGGTTCAGACACAAGTACTGTAAAAATTGTAAAAACTCGGCGGCATCTGCCTGCCGGTACAAAAGCTGACCCAAACAACAAACCTTGTCGCTGGCCTGCAGCGGTCGCCCTAAAAAATCGTAGCGTGCCGCCGGCAATTGCGGTGATCCTAAATCAGTCATTGAATCCCTCCTATTGATCAGTTAAAGAAAAGCAACTTAAAGCGTTAGCTCCTGGCCCAGCAACTGTTCTAGTTCCGGCTGCCACTTATGTGCCGCCAATACAACGACACAATCGTTGGTGCGCATATTGCGGATCACTAGCGCGCCATCTGTGCGATCAAGCTCGCGAACTAGGCGGTTCAGGTGCATTTTCGCGTTACTAACTGGCATGGTTTCAAGCATCGGTCTCACCTCCTTTAAATTTTTTTATCGTCCGCGGACGTCCGCTGGCACCACGTCATTTTGCATGTTCACCTGACCGTCACCGGTGGCAACTGGCGTGTCCTGCACTAACTGCGGTGTGAAGCGCATTTGGCTGGGGATGAAGCTGAAGGCTAATTCAGCCAGCTGGCCAGAGCGATTTTTACGGAAAATCAGGTTCAAATGGCGCTCGGCCCGCTGTTCTTCGTCGGTGCTAACGGGATACAAAAAACTGACCGTATTTGAGTCTTGCTCAATGCTGCCGGATTCGCGCAGGTCGGCTAATTGCGGCGTGCGATCGACGCGCTTTTCTAGCTCGCGGTTCAATTGTGAGAATAAAATGATCGGCAGATCCAGCTCGTTGGTCAGTAATTTCAGTTCACGGGTGATGGCTTCGACCTCCAGCCGCCGGTCACTGCGCGCCGCCACCCGATCAAGGCTGATGATCTGTAAATAATCGATCACCGCCAAGTATTGTCCCGGCGCGGCTTGGGCGGCGTGAGCGCGGATGGTTTTAATGATCTGCGGCAAGATCAGCAGCTTATCATGCAAATACAAGTGCTGCTGATCCAGCTTGCTGATGCCGGCGCGGACCTGCTGCTTTTCGGCGGCACTCATTTGATACGGATTGGTGAATTTGCCGGCCGCCACGCCAGTTTCACAGGCTAAGATCCGCTGGTAATTATCGCTGGCGGTCATTTCTAGAGAAAATAGATCGACCGTCAACTCCGGCGCATACTTCACCGCCTGCTCGATCAGATTCAAGGCAAAGGCCGACTTCCCCACGCCAGGCCGCGCGCCGATGGTCCACAGCATGCCGCCGCGCAAACCGCCGTTGAACACCCGATCCACGTTGGCAAATGTTTTGATGCCGACCGGCTGCGGCAACGCCAGGCAAGCCGCTAAATTAGCGCCGTGCTCGGTGATCGATTTAGTCGGTGACGGCGGCTCGTTCAACGCCATTAATTGGCGACTTTGCGCCTGCAACTCAACTAAATTTTCAGAACTAGGCGTGGCAAAATATGCTTGAGCCGCCATTTGCGTGTTGCCCTGAACGAACCAGAAATGCTGCGCCTGCACACTATCCACGAAAAGTTGTTCCGCCGCACACGGCTGCTCGAAGGCTTGCCAATCAGCCGCTTCAAACGCCTGCGGGTACGCCGCCTGAAAGCGCCGCTGTAGCTCAACAAAATCCCGGTACGGTCCCTGATCAGTCACCATAAATTCAATAAACTCGCGACAACTTTTGCCGCTAAACCAAACTGGCTCAATGCTCACCGTTTTGATCGCCTCTGGATGGTGCAACAAATAGTGCACCACGTTAGTATCCAAGCTCATGTCCAATTGCCTCCACTTCTGTTTTAGTCACTTCAACTTGCTCATCCGCCGCCCGCGCCAACACCATAGCCACGTCGCCACAGCTTAGTTGGTATAGATCACGTAGATATTGTGCCCGGGTCAACTGCGCGGCTGGCTGCACGTGAGGTGGCGGTGGCGCCTCCAACAAATACTGCTTAAACTTCGGTCCAAATAAAGTCTGCGGCCGAACAAACTTCCAAAAATCGCCGCCGTACCAATCCTTACATTTCCAGTCGATCACCTGCTTGATCTGCTTGACCGTCACTTTTGAATCGAACAAGTCGGCTAATAATTGCTGCGTCGCCACCGCGTTCTCAAATTGCTTGCCCGACTGCTGCTGCAGGTAGGCTAAAATTTTAGCGCTGGTCGCCGCTAGCTTGGTCCGCTGCTCGGGGGTGTATTTCTGCAGCGCTAGTGGCGTGACGCTGGCAGGCCCAGTTGCCGACTGCGGCGGTGGCGTGCGGGTCGGCTGCGGTTGCTTGGGGTCGTAGAATTTGACTAGGCCGGCGTAATTGTCGGCGTCGACCACGACAAAGCGTTCCCAGTGGCAGATTTGATAATGGCCGGCAGCGGTGGCGCTGATTTGCTGGTTAGTTTGTAATAAATGCAGCAAGGGTTGGATCAGTTCGGAATGGGTGATCTTAGCCCATTTAGCTATGGTCAGCATTGCCAGTGGCTGGTCGCGCGTTTTGTAAACTAAGCCCGCGTGATTCAACTTAGCCGCATGAAAAAGTAAGGCGTTCCAGACCGCCATTATGTTGCGCCATTGGATCTTCGTCGTTGCTTTATCCAGCTGTATCCATCCGGGTTCCTGAAATAGGTTTATCGGGATCGCCAACATGGGTTCCATAAAATCACTCCTAAGCATAATTAGTCCCGTAAAAACTTGGTGCGTTTTTTTTGGTTCTATACTAGTCTCGTTTGAGCGACCCAAATAGTGCCAAACTTTTTTAAAAAAATTTAAAAAACCGCATCGGATCCCATTCCGACGCGGTTTCTAACTTAAAGTTTTTTATTGCTACTTTTGGCCTTGTTGATTTAACTTTGCAACTCGGTTTACGCAAACGTAGAGCTGGTCTTACGTACCCGTAAAATCTATTTTACGCAAACGCAAACGGGTCATTACCTTGCCGTAAATGCTAGCGGCGCCGAAATTCTGGGTTCAGTTGTTTCTTAGCATAATGCGTCAACTTTTTCTCCGGAATGCCTTCGTTACCCGCAATTTCCCGGGTGATCTGCTGACCATAGTCGCTGATATGCCACTCACGCATTTGTTGCACAGTCGGCACGGTTGGCTGATCGATCGGCGCCAAACTCGGTAAATGGCTTTGCACACTGATTTGAAATTCTACCTTTTTACCTAGATAGCTCATTTTGCGCCAAAGAATATCTTGCGCACGTTCAAGCGCAAAACGGATCAACCCCAATTGATAGTGCAGCGAATCACGCTTGATGTCCGCGCGCACCTGCACCTGCTGCTGACCGCGCTTGAAAATGACCCACGTGGCGCCATCGACCGTCTTAGCGCCACGGTACCATTGACTGCAGATCCAGCCGGTGGGCGTGCCCCGCCGCGGACTATCCTCGGTCGCAAACGATTGCTGCCCACAAAAGTACGGATAATTAGTCAAATTAAGGTGCTTACCCAAACATTTTGAAAGCTCATAGCTATAAATTGCCGACCGACTGAAACGCCGCATAATTTGACACGTCGACTCCTCACAATAGATCACCTTGCCGTTGATGCCGTATAAACCAGTCACATACCGCTTCGAGCCATGCTTAACTTTGTCGGGCAACTTAGCCACATAAACCGTGTTTTCATTGGGCTCAAAGTATTTACAAAATTCTGCCGCCCCACTATCGGCATACGCTTGTTCATGCTGCAGATCAAAACTAACCACTGAATCACCAAATTGTTCCATCAAACCGCCTCCAACTGAAAATTCACACACTTACACTTATAGTATGCATTAATAAAATACCATAAATCAGCGTATTTGTGAAAACGCATTCACATTAAATAAAAATTTAATTAGCTGCCACTAAAAAGTCACACATTTATAATGCAAAAACGCCGACTTGGCGAAATTCGCAATTAAACGCGTGACCATTTTTCGATTTTTGTGATTTGTTGATTTCAGCGCACCAATTGTATATTAATTTCGTCCTAGGCCTGGGACACAAACTAAATCAAAGGTTGTGTTCCCATGACATTTAAAACCGCATTAGCCAACAGTAAACTCATTTACAGCGTCTTAAACCGCGCCGGCATCACCCAAAAGCACCCTAATTTTGAAGACTATTTCCAGGATTGCCTACTGATCTACGTAGCCCTGGAAGAAAAATTCGCCAACAAACTCCCCACCGATCCAGTATCCCGCGAAGCCTTCTTCTACGTCCGGATGTATTGCCAACTCGTTGATCAATTGCGCCATGAGAATTATCACACTAACAACCAAGCCAGTTACGCGCCAACCGTTCAAGCAAGCGCCTATATCGACTCCAATTTTGAGCTAGTCGACTTAGCCGACGCACTCAAAAAACGCCTCACCGCCGAAGAGTACCGCTTCTTAGAACTGGCTTACGCCTGCGAACTACCGCTCGACTATATTTGCCGCGAATTAAACGTTAGCCGACGCACCGTCTTCCGCTTTCAGAAAAAAATTCGCACAACTATTGAACAATTAACACGAGAAAATTGCTAGTAATTGATAGCAATTCTCAATTACTAGCTAATCAAGCACTAATTTATCACGCTGGAAAGCCTGATCTAGCGCGTTTTAAAAACTTATTTTAAAAAAGTGACGCAAATATGGCACTAAAACGCCCGCTCAATCGAGACTAGTATAGAAGGTAAAATAGCGGCCGCATTTGCACCTTCAAAATGAGTTAATCTACACTAAATTTGATGAGGAGCCTGTCCGACTAGTTGCACTTCTTGCAACATAGCGAGGAAGGACATCCGTTCCGGAAAATCTTGATTTCTGGCAACAGAAATCCACACTAAAATTGATGAGGAGCCTGTCCGACTAGTTGCGCTTTTCGCAACGTAGTGAGGAAGGACATCCGTTCCGGAAGATCCTGATTTCTGGTCACAGAAATCTACTTTAATAATGATGAGGAGGTCATCACATGGTTTGGGAAAAAACTAACCTAGAAATTAAAACAGTCGGCGACGACATCGACGGTGAAGCGACGCACAAGTTCGTCAACATCAAAGAAGGCACAACGACTGACCAATTCGACAAGTTCGGCACCGCCATCGCTGAACTCGCCGAAGAAGGCTACACCGGCGCAGTCGCCGTGACATACGAACGACACGACTACGTGGGTTAGAGTGGGATGAAGTGCGGGAGATTCTGAGGATTAACCTAGCTAGACGAATTGGCTGCGCAGCAGACAGTTGGCCTAGCGTAGTTAACCGCAGGAATCTGCGCTTCATCGCACGTTTCGATTAGAGTGGTTTGCAGTGCGCTCAGCTCCCGAGCATAGCCTAGTTAGATGAATTGGCTGCGTCAGCAGACAGTTTAGCTAACGTAGCTAGGCGGAGGGAGTTGCACTGCTAAGCACGTTTTGGTTAGAGTGGTAAATTAGGCGCTAGACTTTGAGTATCAGCCTAGCTAGGAGATAAGAGACATGAAATGGCTCGTTCTCATAGCGTAGCTGAGCGGAAAAGTCTGCCTAATTTAGCACGTTTCAACTAACTAGCAGAGTGCAGCCACACAGTTTCCATCTGAGCCGCACCACAAACCCACGCTCGCCCCAGCGTAAGTTCCGCGGCAGACTCAGCACATTTCATTCCCTATCCCAACACAGAGAGGAGCTTTCCCATGAAACAACTTGATATGGAATTCAAAAGCGAAAACGGCAAAACCAAGCACATGCGGTTGAATTACGCCGCCCAGACTTTGGCAGAAACAACGGTCAAAACGGCGATGCAAACCATCGCCGACCTGAAAATGTTTGAAGTCGAAGCCTGCAATCCGTACGCTTTGCCGATCAAAGCACAGTACGTTGAACGGACAGTCACACCAATTTTCGGTGGCGAAGACGCTGAAAAAGCCGATGCCACTGAGTAATTAGTTCAACGCAAAAAGGCGTCCATTTGGGCGCCTTTTTCTGTATGAAAAGAATTAAAAAATGACTACAAATATTTTATTTAAAAATCAATAATTTCTTAATCTAATATAAATCCCAAATTGTCAAATCAAGTGCAACAGTATCGACCTATTCTTATAAATTGGTATAGTTAATCATCTAAATCAATGAATAGTTCACTGGCGCAGTTGTAGTTCAAGCTCCGACGTGGCCGGTGGTTAAGCGCGTCTTGGATTCCTTGG
>NZ_RHOE01000080.1 GCF_003946385.1 Loigolactobacillus zhaoyuanensis
ATAATGGCTAGACATGGTACTCTGGGATTGGGTCATGAAGGCACCTACTCTCTTATTTTCTTGGCGATTATAAGAATAGGTCTTCATGGCCTTTTTGTCTATAGTTGGTCTAGTTCATTGGGTGTTGCACTTCAATTGTAAACTCGGCGCTCAATTAGGATTGATTAGTGAGCCATCGTTTTAAAGTCGGTTATATGCGCATATAAATACCGGTAAAACAGCCTTTCAACTGTTTTACCGGTATTTTACGTTCTAATTACCACTAACTTTAATGCTTAAACAATCAATAGTTGAATGTTCAGCCATTGCCTGCTGGTGCCGGAATGAAAGCCAACTGACTCTGCCTAGCTAAACTTTAGAGGGAGCCATTTTTTGCGCCCCTGAGTGAAAAATTAAGCTTTTTTATATTTGCGCATCATTTCGGCTAAATGAACTTCATGAGTAATGAATTCATGGGTGCGGCAGACGTAATCATGATCACGACCTAATTTAGCAATGTAGCCATTGATATAGTCAACTTCAGTTGGGCGGCCTTTAGAGAAATCTTGATACATGGATGGGTAGTGTAATGGATTGCCGACGCGGCTAACATAATCGACGGAATCAATTTCTTCTTGTCGAGTGGAAATCATTTGGATACCAGCGCGTTCGCAGGCATCATAGGATTCATTCATCAATTGAGTGGCCATGTCTTTGACACCGGGATATTCAATGAATTGACCCATCGTTAATTCAAATAGGGTACATAGTGTGTTGACCACAGCGTTAAAGACGACTTTCGCCATTAAAGTGCCCATGAAGTTATCAGTGACGATCGGGTTTAAATTAGCTGCCTTAAAGTCAGCAGCAACGGCTTTGATTTGCGGATTGATCGCTTCAGTATAGTTTGCCATATGCATTTCACCACTACCGGCTTCGCCAATGAAATCAACATCTCCAGGGCCATTTAAGACTGTGGCGATCATCGCTGTACCGCCGATAACTTTGTCATCAGCGAAATATTCGCGAATTTTATCAATATGGCCCATACCGTTCATGGCAGAAAAGACGATCTGTTGGTCATTGAATAATGGCGCACAACGTTTTAAAACGTCAGCTAATTGCATTTGCTTAACGAAAATGATCCATGCGTCTGGCTGTGCTTTATATTCTTCAGGATAAAAAATATCGATTGGTACTAGGTGGCGATCCTCATGGTTACGTGCGGCATAAACACCGCCTTGTTCGCGGACCTTCTCTACATTTGGTTGCCAAGTATCGATGAAATCAACTTTGACCCCAGCGTTTTCTTGTAACAATACACCAAAGCGATAACCCATGGCGCCAGCGCCGATAATTCCATAATGCATAATAATCTCCCTTTCTCTACTTCTCTACTTAGCAATTAATTATGTTAAAAACATTAATTTTAAATGAAAAAAAGCCCTGCAGAGTTTTAACTCTACAGGGCGATTTACGCGGTACCACCTGAATTATCAATATCACTGACATGACATTGCTCAATAAGCGTTTATAAGCAAACGTTTAGACTTGATATTGGTAGTTAACCAGCGATCCTCGTAAAGATTGCATGTTCAATGACTTTTAGTGTTAGGTAGGGTATCTTCTCAGCAACGATACTTTCTGCGGCATTACCTAACGCGTACTCCTCGATTGAATTCACATTTGTATTTCATTTAGTTTTAATGTTGATTAGTTTATATTTAATTTTTAAGAATGTCAATTACTAATTTATAAAATAAGCCGAACCTTTATCGGCGTGACAAGCATATTGGCGTAATCAGCTGAAAATAATGGTATTTTTTTCATGGTTCATTCAAATTTAGGGTTTACAATATTAAGTAATGAAAACAATAAGGAAGGAGTTATTCGATGGCTGGAAAACGACGCATTGTATGGATCGATATTGCCAAGGCGCTGGGCATCATCGCGGTAGTGATCGGTCACGCATATCCTGAACACGATACGTTTTATAAAGTTTTATATTGGTGGCATATGCCGTTATTCTTTATGATCGGTGGCTTTTTTTTGCGGCCGTTACAGTTTGGCCAATTCAAGCCTTTTGTGCAGCAAAAATTATGGCCACTGTTACGTGAATATTTTTGCTTTGGGTTATTTTTGACTATTGTTAGTGCTTGGATAACACCTCAACGCTGGCAGGGATTACTTCAGGGTCTAAGTGATCTATTGTATGGCGGGACGCATCTAAATGGCATCCTCAGTGCATTTTGGTATATGACGGTTTATTTACTGGCGATCACGTTGTTGACTCTGATTATTTCTTTTGTGCCGCAAAATTGGTTACGCTGGTTAATTGTAACCGCCGCTTTTTTTGTCGGGACGGCCTATTCGAGCTCGGTCGCTTTATTCGGGTTTTCGTTACCCGGGGATGCCGACGTTGCCTTGTGCGCACTTTTTTATATGTACGCCGGTCGGGAGCTTTTTCGTTATCAGCGTCAACATTTAAATTCTAATTGGTGGCTAGGCGTGATCGTGGCGTTGAGTAGTGCGGGTATTATGGCGCAACAACTAGGCGTGATCAACTTACACTTATATCTCAAATCTCACGAGATCACTAGCCAAATATTAGCGCTAGCGTTACCGCTAATTTTGTGCAGCGCTGTTTTTATGCTTGCTTATTGGCTACAATATACGCCGTTAGTTGCTGGTCTGACTTTTATTGGCAAACATACGATGATCATTATGTATTTGCATAAATTAGTTTTTGCGATTTTTGAACCGGTAACTAATGGGCAGTGGTTGCTTTTAGTCATAGTGGGGATTATGATACCCTTGATGGTGATGATACTGTTTGAACAGCTTAAAACGAGCAGGCAGCAACTTTGGCTGATGCCTGGACTGCAGTAAATAATTCCTAAGAACTATGAACAGGTGGGAACGCAATGAAAAAGTGGCGGCTTTGGGTGATCGGTTTATTTGGTACATTCTGTCTGGCTGCCTTACTGTTGACTTGGTATCAACGCCAGCAGCAAAATGCGCGCTATTTAAGCTCGCCGACACCGACTGTGTTTGTTCACGGTTGGCGAGGAACGGCGCACTCGACTGATCAAATGATTGCTGCCGCTGAAGAAGCTGGTGCCGCCAAAAAAGTGCTGACGGTGACCGTGAATCCTCAAGGCAAACTGATTTATAGTGGTTACTGGCGAAAAAATCAGCGCAACCCAATGATCCAGGTGATTTTTAGCAATAATCGGGCTGGCGAGGTTCAATATACCCGCTGGCTAGTTAAGCTAATGCGCGATTTAAAACAACGCTATCAGATCAAACAAGTTAATCTGGTCGGTCATTCAATGGGCGCCTACGCTGTGGTTGCTTATGGCATGCAAGCTGGGCAACGAAAGGATTTTCCGCGACTAAACAAATTAATTGCGATCGCTGGCCCGTTTGATGGCATTGTTGGCCACCCGGTAGCGATTCATCCTGCTGACGGGACAACTTGGACGGATCGGCCACACCAAAATAAGTTGTTAGCTGACGGTTCGCCGCTGATCGTGCATCCTGAGTATGTGCGTCTTGAACGGCTACAGCAACATTTTCCCCGCCAAACCAAAGTACTGAATATCTATGGTGATCTGCAGGATGGGACAGCCTCAGATAAAGTGGTGACGCTGGTTTCGGCCAAGTCACTGCGTTATTTAGTGGTTAAGCGTGCGGCCAGCTACCAGACGCAAAAAGTGAACGGTCCCAATGCGGAACATAGTCGATTACATCAAAATAATCCAGTAGTCGATGGCGCATTGATTTCATTTCTGTGGGGCAGATGAGAGTGATTTTGCATGAAACTCTTGAATATGCTAAGCTTACCTTTGTTTTTGGAACTGCCCGGTAAAAAAGTAAAGGTGGCTTTATTGATGGAGACCAAATGGAAGATCGTCCTTGCGACCGTCGTCTGTTTAGCGTTAGTGCTTGGGATTTTGGCAACATTACGATTGCCTTGGGCATTAACTTTGCTAAGCGCGGTTGCAACTTTGCTGCTAGTCAGCGTTTTAGTGGCGATCATCTCTTACGTTTTCGGCGTAATCGAGTCGAGTATTCGACGTAATTAATGAATTAATTTCTGGAATATAAAAAGCAAGTTGACCCACACAAATTGTGGACTAACTTGCTTTTTTTGTTATTTCTCTAATGATGTATGATTATCAAGCTTGGTTTTAACAACTAATACGTCGGGTAAAGCGTGGCGGTTAACGTATTCAGTTACTGAACCGACCAAGACACGTTCCATTGCGTTTAAGCCAGTAGCGCCGATCATGATCAAATCGTTATGGTGTTCCGCTGGAAAATCTTGAGCAATCACTGTTTTGGGGCTGCCAAAACGAACATGGATCGCGATATCTTCGAAACCATCGGCTTCCTTAACTTTTTTTACGACATCTTCCAAATACTTTTGTGCGTCTTCAGACATTTTATAGATGACGTCGCCATCAATTAAACCAGAATAATTATAGCTATACTGTTTGGTATCGAGAATATTTAAAAGATCAATGTGCGCTTGATTCCGTTTAGCAACCGCGATTGCTTTTTCCAACGCCAGCTCAGCTTCGTCAGAACCATCCATGGGCACTAATATGTTGCGATATTCTTGTAACATAATACTTCCCCCGCTTTCGTAATGTAGTTAACATGACTATTATAGCCCAATTAGGCCTAACTTTTCAGCAAAAACGTGATGAAAAAATAAACTAGCTTAGCGGCGGTGTTTTTTTGCTTAATTCTACGCTCCAAATGATATAAAAAATGCCCACTACAGCGTAGCAGGCACATCATCTTAAGAAATGAGGTTAAGCAGGCCTCATTTCAAATTTACCATTAAATACGTTACAGGTAAATCTTTTTTCGCATAAATTTCAGCCCGTAGCGCAAGGCAAAATTCAGTCGGAAGCATGAGACCATCGCGGCAATAACGCTTTATAATAGAGTTATCGAATCAGATAAGAATAATGTAGCACTGATTGAGCCGACGCAAACATGGTTTAAATTGAAGGAGTTTTAATAATGAATAAATTACACAAATCAGCAACTAATCGAATGGTGGCCGGGGTTCTTGGTGGTTTTGCGGAACGCTATGGCATTGACGCCACGTTACTACGTGTGATTTTTGCCTTTTTAGCCGTGGTGACCATTGGCTTTCCAATGGTGATTCTTTATGCTATTGCCGCAATGATCATGCCTAATTAACCGTTAATCACTTACCACCGCGCAGACGTTGCGCGGTTTTTTGTATAACTTGATCGTGGTCAAGGTGTTACATTAAAAATTCTACTACTATTTAAGATAATGAGAGCGAGGCTAGACTAATGATCAATATGTATTTTCATACCAGTGATCCAGCTAAGAATAAAATGGTGCGTTGGTTCAAACGCCAACATTTAGGTGTCCAGATCCGTAATATTTTACAAAAGCCATTAAGTAAGGCAGAAATCACACAATTATTTTTGATGTCCGATAATGGGACTGATGATTTATTGGCGCAACGTTCCAAGGCTGCTAAAGCATTGGATCTGGATAGCGACTTAACTTTTAATCAAATGATCGACACGGTTCAAGCACACCCGCAGATTTTAAAGAATCCAATTGTTTTTGATGAGCATAGTTTGATCACCGGTTTCAACTTGGAAAAAGTCGGTGTCTTTATCCCACAGACACAGCGCAAACGAGAACTGCTGTCATTATTTGGGCAACTTTATAAAGCTGACTTGATCTAAAGTAGTGGGGTAAAAGGGTTGGGGCAGTTCATTAAAATGAAAACGCTTTACAAATGTACCCGGACACTTTTGCAAAAGTGTCCGGGTACAAAACGCTTGATTATTTGTAAAATATTCTCTAGAGTAATTTGTGGATATTAAAAGTAGAAGTTCGATTTTTAGTGAATTTTAGGTGGGGAAGGTATTTAAGTAATGAAAATGTTAAAAAATGAATGGCGCTTCATCGGCCATAATCGTTTAATTTTGCTGTCAGTGATCGTTATGACGCTGATACCGCTGCTGTACAGTGTGTTCTTCTTAAAGTCCGTCTGGGACCCATATGGCGAGACACAGGCGTTGCCAGTGGCGGTGGTCAATCAAGATCAGCCGGTTAAATATAATGGTGAAACATTGAATGTCGGTAAGCAAACGGTGCAAAAGCTGAAAAATAATAAACAATTGGGCTGGCGCTTCGTTTCTGCCAAGCAAGCAAAGCAAGGATTGAAAGATAAGAAATATTATACGGTGATCACATTGCCGAAGAATTTCTCTGCTAATGCGACGACCGCTTTAAACAAGAACCCGAAGAAAATGCAGCTAAGCTACAAAACTAATGGTTCACTGAACTATATCGGTGAAGTCATCAGTGAGATCGGCGCTACTTCTTTGGACAAAGAAATTCGTGCCGCGGTGACTAATGCTTACGCCAGCGCAATGTTTGATCAATTGCATGTCGTTGGTAAAGGGATGACCACTGCCGCAAAAGGTGCGACCCAACTAGATAATGGGTTAGTCACGTTAAATGACGGTTTAGGTCAATATACCGTTGCTGTTTCGCAAGTCAACGATGGCGTCCAAACGCTGAAAGTCAGCGTGAAACCATTGGCTAGTGGCGTTCAGCAATTAGCTACAGGGGCCATGCAATTGCAGGCTAACTCCGCAGCGTTAAACAGTGGGGCACAGCAGGTAGCTAATGGTACACAAACACTTAATAGTAAAGTCGGCCCACTGGCTAGTGGTGTCGATCAATTAACTGTCGGTTCAGGCAGTCTAGTTAACGGTCTTGGCCAGTATATAACAGGTGTTGGTTCACTTAATACCGGTCTAAATACTTTAGCAGATAGTTCAACGCAGGTTACGGGTGGGGTTCAGCAATTAGTAGCTGGAACGAAAGAATTGCCACTGGCTGCTGCTGGTATCTATGCATATAATAGTACGATAAGTCAAAATTTAAGTAAAATTCAGACTGAGCTACAGCAAACTGATTTATCTCAAGTTTCTAATCAAGTTTCACAAATGCAGTCAGTTAATGAACAGTCACAAGCTGTCGCTGACCAAATGTCAACTTTAGAAGACAGCTTACCAGTATTACAAGGATTATCGAGTACGCTCACAGAATTGTCAGCTTCACAACAAACAATTACTAATGTTCAGGACCAGATTGATGGTTTGGCGGGCTTACAAAGTCAATTGAAAACAAGCTTAACTAATAGCGCAACTACAGACGGTCAAATTGCTGAAAGTAGTACAACAACGGCTCAACAGTTGAAAGGCATTGATCAAAGTAAACTTAGCGATGCCGATAAAACAATATTAGAAACAGCGATTGATACTAATAGTGCTAATGCAAAATCTGCTGAGGCTAATGTCAAAGTAACTACTGATGTTGGAACTCAGTTAAACACAGCACTAGATGGCCTAGACTTAAGTCAAATTAATAAGTTAATGAAGGCTATGCCAAACGCTGAAACAATAACAACCACTCAGCAGATCATGAATGACTTACCGGCAATGATTACTTCGGCAAAAAGTTTATTAAAAACGAGTAGTAGTATGACAAACTCTGATACACAAGCACAGCTAAATGGTTTAGTTACTAAACTGGGCGAGCTAACTGATGGTATTCAGCAGTTGTCAGCAGCTTCCAACACGGTTACTGGCTATGCCAATGAATTAAATTCAAAAGTAAATGGTTCTGGTGTTAATACTTCAAGTGAAGCAAAAATTGCAGCAACTATCGGAAATTCAACAATGCTTACACAAATCAATCAATTATCTGGTGGATTACAGCAATACGTAGGCGGAGTGAACACAGCAGCAGCGGGATCTAATCAATTAGCTGCTAATTCTAGTACTTTGAATAGCGGCGCGATTCAATTAAATAGTGGATTATTAACGTTAAATAGTTCTATTCCCACTCTTTCTAATGGTGTTAGCCAATTGGCATCAGGCTCATCGCAGGTTGCTAGCGGCGTTAGTCAATATACGGCTGGTACGGATACACTTGGTAATGGCATTTTGACATTGAATGCACAGATACCAACTTTAACTGCTGGTGTTGATCAATTAGCTGATGGCACTAGTCAATTAAACAGTAAATCGGCTGAATTAATGGCTGGTGGCAACAAACTAAACGATGGTTCTAATACCTTAGCCACTGCTTTGACTGCAGGGGGTAAGCAAGTTAACGGTATCCAAACAACTGCGAAGACAGCCGATATGTTTGCTAGTCCAACTAAATTGACCCATAAAGATTATAGTTATGTACCAAATTATGGCCATGCGTTGGCGCCATACGTCTTATCATTAGCCTTGTACGTTGGGGCAATTGTCTTTAACTTTGCTTATCCAATTCGGCGGATCTCAACTAAGGGTCAGTCGGCAACGGCTTGGTTCTTCAGTAAAGTTTCTGTCGGTGGTGCGGTGGCAATTATGATGGCGGTGATCGAAGCCAGCTTGATGCTGCTCTTTGGTCTAAGTGTCGATCACGTGGGTCAGTTCTACCTAATGGCGATCACGTTTGCACTGGCATCGATGTTCCTAGTGATGCTGCTATCGATGGCCTTTGATAATCCAGGTCGTTTTGTGGCGATGGTCTTGTTGATGTTGCAACTTGGCGGCTCTGGCGGGACTTTCCCAATGGAGGTCACCAACTCGTTCTACAATGCGATCCATCCTTATTTACCGATGACCTATTCGATCCTCGGATTCCGGCAAGCCATTACTTCTGGCTTAGGTAATGGTCAAACTTGGAGCGCGTTTGCTACCTTAGCAGGTATCTTAGTGGTTAGCTTATTGCTCCTTTGGTGGATCATGCAGATCCTGCAACGGATTCATTTAAATGGTGTTTCACAATTAGATGAAAATCAAAAATTACAAAAATTAGAACAATAATTTTTAAGCTTAGCTGAGTTAAATCGGCTAAGCTTTTTTTGTCGGTTAAAATAAATGATAGTCTCATATTTGGAATTAATTCTATCGCGCGTTTTATAATCAAGTTAGCCAAATACTTTTAGCTAATTGATAAAATAAAAAACACCAAGACAAATCTCTGTTATCATTGATGTTCCTACACAAACAATGAAAGAGGTTATTGTCTTGATGCAAGAACAGAATACCACAGTC
>NZ_RHOE01000081.1 GCF_003946385.1 Loigolactobacillus zhaoyuanensis
AATGGCTAGACATGGTACTCTGGGATTGGGTCATGAAGGCACCTACTCTCTTATTTTCTTGGCGATTATAAGAATAGGTCTTCATGGCCTTTTTGTCTATAGTTGGTCTAGTTCATTGGGTGTTGCACTTCAATTGTAAACTCGGCCTTTTTTTGTTTTTGATAAAGTATATAGAACATAGAGAACCGGAAATTTATTGATGAAATAGTTAGCTTGATCATTAGAATCACCAAGTTTCTGGTCAAATAACTTGTCGTATGTTGTTTCTATCATATGCAACTTTGTCATCTTATCACCCGATCAATCATCAAAATTCCAATTACGACTCTTATTCACATTTAACTTATTCTGAATAATTTCATATGGATTAACGCCTAGTTTGTCGCACATATAAAAAGCATAGATTAAAGTATCCGCTAATTCATCTTCCAAATGTCTATGCTCTACCTCAGATAGTTCGTAATTATTACTTTTCCATTGAAAAATTTCCAATACTTCACTGGCCTCTAAATTTAGAGATAATGCTAGATCTTTTAAATTATGATATTTTTGCCAACCACGATCATCGCGAAATTTCATTATTTCTTGCCGGATCTGCTCGTACTCCAGAATACTCATCTCCAGTTTTAAAACTCATGTTTATATTATAACCGAAAAACGCGATTTATATTTAGCTACTCTACCGCAAGTACTTATACAATTCCGTCTCCAGTGGTGCCATCAGCTGCAAGTCCATCGCCACCACATTCCGCGTCTTGCCATCACGAATTGGTTTCTCCAACTGCTTAATCGTTTCTGGTTGTGACTTGACCTCACCTAAATAATAGAATTCAGCACCTTCGTCGTCAGATTTCTTTGCGAAAAGATAGACCGTCCAATGTGCGGGATCGCGTAATTTTGCTATTTCTGGTGATGCAAGCGTGCGCGGTGATTTAGTAAACCAATGCATCGTCGCATTATCAAGTAATTCATCTTCATAAGCCATTTGCGCGCCTTTGAAGTCAGTCCCTTTTTCCAAAGTGACAAAAATAACGAATTTACCATCTTTGGCCACATAGCCGCCAATATTTTGATCAACCATTTGTTCCGACCAATTTAACAGGCGCAGCACGTCCCGCCGGCGGTACTTGGCATAGCGGGTTAGGGCTTCAGTTTGGCTAAACTGTTCAGATTTATAGTAACTAGCTTTCAGCAGATCGACCGCTAGTTTTTTGAAGTAATCGTTTTGCAGCGCGGAGCGAAAATTAGCAGTTAACTCGATCTGATCAGCCTCTTGTTGGACCATCGCTGCACCAGCGTAGGCTTTCTTCAAACCGCCTGTATAAAAGGTTAGCGATAAGGTAGCCAGCACCGAGTCAATCGTGGTGGCATCATGAATCAAATGACAATCAGTAAAAAGCGCGGCTAAATCTTGCTTACGTAACGCGTGATCACTTTCAATTAATTTTGACAATAAAACAATTTCGTGTTGTCGCATTCCCGGCAATAGCTCACGGGACAAAAAATATAAAAACTTATTTTGCTTCTCAGTTATGGTGCCTTCATTATCGCCAATCTTGGCGAGGAACGAATAATAAGACTCAAATTTATTGGCGATTACCAGTGGATCAAGGATTGCTTGTTGACTGAAATCAGTTAAATACGGCACCCGATTCAAGCGATTTTTAAAATCACCATAGGTTTGTTTTAATTCCCGCATTGAATCCAGTTTGGCATCATCAATCGACTTAAAGATCCGCTTTTTCGCCACTGCTTCAAAGTTTATAGCAGATAGTCCGGAAATATAGTTGGTATCAAAAGTACCTTTGCGCAAACGATCTTTACTCCGGCTAGTATCGCCAGAAAGTGCCATTGGAATCATGTAATTATTTTTATAATTACCAATAAAATCAATGATTGTGACAAAATCCTTCGAGTTATCCTTGCGTAAACCCCGCCCTAGCTGCTGCACAAAAATAATACTTGATTGGGTGTTACGCAACATGATAATTTGATTAATTTTCGGTACATCAATGCCTTCATTGAAAACGTCCACGGTGAAAATATAATTAATATCGCCATTTTCCAAGCGTGTAATCTGAGCCTCGCGCTCGGCAACTGAATTTTCACCAGTCAGATAGGCACTGGGAATACCGCGTTCATTAAATAAGCGGGCCAATGCTTTGGTTTCATCCTTACGGCTACAAAAGATCAACCCTTTCGGCGTATTATGTGAACAGCCATAATAATTGATCTTATCTAATAAAAAGTCCACCCGTTCTCTGTTCGTCAAGTACTGCAAGTCAGTGGTTTCCGAAATGACCATGTCGTCTTTTTCATAATCAGAAACCCCAAAATAATGAAACGGACACAGCAAATCTTCTTCCAACGCTTCTTGTAACCGAATCTCATAAGCGATATTGTAGTCAAATAATTCAAAAATATTGAAATTATCAGTTCTTTCCGGAGTCGCAGTCATCCCCAGTAAAAAGTCAGGCGTGAAGTAAGCCAACACATTCAAGTACGATTTGGCACCAGCCTTATGGACTTCATCAATCAGTATGTAATCAAAATAATCCTTAGCGAATAACTCCTGATAGGCCGGCTTGGAAATCGTTTGGATCGTAGCAAACAAGTATTTCGCTTGGGTTTCTTTTTGATTACCGGATAGAATACCAAAATTTTCGGCTGGTTCGTCAGAGAGAATCTGCATAAATGATTCTTTAGCTTTATTCAATATTTGTTCACGATGCACAATAAATAGCATGTGCTGCGGCTTAGCCTGCTGAACATCAAAAGCCGCTAAATAGGTTTTACCGGTCCCAGTCGCAGAAATAACTAGGCCTTTCTTGGCTCCGCTGGCCCGTAATTCAGCCAAACTTTTCAAGGCAACTTGTTGCATTTTATTCGGTACAATGTAGGCTTGTTTATCTTCAGCAACTGCAGGCAACTGTGGTGCACGTTTCATCAGCGGTTGGTAGTGCTGCGCGTAATCAGCGATCCAGTCAGTCGTTAAAGGTACTGCTTGTGCCCATTCGCTTGTTAAATGATCACGAATTTGTTCAATTACTTCACCTTGCTCGTATGAGGTCAGTCGAATATTCCACTCATAATTGACTTTTAACGCATTCATCGTTAAATTCGAACTACCGATCACAAAGGAATAGTAATCTGCTTGAGTAAATAAGTAGCCTTTGGCGTGAAAACCTTCACGCTGGGAAATTCGAACTTCCAAATTAGGAATCGTTAGCAATGATTTAAAGACTTCTGGATTATTGAATGCTAAATAAGTCGACGTTAACAACTTGCCATTAACATGTCGCTGGGCTAAATCTGCTAATTGAGCCTTGATCGTATCCAATCCACTTTGCGTGACAAATGCAACCGAAAAGAAGAAATCACGACAGGTAGCAATCTCCTCTTGCAATGTATTTAACAAAAATTCCTTCTGTTGCGGCTGATTAATGATTAGCTTAGGATCATAATAGGAGCCTTCAATATTCTGATCAATAAAAGCTTTTTTAAGCGATTGCTCTAACGCGTCCATGTTGCACCTCTTATAATCCGTTATTAATTAATTTATTGGCAGTCGCCACATCGGCCGGCGCCCAAGTCAAGGTACTTAATTCAGTGATCGGCAACCATTTGCTATCAATGTGCTCGGTTAATTTAGGCTGCCCACTGATTAAATGACAAACAAAGGTAGTTAAATGAACAATCCCAAAATCGTACTCATATTGCGTCGATTCATAGACTTTGTCATCAACCTTAACCGCGATTAATAATTCCTCGGTTAATTCCCGTTTCAACGCATCAATTGGCGTTTCATGCGGTTCAATTTTGCCTCCTGGAAACTCCCAGTAATTTGCCAACGACCGTTCCGGCCCCCGCTGCAAACAGAGAATCTTCCCATTATCGACAATAATTGCCCCAACGACTTCAATGACTTTTTTCAAAACGAAACCTCTTTCTACATCTATGATTAAACTTCGTACTTTTATTTGTGTGAAATAAGTAAGTAATACTATTTATACGTATCAAACCACATACAGATAATTATAACTTAAACGCTGTTACATGGATATGGGGCGCTCTGTGAAAGTTTTGAATTTTACCGCTAACTTGTCATTTAAAAGATGGACGAATTACTTTAAAATAATAGCCACAATCGCTATGGCCTGTTATCACGGCATTGATTACCACCGTTCATTTAGGGTAAACTGAATCAGCACCGCAATCACCACTTATCTGGGCGGATAAACAATGGAAATAAAAAACGGGCGCGCGTCATTTTTTTTGCTGGCGGCTTACTACAGCTGAATGGGGGAGTATTCTTGGCACCATCGTCACCGTGTGTACACTGGGCATCTGTTACCCGTGGGCATTAACGCTGATGTACGGCTGGAAAATCATCGACGGTCAGCGTATGCAGTTTCACGGCTCCACACTGGACCTATTTGACAATTGGATCAAGTGGCTGCTGCTCGCTATCGGTATTTACAGTTTCTGGGTCAACATTAAACTAGAAGCTTGGAAAGCCAAAAAAACATCGTTCGCTTAGTCCCATAACCAACGTGGCATAACAGCATTCGATAAAAAAAAGTAGCGCAGAAAATTCTGCGCTACTTTTTAACTTATCATCAAATTTAGCTTACTTTACTTTGTCTGCTCAGCCGTTGCTTCGCTACCATCAGCGGGCGCAGCCGGCTGCTTTTCATCCAGATAATGTGCGCGCACCTTAGCGTTGATCTCGCTTAAGACCGCTGGATTTTCATCCAAATAATTGATCGTATTCGTCAGTCCTTGACCAATATGGCCATTATTGTAGGAATACCAGGCGCCGGATTTCTGAATAATATCCGCTTCAGTTGCCAAGCCAACAGTATCGCCGGTTTTAGAAAAGCCTTTGCCATAAAAGTTTTGGATCAAAGCAACTTTAAATGGTGGCGCGACTTTGTTTTTAGCGACTTTGATTTTAATTTGATTACCGATGATCTCGGTACCATCTTTGATTTTCTCACCACGACGAACTTCGATCCGTTGGGTAGCGTAGAACTTCAACGCCCGACCACCGGGAGTGGTTTCGGGATTACCAAACATGACGCCAATTTTTTCACGCAATTGGTTAATGAAGATCAATGCGGTTTTAGCATTGTTCAATTCACCAGCCAAGCGGCGCAGACCTTGTGACATAAGGCGGGCTTGTAAGCCGACATGGCTGTCACCAATATCGCCTTCGATCTCGGCCTTTGGTACTAATGCCGCCACAGAATCGACGACAATTAGATCCAATGCGGCACTACGAACCAATTCATCAACGATTTGTAGTGCTTCTTCACCCGTCCCTGGTTGCGATAAATAAAGTTCATCGATATTAACGCCTAAATGTTGAGCGTATTCAGGATCCATAGCGTTTTCGGCATCAATATAAGCAACGGTGCCGCCATTTTTTTGCACGTCCGCCACCGCCGCTAAGGCTAGAGTTGTCTTACCAGATGATTCTGGGCCATAAACTTCGACGATCCGCCCTTTAGCGTAACCGCCAGCGCCTAATGCAATATCTAATGAAGTAATACCACTGGAAATTGTTTGGACTTCGGCGCTGGCTTTTTCACCCATGCGCATGATGGCACCCTGACCGAAATCTTTAGTGATCTTATTCAGCGCTTTGTCCAAAGCCGCCTTGCGATCGGAACTATCGGTAATTTCGTGCACTGGGGTTATTGTATGCTTTGTTGCCATGTTGGCCTCATCCTTCCGTAATCGAACAAACGTTCTTCTATCCATTAAGTATAGCTGATTAGCTGTTGAATTGCAAGTTTAAATCGAACATACGTTTTACGTCGATTTAGCTAACATTAAGGTCAAAAAAAGTGGCATAACCTAAATTATGTCACCAGCCATTACTTATTTATTAACTATTAACGGTGCAACGTCACCTAAATTGACTTAGCTCAACCCGCCGGCTGAACAGTGGTCATGGCTTGCGCTTGCTCGTTGCTCCTGCTGGACGTAAGCTAAATAACGCTCGCGAACGATTCGCCGTTCGCCGGCAGTTAAATCGGCATAGCAAACCGACGCTTGATAGAGATCACGATCATCAACAAATTTTTCTACTCGATACGCTGCCACCGCCGTGATCAATTTAGCAATCGCCGCCAACGGATCAGTTTGCCGTTGCTGGCATAAATAATTCACCGCAGTATTGACCGCCAAGGGATTCAATATTTCATCATTTTCTTGCATATTATTTTCCGCCGCTCTCTGTAAATTGCCGCTACTACTATAGCACATTAACTTTGCTAGGCAAATAGTAGCACCCAAATTTACATTTAAAACCAGACCGGCAACATGATCGCCGCCGCGGCAGTGGCATCATATTTCACTGCTTCCCCTTTTAATTGTTGGTGCAGCACGCCGACCGCCGCCGGAAAATCCTGCTGGTGCGTCCAATAATACAGCGCAATTGCCTTGCACAACTTAGTCGCCGCCAGCTGATATTCACCATTTTTATCCAGTTGCGTAGCCGCCTGCAGCAATATCTGCCGCAATTCAGGCCGTTGCGCAACTGCGGCATCCCCATACGCCGCGCTGATCTGATCTAACATCCGCTCCACTTTTTCCCGATTGTGCTTCATTTCACCCAGCTCCTAACGATATATTTACGCCTGTAAACGCCGTACCAATGCCGCCGTTGCCAATTTAGAACTATCAACTTCCTGTGTTTTGGCCGCATCACGCAGATATTCAGGCACGGTAATATTGACGCGAACGAATCCCTGTTGTAAAACTATTTTTTCTAACTGTTTAGGCTTAAGCTTATTGGATATTCCTATCCGATAAGCCTTTACACTTATAATTATGCGTATAAAAACCTACCTGTCAACTATTCAGATTAACCTGCTACCTTTAATATACGCAAAGTGAGCCTAATTTCTGTCACTAAATTAAATAAAATGACTTGCCAAATTCATCAGCAAAAGTTATAGTGTAATAGTAAATTAGTTCACTATAGTATTATATAACCAAAACGTGTTTAAAAAGGAGGGCCAATATGAACTTCAACGATAAGGTGCCGATCTATTATCAGATCAAACAGTACATTTATGGTGAAATTATCGGCGAAAATCTCAAGGCTGGCCAGAAATTACCGGCGATCCGGCAACTAGCGGTCACGCTGACGGTCAACGTTAATACGATCCAGCGGGCGCTAAGCGAGTTGATCAGCGAAGGCGTGCTGGTGACTCAGCGCGGCAAAGGCAACTTTGTCACCACCGACGTTCAGTTGCTGGTGGCGCTGAAAAAGCGGGTGGTCACCGCCCAGTTCAGCGAATTGTACGACAAATTGATCACTTTGAAAATCTCACCACCCGAAATGGTCCAGTATTTACAGGACTATATCGACCAACGAAAGGAAGCGTAACTCATGACCGATATTTTGAACATTCAGCATTTAAACTATAAATTAAATCTCGTTAGCATTCTCGCCGACGTTAACTTGACCGTCCCCGCCGGCAGCATTGTTGGCCTACTGGGAGCAAACGGCGCCGGTAAAACGACATTGATGCGCCTGATCAGCGGTGTCGCCCACGACCACCACAACACGATCACAGTCGCTGACCAAACCAGCGCGGCGCAACGCAAACAATTAGTCAGCTTTAGCCACCAATTAGACGGCGCCAATAACCACGCCCGCCTGAGCCAGATCGTCCACGACTATCAAGTGCTGTACCCCGACTTTGCTGCGGCACAATTCCAAGAGTTGGTCGCCTTTCTCGAATTAGACCTGCACAAACGCCTGCAGCAACTGTCCAAAGGGAACCGCAAAAAATTCATCATCGCCCTGACCTTGGCCCGCCAAGTGCCGCTGTATCTGCTGGACGAACCCTTTGACGGCATCGACGGCATGAGCCGCAAAAAGATCATCGCCAGTATTTTGCAGTGGAAAACCGACGACGCCACGATCCTGATCAGTGACCACCACGTTGACGACATCGCCAACTTACTCGACTCAGTGGCCGTGATCAAGGATAAACACGTCGTCGCCACCGCCCAAGCCGAAACGATCCGCGAAGAATACGGCCAAAGTATCGAAGATTATTACGAAGCGATTTACGAAGGAGGCAAACAAAATGACTAAAACATGGCCACTGATCACCACCTTATTTAAACAGAAAAGCCGCAGCGTGCACATAGTCGTCGGCCTGCAACTGTTAGGCGCCGTTCTGACAGGCTTGAGCATGCTGTGGCAGCGCCAATTTAGTTGGCCTAGCATTGCCGTGACCACGATTTCTTATGGCGTGCTCGCCGGCATGATTTTGTTCGTTTTACTGGCGCAACGCACCGAGCACATTTGGACCAGCAACGTCTTTCGCCTGTTGCCGGTCAGCGACCTGCGTCTGTATTTGGTCAATCTTGGCTCAACCCTGCTTGATCTACTTTACTTTTTAGTGATCGAAATCGTGATCACCGCCCTCTGCAGTTTAGGCGGTTGGACTAGCTTCATCCAAGCCGGCCTGAGCACTCAACCTTGGGGCTTCGCCGCCGCTGGCTTGGTCGTCATGCTGGCGCTGAACTTGTACGGCTGGACCTTTATCAGTTTAGTTCACTTAGTCGGTCGCACCATTAGCAGCTGGCTCCCAGAAGTGCGCTCACGCTTCGTTTACTTCATTCTGTATGCAGTCGTCGGCTTCATCTTATTGAAAATTCTAGCTTGGGGCGAGACGCTATTACAAAAAATGGTCGCACCACTATTAATGGGTCAGTATGATGCCAATATCATCCCCAGCATTTACAGTTTCAGCGGCATCCTCGCCGTTATGATCGTATTGTTTTCCGCGATCAATATCTATCTATTGAAATATTGGGCCGAAACTAAACAAACTGCCTAAAAAGGATTACAAAAATAAGGTTATGAAGTGAACCCCAAATATTGGACGAAACTTTAAGCGACTTTCTGGGTGGTAAGAACACGGTATTTAACCGGGCTCTTACCACCCAGTTTTGTTTTGATTCGTGTGACATTATAATATTGAATCCAGTTCGATACGGCTAAAGTTAAT
>NZ_RHOE01000082.1 GCF_003946385.1 Loigolactobacillus zhaoyuanensis
ATTAACTTTAGCCGTATCGAACTGGATTCAATATTATAATGTCACACGAATCAAAACAAAACTGGGTGGTAAGAGCCCGGTTAAATACCGTGTTCTTACCACCCAGAAAGTCGCTTAAAGTTTCGTCCAATATTTGGGGTTCACTTCAATCGGTCCGTTTTTGCTTTTCAGTGAAATTAGATGAGGTTAAGGGGTTTTGGGTATATTTATACTATAGCGTGGTCAGCTTAAATTAAACTTAAACGGCCGAGCTTTTTTATTTTGCAATATATAGTTAAAAAGCGCCGCCACCGGATCCGCCACCGAAACCACCTGAGTTGCCACCAGAAAATCCGCCAGAACCACCGCTACCACTGGAACTAGCGCTATGACTAGCAGAAAGGCTACTACCAAAGCTACTGGTAAATGCTTCACCGAAATCAGTTTGACCACCGAAGCCGCCACCATAGCCATAAATAAACAATGGATAGTTGACGGGCATGCCAGTGGCTAATTGGGCGTCGCTAAAGTTGATTTTTAGGGCAGCCACCACCTTATCGGCTGAGCCAAACGCCACTGCATAGGGTAGGATACGGTCCCACAAAATCAAATCACCAACTTGTGCCATATCAAAGTGGCCCACATCGGCTAACATTTGCTTAAAGCCGCGTAATTCATTGATTTTCTGCGCTCCAATTTGGGTGTACCGTGGTAAGGCGTGGAGCTTAACCAGTAGTAATAACCAGCCAGTGAGCAGCAACAAAGCCGCTAAAATCCATAAAGGCAGACGTACACTAGGGAACGTAAAGAACGCCGCGGCACTAGCTCCAAGCGCAAATACAGTACTGGTAATAGCCACGATCCAGGCCCGATTACGGATTTTACCATTAGTTGTATTTTCGTAATGTAGTTCATCCACGGAACCACGAATACGCATTTCCCAATCTTCGTACGCGTTGTTCAAGCGCCCACTTTTATCGCTGCGCCCATAATTTTTAATATCTAACAGCGTAACGCCGCCTTCATGATTCCGCCGTGGTACTGTTTCAAATAATAATTTAAAAATTCGTTCACGACTATTAAACTTAGCTGTTGGCGCTAATTCAAAAGTATCCTTACGGCCCACCTTTACTGCCGTGATCGTAATTTGTTTAGCCACCGCCAAATCCATTAAAGTGGCCGTGAAAGCTTTTTTGTTAGGTCCAGGTGCACTCAGCAAACGCTGCGCAGTTGCGGGCGGATACTCTGGCAAATCGTACCAATGCTCAACTGGTACTGGGGCTGGGTAGCGCTCGGCAGGATGACGGCGTAGCCAAAAAAGTTGCCCCAATAAAATAATAGCGCCTAGGATCAAACTAGCAAATGCAATCAAACTGGGAATCAGTTGTGCGCGCCGCCGCGCCGCATTAGCCTCCGCTGCAAAGCCAGCCTCTTGTTGCTGAACTGCTTTTTTTCGTGCTTTATCACTGGTTTTCTGATTAGTCGCCGTCACTGCCGTTGGAAATAGCAAATGACTTTCTACAAACGTATTAGCTGGATTCTTATCCAACGTGATCAAAACGCGGCCAGCTTTGCGTTCTACTTTGGTATTACCTGACAAAGGTCCGTGTGTCCAAGCTTGTAACTGACTCACATTTTTCTGTGGTAACTGGATCGTGATCTTCACATTATTTAATGGCACATCCCAGCCGGTACCAATCACTTTCCAATTCAACTCTGCTGTATCGCGATAGTTGGTCACCACGCCATCAAGCCGATAACGATACAAAAAAGTTGCTGAATCGTCACTAATGGGATAGAACACCTTGACCTGGCGCCGATCATCACTGTCCGACGTCATGTAAGTCCCCGGCGTTTCCGTGTTACTGGCCGTGAAAACTTTTATGCCAGAATTAGACTGCGCCGATACCTTAAGCGCCGACATCCCATCGATTCCTGCCAGATCCTGATTATAATAGACGCCATCAAAATCATAAGCGACCTTTTGCGATACCATGGCACTACCATCTTTAGCCACATCGATCTGCATCGCATAATTAGTGATCGTGTAACTTTTTGCTTGGGCTGTCTGCGACCATCCAAACAGTAATAGCGCCCCAACAAAGACTAACAGCCAATTTAGCCGTCGCCGCATGATCTAACCCCCTATTAACTTCGCGAATATCGTTCTTATTAGCCTTATTTTACCATGCAGACCGATTTGCCACAAAAAAATACTTTAAGTAACTTAATTACTTATTAGTCGACGCTTTATTTAATTAAGTGTTATTCCATTTTTTTAATGATATCAGTATAAAATAACTATTTATTTTTATTATTAAGTATAAAAAGGGTTGACATCCGCAGCTGATAAAATTAGAATAAATCACATAAATTAAAATAAGATGATAAATAAATGAGCCTAGCTTTTGAAAAGTACGGTCACCGTTTAACCATCAATATTTTTAATAAAAAAATTAGCCACTTATGTGGACTAGAGGAGTGATCAGGATGCGTAAATACGGAATTATTGGTTTGGGCCACGTTGGTGCCACAACCGCTTATACTTTGGTGACCAAGGGAATTGCCGACGAACTTGTCCTGCTCGATGATCATAATACAGCTAAAGCAATGGCAGAAAAACTTGATTTAGAAGATGCTCAAGCCCGTTTGGATACCCGTACCCGAATCAAAGTCGGCGATTATGCTGAACTGGCTGACGCTGATATTTTATTTGTAACTGCCGGCAACATTCATGCGTTGGATAACGCCAGCGGCAATCGTTGGGCCGAATTCAGCTACACCCGCGAAATCGTACAAGATATTGCACCTAAAATTAAGGCATCTGGTTTCAAAGGTGTTTTGATCGATGTTATGAATCCTTGCGATTGCATTACCTACTACTTACAACAAACAACTGGCTTACCACAAAGCCACGTTCTCGGCACCGGAACTTTCTTGGACACTGCGCGCATGCAAAAAGTTGTTAGCGACCAATTCGATGTGGATCCGAAAAATGTAACGGGCTACGTTTATGGCGAACACGGTGAGTCGCAATTTTCAGCTTGGTCAACCGTGCGTGTCAACGGCCTGCCAATCAAAGAATTAGCCACACAGCAAGACGTTGATCTAAGTGAGCTGGAAGATGCTGCGCGCCGCGGTGGCTGGGCTGTCCATTCTGGCAAAGGTTATACGTGTTACGCCATTGCCACTTGTGCAGTCAAATTGAGCCAAGCAGTTTTAGCTGACGCCAACTTAGCTTGTCCTTGCTCTGCATATAGCGAAAAGTACCACACCTACGTCGGTCAACCAGCAATCATTGGTAAAGACGGTGTCGTCAGCGTGACCGAATTACCCCTGACTGCCACTGAAGAGGCAAAATTCAAGCGCTCAGCTGACTTGATCCGTGAAAAATTTGAGACCTTACCTGGAATGACTTCAACTAAAGCGGTACAGACCGCATAAACTAAATGGCAGCCAAGACAAAATTTTTGCCTTGGCTGCCATTTTAATTTTCTAATCAAAAATTGTTTTGCGCCGATCCACGGCTAACGCGGAAATCAACATACAAATCGCTAAAATAATTAGTAGCACTAGCAATAATGTCCATGAATGGACTGCACCGTAAATCAAACCAAAGGACACTGGACCGATAGCTGCTAATAAATAACCAGCTGATTGCGCCATACCAGAAATCGCTGCTGTTTCAGCTGCATTAGTCGTTTTTAAACTGAACAAGGTCATACACAAGCCAAATGCGCCAGTACTGGCTAGACCCAACAAGATACAAATCACGCCTAAATACCACAATGAGCGGCTCGGCACTAATAAACCGGCTAGGCCCACAATAAACATCAGGCAAATCACCCAAACCAAGTAGCTCTGCCGCTGCAGCTTAGCCGCCAGAGTCGGAATGAAATAAGCAGCCGGTAATGCGGCCAACTGGAATAAGCCTAGCATTAACCCTGCAGTTGTCGCCGGCACACCGCGGCTAGTCATAATTTTAGGCAGCCACGTCAATACTGTATAAAATAATAGTGATTGGATACCCATAGTTACCGTCATTAACCAAGCCCCGCGTACCCGCCAAACTGAACGTGCTTTTGACTGCAGGCTAGTGGTGAGTAACCGATGATTGAGTCGCAAATTAGGTAACCACAGTAACGCGATGACCGCAGTGATCACGGCTAAGCTTTGTAAAACCGGCTGCCAACCAAGTTGCTTGGCCAATGGTGCACTAGCGCCAGCGCCCAGCGCGCTAAACAAAGTCATCGAAAAAGTATATAAGCTGGTAACGTGCCCCAGACGCTGTGGAAAATGGTCGGCGATCACGGCTGGTACTAGTACATTCATTACCGCGATGCCGATCCCGATAAACAGCGTTCCCAACAATAGCCATGCAGCACTGAAACCGCGCATAAAATTACCTATGGCCAAAATAATCAACGCAACAAGAATCGTCATTTCATTACCCCAACGTCGTGCTAATTGTGGCGTAAATGGTGATAACAACGCAAAACACAATAATGGAATCGTGGTCAGACTGCCTAACAAACTAGCCGGCAATTGCAAACTACGCTGAATTGTATCCAGCAACGCCGGAATCGCCGTGATCGGCATCCGTAAACAAGCGCCTAACAAAACGATCCCCACTAACAACCAACGATAGCGTTTTGGCAACATAAAAATACCTACTTCCTGGAAACAAGTTTCCATTAAGCCTACCATTTTCCATAGAAAAGACAATCATGTAAAAAAGTGCTGCCAGATTGGCAGCACGCTTTACTCAGTTAACTCGGCTAATAGCCGCTTCGCGTTAAAATAATACCACTCCACCGCCGGCACTAAACCGGCATCGTCTAAAATCAAGTCATGATGATGCCAATCTGAATTACCATGACTGCCAATAAAAGCAAACACACTAGGGATTCGCTGACTAAAATAGGCAAAATCCTCACCTGCGCTGGATGGTGTTGGTGCTACCACATTAAAATGCTTAGCACTTTCGTCAACGACGATTTTGGTCAACCGCGAATCGTTGTCGACCACATCTGGTCCCACCAGCCAATCGATATTGGCTTTAACACCATACGCTGCCGCCTGGCCATTCACAATTTCGATGAAACGTTTTTTAGCTAGCTGACGTGCTTTTTGATCAAAAGTACGGACCGTACCCTCAAACCAAGCTGACTCCGGCAATACATTCCATGTATTACCGCCTTCAATATGAGTCACCGAAACGACAACAGCATGCTGGGGATCTTGATTACGGCTGACGATCGACTGAACCGCGCCCACGGTTGCTGCTAAAGCTACCAGCGGATCAGCACCTAGCTGGGGCATAGCGGCATGTGTGCCAACACCATGGAAAGTCACCGTAAATTGATCTACTGCTGCCATCAACCCACCAGCTAACAAACCAATCGTACCAACCGGTAAATCAGGCTTATTATGAAACCCAATGATCGCATCCAAACCGGTAACACCACCAGCCGCGGTTACTTCTTGCGCACCAACATGGGTCTCTTCCGCTGGCTGAAATACGATACGGACCGTCCCATTTAACGTTGGTTCAGCCGCCAAACGTTCCGCCGCACCTAACAACGCCGTCATATGGAAATCATGGCCGCAAGCATGCATCACACCATCGTTTTCTGAAGCATAACTTAGGTTAGTTACTTCTTGAATTGGCAACGCATCAATATCTGAGCGCAACCCTATTACAGGCTTACCCACACCAATTTCCGCGATCACGCCTGTTTTTAAATCAGTTGACGTAATGATCCGATAACCAAGGTCACGCAGCTTGTCGGTTAAGTATTGAGTCGTTGCAAACTCTTGATCCGATAGCTCGGGATGTTGGTGGAGGTAATGACGAATCTGAGTTAACTGTGTTTGTTCTGTTGCTGTTACCATAAAATTTAACTTCTTCCTATCATAGGCTTACACTTGTGTCCATTTAGCTACATTAATACCAAACGGTGTTACCCGCTCAAACGAAGTTACTGGCGTGTCATTAATTTGATAAAAATGAGCTTGAATCGCGGCAAAGTCAGTATTCTTTTTAAATGCAGGCAATTGATATAACCGTTTTGCATATGCCCATAACGCGGGAAAATCAGTTAGTTTTTTGTAACTTAACTTATTTTGATAATAGTAAACCAAATCAAAGCGGACTAATGTGACGAAAAGCCGAATATCTGGTTGTGTCAACTGCTCACCTAATAAATAGGATCGATGCGCTAATGTTTGATCAAATTCAGCTAAGCGAGTAAAGAAAATCTGTGCTAACTGTTCATATTCGGCTTGTGTTTTCGCTTGTAAAATTTCCCCTGGCACCTCATTAACCTCGTGTAAAATAATTTTGCTGATCCGCTGTATGGTTTCTGCTTGCGCCGTTGGATATAGCTCAGGTGCTTGCGGTGAAAAATACGGACGCCATGCAGTTGCGAACTGATCCATTAAAAAGTTAGCGTCATTATTGACCACTGCACCTGTTGTCACGTCAACTAATGCAGGCACCGTTGCACGTCCAGTGAATTCTGGCTGTGCCTGCCGATAATTTTCCGATAAGCGTGCTGTCTGTAATACGGGGTCCTTGATCTGATCTGTGGCACCAAAGACCCAATCAACGTCCAAACCACTACGCCGCAGCGACTGTATCTCACCTTTTGAAATAGCTTTGTCTAACCCTAATAAATCAATTTCAATTGCAATTTGGGTTGCCCACGGACAAAACTTACCCCAAACTAACCGATAGCGGTCAGGCTGGATTAATAATGGTGTCTGTATTTTAAGACTCGTAACGCTTGCTTTAGCTACTTGCGGATGCCATTCACATGCTGCTGCCATTTTTTAACCTCCTCTATTCCATATCTAAACTTATTGACCAGTAAACCCCACCAAGTAGAAGTGTAACTTCAAAACGCCTGTGCAATAGCTTGATCAAGGTCAGCGATTAAATCATTAACGTCTTCCAAGCCAATCGATAACCGTAAAACCTGCTGATTCAACTTATGTTTCAACCGAATGGCTTGGGGCATTTCACGGTGCGTTACTTTTACTGGATTGACGATCAATGACCGCACATCGCCAACATTCGGTAAATAAGTAAATACATGAACGTGATCAAGTACAGCTGCCACCTGCTGTTCAGTCCCCGCTAGCTCAAAAGATAAAATTGCCCCGATTCCACGTGGAAAATACTTTTTTACCAATTTATTGTCTGCTTCAATACCAGAATAATAGACATGCTCCACATGGGAATTAGTTGTTAAATATGTTGCAATCGCCTTAGTACTCTGAACTTCCTTACTCAGACGTTCAGAAATTGTTTCCACACCGAGTAACGCTAAATACGCATCAAATGGGCTCATCACGGCACCAAACAAACGTAAATATTTCATCCGGATTCGACTAATAAACGCCTTAGCGCCAAACTTACTATAAAAACTAGCTGTTTGTTGCTTCGCTTCGTTGCCTAAAATAAACTCAGATTCCGTCATTTGCGGAAATTTACCATTATGCCAATCAAATTTGCCATGATCAACAATCACGCCTGAAACCACGTTACCATGGCCATTGATCCCTTTAGTTGAAGAATAAACGTCAATATCGGCGCCAAAATCAAACGGCCGGCATAAGTACGGCGTCGGAAACGTATTATCAACGATCAATGGAATGCCAGCAGCATGCGCAATTTGTGCAAGTGCCTCGATATCAGCTACTTCAGTACTTGGGTTGGCGACACTTTCAATGTAGATTGCTTTAGTATCTGCTTGAATCAATGATTTAATCGCAGCTAAATCGTTAATATCATCAAAAAAATCAAATTCGATCCCGAACTTGGGCAATAGTGTTCTAAATTCATCCAAACTAGCGCCATAAATATTAGTCGGCGCCAGAACGCGACCACCACCTTCGGCCACATTTAGCAGCGCGTAAGAAATTGCCGCCATCCCTGAACCAACCGCTACTGCATCAACACCACCATCTAGAACAGCTAACCGCTTTTCAAACGCACGTACCGTCGGATTACCAACTCTTGAATACGTATAAGCATCTGATTTAGTTCCCGCTGCAATAGCGGCAGCCGTTTGCGTATCACCTAATCCAAAAGCTGCAGTTTGATAAATCGGTACAATTGGTGATTGCAAATGATCTGCCGGTTCATAGCCGGCGTGTAAACGCAAAGTATCAAAATGTTCTGATTCCAAAATTTATCACTCCACTTTAATCTTCATTACCTGTTCGGCAACTTCTTTAAATAGTCGAACTTTCATATCAGTTTCTAGTCAGCTAATTCTGCTAACCAGCGTCGAGCATTCTTTTCAAAGAATTGTGCACCAACGATGATCAATTTATCATCGGCCGTAAAATGTGGATTGTGTGCACTCGCACTACCACCGTTACCAATATTAACGTAAACCCCAGGAATCAGTGCCTGATAGCAAGCAAAGTCGTCGCTACCCAGTTTCGGTTGCTGAACATAAGTTGGCGCAAATTTTTCGGTTTCTTCTTGCACCAATGCAGTTAATTTAGCATCATTATCAACTGATGGGTCACCATCGTACCAATCAATCTCGGCACTAACTTGCTGCGCCTTAGCGGTATACTCAACTGTTTCAAAGAAGCGTTGCTTGATCTGCTGCCGTACTTCCTTATTTGCTGTTCCCAAATTGTCAAATCAAGTGCAACAGTATCGACCTATTCTTATAAATTGGTATAGTTAATCATCTAAATCAATGAATAGTTCACTGGCGCAGTTGTAGTTCAAGCTCCGACGTGGCCGGTGGTTAAGCGCGTCTTGGATTCCTT
>NZ_RHOE01000083.1 GCF_003946385.1 Loigolactobacillus zhaoyuanensis
GCGGTGTGTGCTATCCTGTTTCTGCATCAAGACAACATCCTCTTCCATTGTTTGTGTAGGAACTTCAATGATACAGGATATCTGTTCTTGATGTTTTTTATTGTCCAAAAAATTTTGAGACAGTGGCTAACTTGATTCTAAAATGCGCGATTATAATTGATTTGGAAAACTAAGGGAGGTTTTTAATTTGAAAACAAAAGATTTAAATATTACGATCGCTGGCGGAGGTGCGACACACACACCAGGTATTGTACAAGCATTGTTGAATAGCATTGATCGGTTACCATTTTCTACGTTAACACTTTATGATATTGATGCACAACGTAATGATGATATGTATACCATTGTTAGTTACTTATTAAAAAAACAACACATAACAGCTGTTGAATTAAAACAAACCACTGATCCAGAGATTGCTTTTACCCATGTTGATTTTGTCTTTTCACAAATTCGTGTTGGCGGCTTTGAAATGCGCGAGCAAGATGAAAAAATCCCATTAAAATATGGCTTGGTTGGCCAAGAAACTTGTGGTCTAGGCGGATTTGCATATGGTTTACGTTCTATTGGTGGACTTTTAGAGATGGTTGGCTTTGTACAAAAATATGCACCGGATGCATGGATTTTAAATTATACAAATCCAGAGACTTTAGTGTCAGAAGCAGTACGTAGAAAATATCCTCAGGCGCATATGCTAAATGCTTGTGATATGACAATTTCAATTGAAGAGACCATTGCTAGAAATTATGGCTATGACCGTAAAAATTGGATTCCACAGTATTATGGATTGAATCATTTTGGTTGGTATACATCAATCTACGATAAAAAATTAGAGCGTGATGTTATGCCAGAACTACTTGAAAAGTTAAAAAAGGCGCCAATGAAAATTGCTGAATTTAATGCGGCAGATCCGTCTTGGCAAAATGCATGGAATATGATGAGCAAAATCATCAATAATTTTCCTGATAATATTCCCAATAATTATTTAGAATATTATCTCTATCCAGATTTAGTCGTACAAGAAACCGATTCTAGTTATACACGAGCTAATGAAATTATGGATAGCCGGGTAAAAGAAACTAAGGAAATTGCTGCTAATCTTAGAGACGGTATTAGTGGCAGTTACTATGATGCTGATTTTGGTGAACATGGAAATTATATCGTGGATATGGCGATTTCGATTTTAGAAGACGGACATCAGCGTTTTATGCTGATCGTCCCTAACCATGGCGCAATTGAAAACTTAAGAGCCGATGCAATGGTGGAAGTGCCTGCCTATGTTGGTAGATTAGGTGCCGAACCAATTTCTTTACGGCAGCCAATTGGTGATTTTCATAAGGGATTAATGGAAGCACAAAATGCTGCAGAAAAATTACTGGTTGATGCTTTCTTCGAGCAATCTTATCAAAAAGCACTTCAATCATTTACATTAAATCAAACGGTGCCTTCAGCAGATAAAGCTAAAAAGGTATTGGATGACATGATTATTGCTAATAAGGGATACTGGCCGGACTTAAATTAAATGGGGTAGAGGATAATGAAAATAAAACAACCACATCTCAAAAACAGTAATATGATGGCTAAGCTGCAACGCTTTGGTGGTGCGATGTTTACACCCGTTATTTTCTTTGTTTTTTCAGGTATCATTGTCGGTCTTTCTTCAGTTGCGACGAATCCGGATATTATTGGAGCAATCGCAAAAGATGGTACGATTTGGTCGACCATCTGGAAAGTAATTGATGCTGGCGGTTGGACCGTTTTCAATAATATGGAAATTTTATTTGTTATTGGACTGCCATTGGGGTTAGCCAATAAGGCAAAGGAAAGGGCTGCATTAGAGGCATTTGTTCTCTATTTAACCTTCAATAATTTTGTAAACGCTATCTTAACGATGTTCGGTTCTAGTTTAGGTGTTAACTTCAAGGCGGGTGCTGGTGAAGGTAATGGCTTAAAAATGATCGCTGGTGTTAAAACACTAGATACTGGTGTTGTTGGTGCAATTATTCTCGCCGGAATTGTTGTTTGGCTGCATAATAAGTATTATGATGTAAAACTTCCTGATTGGTTAGGAATTTTCCAAGGTTCTGCTTTTGTAGCGATGATTGGTTTCTTTTTCATGATTCCTGTAGCAGCATTATTCTCATGGAGCTGGCCAATTCTACAAGGTGGTATTTCGTCACTACAATCATTTATGGTTAGATCCGGTGATTTAGGCGTTTTCACTTTTATTTTCTTGGAGAAAGCGTTGCTACCAACCGGGTTGCATCACTTTATATATGCACCATTCCAGTATGGACCAGCAATCGTACCTCAAGGAACGACACTTTACTGGATGGAGCATATTAAGCAATTTGCTAATTCTACGCTTTCCTTAAAAACGTTATATCCGCAAGGTGGCTTCTCGATGCAAGGAATGTCGAATATCTTTGGTATTCCAGGTATTGCAGCAGCATTCTATGTCACTGCGAAAAAGGAGAATCGGAAAAAAGTATTAGCTTTGATAGTTCCTGGTGTACTAACTGCTGTTTTTGCCGGGATCACTGAACCGTTTGACTATACTTTTCTATTCATTGCCCCAGTACTATTCTTTGTTCATGCAGTATTAGCAGCATGTTTAGCAACAACGATGTATATTGCTGGTGTTACTGGTGATATGGGTGGCGGATTAATTGAAATTATTGCTAAAAATTATATTCCAATGTGGCATAATCATTGGATTACTTATGTTATTCAATGGGGAATTGGATTAAGTTTTATCATTATTTACTTCTTTGTATTTAGGTTCCTAATATTAAAATTTAATTTTATGACTCCAGGACGTGCAATTGGCGGTATGGTCAATATGTTCACGAAGAAGGATTATAAAGATAAGGAAAATGGTAGTGTCAATACTAATCCGTTCAGAGACCGTGCGGGTGCATATTTGAAGTTACTTGGTGGAAGTCAAAATATTCAGGACGTGACGAATTGCGTCACTAGATTGCGTGTCACCGTCAAAGATGAAGCGTTGGTAGATCCAAATGATCAAGCATTTATCTCTGCTGAAGCTAAAGGTATTGTACGTAATGGAAATGCCTTACAGGTTATTGTTGGTATGGATGTATCCAATGTTAGAAGTGAGTTTGATGAATTACTCAATAATCCAACTCCAGAAACAATA
The DNA here is from genome assembly GCF_003946385.1 of Loigolactobacillus zhaoyuanensis. Classification (GTDB taxonomy): domain Bacteria; phylum Bacillota; class Bacilli; order Lactobacillales; family Lactobacillaceae; genus Loigolactobacillus; species Loigolactobacillus zhaoyuanensis. Next base: position 3,158 of record NZ_RHOE01000083.1, read on the forward strand.
ACTGAGGCAGCTCCGGTCGTTCATGAAATCTTAAGCTCACCAGCTAAGGGTCAAGTTATTCCTTTAGAGCAAGTTAACGACGAAGTTTTTTCTAAGAAGATGATGGGGAATGGCTTTGCAATAACTGAGCATGATGGTCATATCTATGCACCAATTGATGGTGAAATTACTAGTATTTTCCCAACTAAGCATGCGCTCATCATAACGACGTTGGCTGGAACGGGTATTTTAATTCATTTAGGGTTAGATACAGTGGAACTTGAAGGGGCTCCTTTTGATATTAAAGTTACCGAACAACAAAAAATTAAACATGGTGATTTGTTGGCCGTAATGGATCTTAAACAGATTCAGGAAGCCCAGAAAGACGCTACCGTCATCGTGATTACGCCAGATGATCAAAGTGGACAGTTGCTTAAGCAGGATGTAGCTGTTGATGTTACTGACGAAGTTTTTGAGCATTAATATTAGAACATATGAATAAAGATTAAAAAAGTAGTCATAGCCGGATCAATACGGTTATGACTACTTTTTTGGATTGGATCGCTGGTAGAAAGAGTAACATTCTAGTTAACAAACACCAACTTAGTTTCAGTCGATAATTCTGGCGTGTACTGATAGTTCAGTCGATCAAAGCATTTCAAGTCGTTGACCTGTTGCACATTATTTTCTGCCATGAAACGGACCATTTCACCGCGCGCCATTTTAGCTAAGGTAGCGCGGGTTTTTATTTTGCCATCGATCCACTGGCCAAAGACAATATCGATCAGTTGTGTGCCAGATTGCAAATGGTGTTGGATAACTTTGGCGTATTCCTGCGAAGCTAAGTTAATGATCGGTTCTGCAGATATTTGGAGTGCTTGGTAAGGCTTAGCGCCCCAAAAATCATATAAATTGGCGGACTGATCAATAGTTAAGCGCGCTTGCATTTCTAAGCGGTAAGGGACAACACCGTCAAATGGACGCAAAATACCATAAAAGCCAGATAGAATTCGTAGGTTAGCCTGTACATATTTTAGAGCCGGCGCAGTAAAAACATCCGGCGCCATATATTGATATTGAATGCCAGAAAAAGCGAGCAAGGCCGGTGTTAATTGGTGCTTGAGCTTTATTTGCTGTAGCCAAGCGTAATTAGTTTGAGCGATTTTATCGCTACAGTGCCATAACGCTTTTAATTCTGCATAGGAGTGTTGACGAAGTACGGTTAAAATTTGCTGGGTTGCAGCCAGGTATTGCGGTAAAGCTGCTACCGCAAATGAGTCAGTGTCGATTTTCATTTTTTTCGCTGGGGCAATGATAATTTTCATAGATAAAACCTTTCAGATAGTCGTTATCTGTATTTTAGCAGAAAGCATGGATCGAAAAATAGATTATTGTGAATATGCAGGTTACTTTTACGCAATAATTATAGTTTGTCAAAAATATTTGCTGGGCAAAGGTAGTCTAATTACGTAAACTTAAGTTGAATAGGAGGCGGGATGCTGATGATTATTGGTGAGCGACTTAAGCAATGTCGACAACGACAAAATCTATCACAAGAAATGGTAGCAGAAAAGTTAGCTGTATCACGGCAGACAATTTCAAATTGGGAAAACTCACGCAGTTATCCAGATATTGAGCGTAGCATTCATTTAGCCGAGTTATATGAACTTTCCTTAGATGAACTGTTGAAGGGGGATCAGAAGATGGTGAAAAATTTGATTAGATCAACTAATTTAGTCAAAATTGGGCGTTTGATTGCATTAAGTATCTTTTTAAATCTAATTTTAGTTGTTGGTCTGGTTTTTATTGTGCAATATTGGTGGTCTGTGGCGCTGATAGGTTTATTATTGCTAAATATTTGTTGGTTATTTATTCTGACGATTTGGTTTATTTGAGGTGATAGCCATGAGAATAACGTTATTGATCGTACTTGGAATCAGCTTTGTAGTGAGCGTAATACTATGCCAATTATTATTGTGGCAGTTAGTCAGACTCGATGCGATCGCTCGAAAAATTGCGCGGCCAGGATTAGTTAGTTGGTTAGCTAGCAGTAACCAAAATATGATCGGTCTATTTGCTTATATTACGCTACGACGACAGCATGCAATAATAGCAGAGTTAGATCAGCCAGCCGAAAGACAACATTTAAAAATACGTCTGACCACTAGCTTTGTAGTGATGTTTAGCTTATTTATTTGTTTAATGGGTATTCTATTTTTATGGCAATGAGTATAGTTATCAAGCGCGCTTGAATGTGCGCTTGAGAGCTGCTGACGCTGTTTGCTAAGAAACTTAGCTTGTGATCAGCTCACCGCAGACTTTCTTTTCTGGTATATTAATAAAGAAGCGATTATTCTTCTAATTAAGGAGTGTGAGTGGTATGCAGTTGGGCGCACAATTAAAATTAGCGCGGCAAACATTAGGAGTTACCCAAGAAGTTGTGGCTAGTCAATTACATGTATCGCGGCAGACGATTTCTAGTTGGGAGAACGAACGTAGTTACCCTGATATTGCCAGCTTGATTGCGCTCAGCGATTACTACCAGCTCTCCTTAGATGAATTATTAAAGGAGGATAATGGTATGGCGGCGGATTTAGTAAGAAAAGAACGAGCGCTGAAGGAAGCGCACCGGATTTGGTTGATGTCATTTATGGTTAATTTATTGTTAGTGGCATTACTGCTTGCAGATACTTTTTCATTATTTGACGTTAAAATGAATAGCGTAATGGCATTTATTTTAGCGGTGGTCATTTTACTGAATAGCTATCTTTTATTGGTGGCTAGTCACAATTATCAACGCCTAAAACCTAATTCTAGCGTTAAATTGGGGATATTGAAGAAAATGTGGGTGTTGTTAGTTATGGTGCTCGGCGTGGTGACTATTTTTGCTTTTATGCAAAGGACATTTTTAGCACTTGGTGCAGTCGTGGGCGCGTTAGTAGCTGCTGCGTGTATATACTATTACATTAAACGCTGAGCATCAAGCGGCGGCCAAACTTAATGGCGTGGCTAGGTCATTTAAAATCAAGCGCGCTTGAATGTGCGCTTGATTTTAAATTGCAGTTAATTAACTTAATCTAAATTATTTATAGTGTAGTCAAGTCCAGTCGCAGGATATGGTATCATGAAGTATCTTGTCAAAAGGGGCACTCATGAAAAAACGCACTAAAATTTTACTTATAACATTGATCACTTTGCTAGTTTTATTGTTAGGTGGTTGGCTGTATATACGCTCACAGATCCATCAGCCCAGCGAAACGGCCGAAAAAGCTGCTCAGCCAGAATTAGTTTTCAAAAGTAAATTGACCACGACGCCGATGGTGATTTTTTATCCTGGCGCGTTAGTAGAACCGGCTAGTTATAGTGTCTGGGCGCAACAAGTTGCGGCGGCAGGTTATCCAGTCTATATTGTTCATTTTCCAATGGATCTAGCGGTGTTGGCACCAAATCAGGCAGACAATATTCTAAAAAATTCACAACGTAATTATGTTATCGGCGGCCACTCGCTCGGTGGGGTAATGGCTAGCCGCTACGCACAGCGCCATCAGGAACGCTTGAAGGGTGTTTTCTTCCTAGCCAGTTATCCAGATAAAAAAGGCAGCTTGCGGTCAACGGTTTTACCTGTTCTATCAATTACAGCCAGCCGGGATGGTGTTTTGAATCAGACGGCTTATCGAGCTGCGCAACAAGATTTACCGCGATCGACTACGCGAGTACAAATCAAAGGCGGTAATCACGCAGGATTTGGCAGCTATGGCACCCAAAAAGGTGACCACACCGCGACAATCAGTAATCAGGAGCAACAACGCCAAGTGGCACAGAACTTAATTAAATGGTTACAGGGTTTAGGTAAAACTAATACTAAAACAAATAAAATCCCATAAATGGGATTTTTTTGTCGCTTATTTTTATTTTCGCGGCGTTACTTCAGTTTCTAGGCTACCGTCCTTACGATGAATTTTAAGCGTAGAATCTTTATTCTTAGTGATTTCGCGTGCGCGTTTGACGGCTTCCTCCTTGCTAGAAAAAATTTCACTGGCCTGTTTGGCGCCTTCCGCTATGACTGCCCAACCATCGTCTTGATGCTTAACGATCTCGTTAGCATCGATCAATTCAGGATTGCCTTTTTGTTCATGCTTGTCGTGTTTAGTTGGATTCGCTTCTTTGCGGAATTTGGCTTTTTCTTTAGCATCTTGGTCCTGATACCATTTTCTGGCCTGGCTCATAGCGATCGGAATAGCACGGTCATCGGGATAGCCATTCGCAAGCAATGCGTTGGCAATATCGATGGCTTTTTTTCGTTCAAGTTCAGCCAAATTTTTCATTGAATTAGGATAGTCTTGCATGTTCCAGGGCATAGGTGGACCTCCTTAAATTAGTTGGTGTTCTATTTTTAGTTTAAGGTAAATTAGGTGAGTAAAGAAAGGAATATGCGTGCTCGTCTTTTAGACGCCAGTTTAGTTAAAAGTTTATTTGGTGTCACCATCAGTGCACTACATCATGGTATCATGGTGGATGGGCAGTTTTATGAAATCGGTATCTGGCAAGCCATGGTGCGGGCCGACAAGATATTCGTCTACAATTTTTATTGGAAAGTGCGACTTTAACAATTTTAGGTGGCTTGATCGGTTATGGCTTAGGTGTGTTACTAGCATTAGGTGTTAGCGCGCTGCCAGTGATGCCGTTTCACGCTAGCTTTAGTTTTGGTGGTTTTTCCTTAGCTTTTGGCGTCTCCACAGTGGTGGGCTTAGTCTTTGGGGTTATGCCGGCCAATGCTGCTAGTCGGAAAGATTTGATTGAAATTATTCGCTAAACGGAGGAAATGAAATGAAAAAATGGTTTAGTCAAGTCAGTGCCAGCGATACTAAAATATGGGTTGGGCTGTATATTGTGGTTGGCATGGTATTGGCGTATTTTGTGGCATTTATTTATCCGCCCAAAAAATTACTAGCCGGTGCGCCAGCAATGGTCAAATGGATCACCTTTGGTAGCAGTGCAATCGGGCTATTACTTGGTTTATTTGTCTCAATGTATATCGGTTATCTGATTTATTTCTTATTACGTAATATTTTGCATGAGGAACCTGCGGATAAAACAGCCACCAAACGTAGCTTTTACTTGACGACCTGTATTTCAGGCGTGCTGATCAGCTTGATCCATTTGGTACTGATCATTGTCACTGGTGGGATGATCAATTCAACGAGCACGATGGTATTAGCCGTGATCAGCTCAATCGTGACTGCGTGGCTGATATATGAGTTCTTCGTACAATTGTTGAAAAAAGTTAAATTAGGTCGGGCGGTGGCGCTAACTTTGTTTGTGGTTAATTTAGTGCCAACGATCATGGGGCTATTCTGACGAATTCTGGGTAAGCGGTATTGATTACTTGTTTGCTTAGACACTCAATAAAACAATGAAATAAAGCCAGTAACCCTAAAAGGCAATGTCATTAAGTTAAGCTATTGACAAAAAAGAATAGGGCTTCAGCTACATCATTTATGTAGCTGAAGCCTTATTTTTTACTTTAAACTTGGTAAACTAAAAGGGGAAGGCACTAAACCTTCTCCTCCACAGGCCTAATTGTAAC
>NZ_RHOE01000084.1 GCF_003946385.1 Loigolactobacillus zhaoyuanensis
TTGTTGAAGAGAGAGTTTGCCTTTCAAACAACTTTTTCCAATTTTGAGGACTTGGTAATCCGAACCTCAAATTACATCAGTTGGTTTAATTCCGACAGAATTAGAACGAGTGTTTAGAAAAAGATGTGCCATTTATTGACATAGGAGCACATCGACAAGGAGACTTACGACGAACATTTCGTACCAGTGCCAGAGCAGGGTTCGACAGGCTTGATTCCTGAGAATGAGGGGAAGCCTGGCCAAGTTTACACCGTTGCTTATGATGCGGATGAGCGGTTGAGTCTGATAAAATTGGAATCACAGATGACGGCTGGCAACGGCAAGACGAGCTGGACCGGGATTCAGTCCAATCGGTTGGCGAAGGAAGAAATGGATACGGCGTTCAATTACCTCAAGGCCAATTTTTCCCAGGTTAGTCAGAATATTGCGCCGGCGCAGCATGACTATATCGTCAACGCGACTAACCTGAATAATGGCGCCATGGCGACGGAATTGTCGTTGGCGACTTATGTAGCCCTGGTTTCTATTTCGGTGGGCAAGCCGGTCATCGGCGGATTAGCCATCCTGGGGGATTTCTCCATTGGCGGGACTATCAAAAAGATGGATAGTCTGGCAGATCGGCTACAGGTGGCCCTGGATAGCGGGGCGAAGGCGGTCTTGATTCCATCCAGTGCCACGAGTGAATTGGGTACGGTGCCGGGAGATTTGATTGCGGCTTTCTCGCTGAAGTTCTACAATACGATTGAGGATGCGGTGATGAAGGCATTGGGTGTGCAGCAGTAGCGTAGACGTATAAGGGAGGCAATCAGCCGTGGCAGATTCGAAATACGACGTACAGAATAGTCAGATTGGTACATTATTGGGGTGGATTAACTCTGGGGAGATTGGGCTGCCGGAACTGCAACGGCCATTTGTGTGGCCCTCGACCAAAGTTCGGGATCTAATCGATTCGTTGTTTAATGGTTTTCCGATTGGCTACATTATCACTTGGAATAACCCCAGTATTCGGCTTAAAGATGGGTCAATCTCTGTTGGAAAGAAGATCGTGATCGATGGGCAGCAGCGTCTCACAGCATTAGCCACCGCATTGTCGGGGCAGAAGATTATCGACCGAAGATTTAAGCGGCGGCGGATTAGTATTGCTTTTAATCCTTTGACCAGGGAATTTCAAACGGCTAATGCTTTGCTCCAGAAGGACAAACGCTGGATCAGTGATATCGCGGAAGTTTTTGCGGACGACTTCTCAAGCTTCAATTTCATTACCGCCTATTCCCAGGCCAATGACTGCCCACCAGACGAAGTGGCGCGCGCAATCGATGATTTGAAGCGCATTACGTCATACGGCGTCGGCAATATCAGCCTGTCAGATGCGCTGACGATTGATCAGGTGACTGAAATCTTTAACCGGATTAATTCACAGGGGACCCGACTATCCACTGCGGACTTCATCATGTCTAAGATGTCAGCGGACACTCTGCATCAAGGCAATATTCAACGAAAAATGGTTGAATATTTCACCAATCTGCAAGCTGACGCGTCGGCGTTGTCTGGTATTCAAGAGTCTGATCCAAAATTTGCACAATCGGTGGCAATGCAGAAGATTGCCTGGATCGTGAGTGAAAACACGACCCTTTATCAACCGGCCTTTGGCGATATTTTCCATGTGATTTTGGGCAGCCATTTTGGTCGAGGAAAACATGCAGATCTTGTTGCCCTGATTTCTGGCCGTGATTTTGAGACCAAGAAATACACGGAAACGGCCATGGCGGCGGCATATAGTAAGTTGGGTGAAGGAATTGATGACTTTGTTAATCAGTCAGACTTTCGCCGATTTATTATGATTCTGGAAAGTCTCGGCATGATCAGCGGTAAGCTGCAATTCAATGGCACGGCGTTCCTGAATGCTGGATATATGTTGTTTCTGATCTTGAAAGGACAAAACGGCATACCTCAGTCTGTCCGCGAGTCACTGGTTAAACAGTGGATTATTATGTCCGCTTTGACTGGCCGGTATAGTGGCTCCAGTGAAACACAGATGGAGCAGGATAGTCATCTGTTTCACCGTGCTGATGTCGTTGCAGCAGTGGAAAAAGAAATTGCGGATGCACTGCCAGAGACCTATTGGACAATTCAATTACCGAATAATTTAGCCACTCAAAGTACGCAGAACAACGGTTGGCGAATTTTTCAAATGGCTCAGGTACACAACCAGACCGTTGCCTGGTTGGAAAAGGATGTTACGGTGCGGACCGTGATCAGTCAAGAGGGCAATATTCACCATATTTTCCCCAAGGCGTATCTGCGTAAGCATGGCGCACAACAGAATGAGATCAATCAAATTGCCAATTATTGCTGGTTGACACAACCCCGAAATTTACAGATCAGTGATTTGGCACCAGAACGGTATATGAAGGATCCAGCAGTAACTGAATTTTCGACTGCAAAAGGGTTGGCCGAGAATGCAATTCCGGTTGACATCGTGAACGGCAACTTCTCAACCTATCCAGATTTTCTCAATCAGCGGCGGCAACTCATGGCAACCGTGATTGCCGAGTACTTTTCTCGGCTAAAGCCATCAGCGGTACCGGGACAGAGTTGAAACAGCATAAAGAAGGGCTTTAGGTGAACTATTACAACGATTTAGGAACCAATCAGGTAGCAGTCTATACGTTTGGCCCAGCAGATGTCGTACAGACAGTCACCAACTTCATCGGGTCTAGAATTTTTGGAATGGAAATACTTTCCAACACCAAAAATTCTAGACCCAGATTTATTAGTACACTCTTTGTTGGAAATGCTCTCAAATCTATAACTGACTTTTGCAATATAAAATTGTTATTTGATAAAGGTTTGGGCAGCTACGTAGATAAACTTAAGCATGAAATTCAATTGAACATAGATGAACAAATGAAATGATAGTCCTCCTACTAAACGGCCAATAGGGTATACCCTATTGGCCGTTTTTATTTCTGTGCTATACTAGGAATTACAAGTGTTCATTAGAACTGTCCAAAAGGAGAACTGGAAATGGCTAAAATTGGTTATGCGCGTGTGAGTTCCAAGGAGCAACATTTAGATCGACAGTTAGCGGCTTTAAAAGACGTTGATAAATTATTTACGGATAAATTAAGTGGGGCTAACACTAATCGGCCAGAACTGCAAAAAATGCTGGCCTATATTCGTGAGGGTGATATTGTAATGGTCACTGAATTAGATCGCTTAGGCAGAAACAACCGTGATTTGACTAAGATCATGAACTCCATTCACAATAAGGGGGCCACCCTAGATGTGTTGAATTTACCGTCCATGACAGGGATTGCTGACCCAAATTTACGTCAACTGATGACCAACTTGATTATTGAACTCTATAAGTATCAGGCCGAAAGTGAACGTAAGCGAATCATTGAGCGCCAGCAACAAGGGATTGCCTTAGCTAAGCAGCAGGGTAAATATCATGGGCGCAAACCCCAATACACCCAAGACGATCCCCGCTTGCAACATGCTTTTAAGCTTTATCGAGCTGGCATGAGTGACATTGATGTGTCCCGAAATACAGGTATTAAACGGACGACCTTTATTCGATACCGTGTGAAATACGGTATTAAAAGTTGTCTCAGGAATCAGCTTACATCCAAATTGTGTACAATCTATATTATGAGAACTAATTTTAGAGTACGATAAAGTTGATTAACAATTTCGATAAAGGCGATGATGGGATGAAAAGCACGACGAAATGGGTAACACGGTGGCCCGAACGAATTAGTTACGGCTTAAGTGACGCCGCCGATAATTTAGTCTTTCAAATGATGACGACCTATTTGCTATTCTTTTACACGGATGTTTATGGACTGACACCAAGCGCGGTGGCCATTTTATTTGTCGTGGCGCGGGTAGCTGACGTTGTTGAAAGTTTTGTCATCGGGATCATGATTGATCACACACATTCACGGTTTGGCAAGAGCCGACCGTTCTTCCTCTGGTATTCGTTACCTTACGTTATTTTTGCGGTTCTCACCTTTGTGACGCCTAACTTTTCGTATAATGGTAAATTAATCTGGGCATATGTGACGTATTTAGGCCTTGGATTTCTGTATACGGCTGTTAATCTGCCAATCACGTCAATCTTACCAACGATGTCGCAGAATACTCGTGAGTTGACGTTGTTGGGTGTCATTCGTCAATTCTTTGGCAGTTCGGTTCAAATTGTGGTGGCGGTATTCACATTACCCTTGGTTGCGTTCTTCGGCCACGGTAATCAGCAAAAAGGGTTCTTGGGCACAATCATCGTGTTTAGCCTGATTTCATTTCTTTTGATTATCAACACGTTTGTCCATGTTCGCGAACGGTTCGCGAATCCTGAAATTGCCCATCAACCGTTAACAACTGTCCTAAAAATGTTGAAACATAATCAGCCATGGATCGTTATGTCAATCGTGATTCTCATGTACTGGCTGGTGACGGCAATTAAGAATCAGACAACCATTTACTATTTTAAATATACGGTGGGAAACGAAAACCTGGTACCACTAGCTAACAGTTTTACCCTGGCAGCGTTAATCGGGGTATTGCTGATCATTCGAATTACCGAGGTTCGCAGTAAGAAGCAAACGATGCTTCGCGGTATTTTAATGGCGCTGGTTGGTCAAGCCGTGATTGCGATTGGGGTTTATACCAAAATACTGTGGTTCTTGTTTGGCGGTGTCTTGATTAACTCGATTGGCAATGGGATCATTATCGGCCTCGTCTCAATCATGATTGCTGACACAATCCGTTATGGTGCCAGCATGGGGATCCAAGCCGAGGGAATTCTGGCTTCAACGGATGACTTTGGCGTTAACGTCGGCCTTGGTGTTGGCGGCTTGATTACAGCTGGTTTGTTTCACTTTTCGGGTTACGTTGCCAATCGAACCCAGAATGCCGCAACTCTCACCATGATTGATTTGAATTATGTTTGGATTCCGTTGGTTATTTATGTGGGGATGTATTTTGTATTGCGGCTTTATGATGAGGGGCGGATTGAACGAGCAATAGAAGCAAGAAAATAAGTCCGAATTATATTCTAAATAATAGTTTTTGATTTGCTAACTAACACCGGTGCGGATTGATATTATTACCTTAAAACCAATGTATCTAATTAAGATTCAAAATTTGCGGATGATAAGGACTGAATATTTTATGGAATATGAGCAGTTAATAAGTGAGCTAATTGATTTTCGTGATAGTCGGGGTTGGAATAAATATCATACGTTACCTGCATTGGCCCGAGCAGTCTCAGTTGAAGCCGGTGAATTGAATGAATTGTTTTTGTGGGATGTTGAGAGTAAAAAAGATTTTTCAGATAAGTCAGTTGATAACATGAAGCTTGAGCTTGCCGATATTCTTACATATGGGAAGTCAACACTTTTTCGGACAGTTTGCTAAGCGACTTTTTGTGAAGCTTGGTCATACAAGGAAAGCCATGCTACTGGTGCAAGATAGTCTAAGCGTGCTTGTACCCTTACGCGGTTGTAAAAGGTCTCGATGTAAGCGAAGACTTGCGCTCTCAGATCATTGATATCTTTAAATTGTATCTGATAAATGAGCTCTTTCTTCATGATGGCAAAGAAGCTTTCGCTCCAAGCGTTATCACCCGGTTTTCCCAATGCTGAGAAGCTACGTTGCCAATGATATTGGTTGACCAACTTTGTCACTGCTTTGGCCGTGTATTGGCTACCACGGTCACTATGAAAAATACACGTTTCTGGCAAAGCCCACCTTTGGTGGGCTTGTTTAAGTGTCGCTAAGACTAAATCCGTGTCCATATGATTGGATATTTGATGAGCTAACACTAGGTTGCTGGTCAAATCCCTTATTTGGCAAATGTAAGCTTTTCCTTCTGATGTTGTCGTCTGTGTAATGTCACTTGATAAGGCTTCAAACGGCTTAAAAGATTGGTGTTTCACTAGATTGGGATAATCACCTTGACGAGCAAGGCGGCTATCGGTCAAACTCTTCGGATGACGACAACGTAGCGTTGAATACAGACCGGCATCAGCCATCAGACGGGCAACTCGGTGATAGGAAGCTTTATTACCATTTTTACGCAATAAACCGCAGATGCGTTTGGGCCCGTAAGTGCCCTGTCCTTGATCAAAAAAGTGTTTGATTCGTTGACGATATTGCCTTTCTTTGGCGTTTCGCTTTGGCAAAGCTCTCCGCCAAGCATAATAACCACTCGTTGATACGTCTAACAAACGCGCCCACCTTACCACAGAAACAGAGGTTCCCCTCAACATAAAAGCATACTTATCGCTGGGGGTTACTTCTGGAGACTGGCAAAGTAGGCGGCGGCTTTTTTTAACATATCACGCTCCAATGCTAATTCGGCATTTTCACGTTTTAAGGCACGGTTCTCAGCTTCTAAAGAAGCAAACGGCGTTTGCTTTCCATCTTCGGTATATAGCTTCCGCCAACGATACAGGGCACTTTCAGGAACACCAAGTTCGGAGGCAATGATTTTAACTGGTTTGGAAGAGTTAAAACTCAAACGTACCGCATTTTTCTTAAAGTCTTGGTCGTAGCGATTGCGTGAATAGGTCATTTTGAGGACTCCTTTCGGATAAATCAATTCTCTTATGTTTCTGTCCGAAATTCTAGTACAGACCCTCCTGAGACATTGCATGAAGTTGGTTCCATTTATACTATTCAAGGCTTTGACTTGAATTACGCAGGTGTGATTCTAGGGCCGAGTCTAGGCTATGATCCCTCAAAAGACCGACTTACGGTTGATCTGGCGCAGTACCAAGACAAGGAAGCCTTCAAAAAGCGCCCTGATTTGGCCGACACCACCGACGCTAAAGCCGCGATTATCATGAATGCCATTAATATTCTGCTGAAGAGGGCGAAGCACGGGCTTTATCTTTACGCAGCTGATCCTGCTTTGCGCCAACGGTTATTGCAATTGGCCAAATAATCTTGCAACCTCACTTTTGAAATGCAATAGATTGTGAGTCGTTCCAGTTAGCACTATACTGAAACTGAGTCTAAATCTAAAAGGAGTGGTTTGCATGGCTGAAAAGTATACAGCAGAAATTGTGCCATTGAACGCTGAGAAGATTGGCACCGCGCCGCACGGTGCCGCGACGTTCACGATTGATGGTGCGCAAATGAAGATTCATATCGATATGTTTGATACACCTGCTAATGTGCAGCATTGGGAACATTTCCACGGATTCCCGGATGGTAAGCCAGCAGAAATCGCCACAGCGGCACAAGATGCTAATGGTGACGGTTTCGTTGATCTGCCAGAAACAGAACCGGTTTCCGGTACAACGATGGTGCCATTTGACGCTGAACCGGCCAAGATGCATGTGCCAAATGACAGTTACCCAGTGGCTGATGCAGAAGGTCACTATGCTTATGACAAACTCGTTGATCTGAAGGAATTGCAGACAGCGTTTAAAGCCGCTTTTGGCAGTGACGATTTGCAGCTCGATAAAAGGGTCATTTATATTCATGGTGTGCCGGATACCTTGAAGCTACCGGCTACTGTTCAAGGAACTGTCATGAACTACGATGCCCACGTTACTTTACCAATTGCAGTTGGGAAAATCATCAAAGCTTAAACTAATTAGTTTAATAAATAACCTATAAGTAGTCTTGGGACTTACTGGCAATACGCCGGTTGTTTCAAGGCTACTTTTGGGTTTGAAGACCTTATTTACCTATAAATAGAGCTTTTTACATTATATGTACAGATTAATACCTATAATGTCAATAAGTATGCACTGTTAAAAATATCTTGTTAAATAACGAACATTATCATTCCTTTGCGCGGGGTCAACTTGTTAAGCTGGTGTTGGAAGAAGAGAGACGCCGGAAACAATGGAAGGAGGCGCACAGATGCCTAAGAAGTTGATCCATATCGTCATGTTGGCGATGTTGATGCTGACCCAGGTCGGCAGCGCCGTTGTCCCTGTAGCCGACAACGGTGAGACAAACATCACCGAACATGACCGTGCGGCGCCAAAATCCGATCCATCCTCACACCAGAACGATGCGAGCGGACAAGCGGCAATTAGCCAAGACACAATTGAGTCTGACAAGAAACAGACAAGTGCAGCAATGAGCAGTTCTGAGAACCTGTCTAGTATCTTTTAAGAACTATCTTCAGGAAGGCCAATACAACCATTTGAAGACTGCTGTTAAGGGCGCGTTCACAGTTTTTCCAAAGTCGCCGACTTTTGTCTAGCCAACTCCATGAACGTTCAATGATCCATCGTTGCGGTAACACCGTGAACATATGCAACTCGTTGCGTTTAGCTACTGGATGTAAGCTGATTCCTGAGACAACTTTTAAGAGAGCGTATAATGAATAAATCGTCTCTCAAAAGGAAGGAATTTTTACATGCCAACTCGTTACGACAAAGAATTCAAACAAAACATTATCAACCTATATAAGCAAGGCGAATCAGCTGCCCAACTGGCCAGAGAATATGGCATTGGCTATTCAACCGTTCATAAGTGGATCCAGGGCCAAGCCAAAACTCAATCCGGTAAATCGCCAGACGAAATTAAAGCGATGGAAAAGCGGCTGGCTTCCCTGTCTGAGGAGAACGAAATCCT
>NZ_RHOE01000085.1 GCF_003946385.1 Loigolactobacillus zhaoyuanensis
ATTAACTTTAGCCGTATCGAACTGGATTCAATATTATAATGTCACACGAATCAAAACAAAACTGGGTGGTAAGAGCCCGGTTAAATACCGTGTTCTTACCACCCAGAAAGTCGCTTAAAGTTTCGTCCAATATTTGGGGTTCACTTCAACCGCCCCTTTTTATTCTTGTAAAGCTTCAGCGATAAATAATTCACCGATTCGCCGCCGTGGAACGAAGAAACCAGCGGCAGAATTGATATTATAGACCATCGTTCCATTGGGAAAAGTACCCCGAATTTCAATGCGATCACCTTGGCGTGCGCTGTATTTAGCGGTATCAAATTGTGGCTCGATTTGAAAATCAGCAATGGCAATGTAGACCTGGCCAGAAACTAATTCGGCTAAGGTTTGTGGATGTGTCGGCATAAGCGTTCCCCCAGTTTTTATCTAAAGCGTAGCAGTTTACCGCTAAAATGCAATGCTTTTCGCTTGTGATTGGACTAAAATAGAAGTAGATTTTGTCATCGTCAGCAATAACGGATATTTTTTTAAAGGAGTATTGATATGAGTCGAGAAATTACACCTGCTGCACAGGTTGAATTTAAAAAAGCTTTACAGACCCAACCGCAAGCAAAAGTGATTCAGCGCGCGGTAATGAATAATGGCATTAATGCCGCTAGCGAAGATACTGCCCGGCAAGCCCAGTTGGCGCGCACATTTTCACTGGAAGTACCAACTGGTAAAGTGACCAATCAAAAACATAGTGGTCGTTGTTGGTTATTTTCTACGTTAAATACTTTGCGCCATGAAGTGGCGGTTAAATATAATGTGAAAGATTTTGAATTTTCGCAGAATTATCTATCATTTTGGGATCGTTTTGAAAAAGCCAACGCCTTCTATGAGCATATTATTGCGACGGCGGATCAGCCAGCAGATAGCCGAATCGTAGCTTGGTTGTTGGATATGCCTGATGATGATGGTGGTCAGTGGGATAATGCGGCGGCGTTGATCAAAAAATACGGTCTCGTCCCTAAGTCAGCGATGCCAGAAACAAAGCCCAGTAAGGATACAACTGAATTTAGCCGGGTCTTAGGGCTACATTTGCGCAAGGATGCCGTCAAGTTGCGGCAGTTAGTTGCCACGAGCGCTCCGGCGGCCGAGCTGGCAGCGGCTAAAGCGGAAATGTTGACGGTGATCTATCGCATGTGTGCCTACGCTTTTGGCACACCGGTTGAGCAGTTTGATTTCAGTTATCGTGATGATGATAAAAAGTATCACCGCGACGCTGATTTGACGCCGCAAACTTTTGCCGCTAAATATTTAAGTCAGAAGTTAGACGATTATGTGGTGATCATTAATTCACCAGACAAGCCATTTAATCAGCTTTACACGTTGCCAATGGAGGATAACGTGATCGGTGGTCAGCACGTGACTTTCTTAAATGTTGACTTGGCGACGATGAAGTCATTAACACTTGCCCAGTTAAAAGCCGGCGAAACAATTTGGTTTGGCAATGACGTCTTACAACAAATGGATCGGCAAAAAGGCCTGCTGGATAGTCAATTATTTAATTATGATGGCTTATTTGATACTAATTTTCAGTTGACCAAAAAAGAGCGACTACAATACCGTGAAGCCGCTGTTTCTCACGCGATGACTCTCACCGGTGTTGATTTAGTGGCGGATCAACCAACTAAATGGAAAGTTGAAAATAGTTGGGGCGAAAAAGTCGGTGAACAGGGCTACTTTGTGATGAGTGACCAATGGTTTGACGATTATGTTTATCATGTGGTGATCAACCAAAAGTTTCTTGGTGCTGACCTGCAACAAATTTTAACGAGTACGCCAACTGAATTAACTCCGTGGGATTCGATGGCGTAGCTAAATAGTGTTGCCGGACAACTGGCAGCACTATTTTTGTGCAACAAAAAAAGCAGCCACCAAAGTAGTTGGTAGTGGCTGCTGGCGTTCAATAAAGAACGCGGCGCGACATAAAGTCGCGCACGGACTCGAGGGTCCGTAAGGTCTGGCACCTTATTTGTGATTATAACATACTTACCAGATGCTGACACGCTTTTCTGGTGCTAAATACATATCATCACCAGGTTGCACGGCAAAAGTACTGTAAAAATCAGCGAAGTTTTGAACTTGTACATTGGCTCGTAATTTAGCCGGCGCATGAACATCGATCGACAAGAGTAATTGTTGATATTCCGGCTGCGCTTTAGTCCGCCAAATGGTGGCCCAATTAGTGAAGAACGTTGTCAAATCAACATCAGTTTCACCTTTGGCTGCTTCTAAGGCGCAACTCAAGCCACCAGCATCGGCAATATTTTCGGAAACGGTCAATTTACCATTTACCTGGCTACCAGCGAAGGGGATGCCGTTAAATTCGGCGATCATCGTTTGGGCCAGCGCTTTAAAATGAGTAGAATCTTCATCAGTCCACCAATTATGCAAATTACCGAATTCATCAAACAACGCGCCGTTATTATCGAAAGCATGAGAAATTTCATGCGCGATCACCGCGCCGATACCGCCATAATTAGCGCTGGATGATTGTTGCAGGCTGTAAAATGGTGCTTGCAAAATAGCTGCCGGGAAGACGATAATATTACGGAATGGATGATAATAAGCGTTAACGGTGTTGGCGCTCATTTCCCATTCGTTACGTTCCACCGGCTGATTCCATTTGCTGAAATGGTCGACCATTGTGATATGGGCAAAATGCAATGCGTTATCCAATAAGCTAACCGCGGCATTAACTTTAAATTGTTTAAATAACGGCTTGATCTGATCAGGGTAACCGACTTGAATGCCTAAATTATCAAGCTTAACGATGGCCTGTTTGCGGGTGCTTGCCGAAAGCCAATCATTTTGCTGTAGCCGATTTTTATAAACACTGATCATTTTGACCACCATTTTGTGGACGTCAGCTTTAGCAGTAGCACCAAAATATTTGTGGCCATAATAATCGCCGACCACCTGATTAAATTGGCTAGTGGCTAGGTAATAGGCACTTTTTTGTGGCTTCATCGCTTCTTTACTTCCAGAAAGGGCACGACCATAACGGCCACTGATCTCGCGGAAGTCGTTACTTAAGTAACCAGCCATGCTGCGGACCGTGTTGACGATCAACCAACTTTTTAGTTGATCAAAGTTTGCGGCAGTAACGATTTCGTCAAAGGCGGCAAAGAACTTCGGTTGCGTGACGATGATTTTTTCTGGTTGGGCACCGATCAATTCAGGAATTAAGCGGCTGAAATCAATTTGGCTACTGTGAGCCGTAAACTCAGTGAAGCTTTGCGGATTATACATTTTACTATAGTCCGCAGATTCCTCGGCGCTTTTAACGTGCGGTGCCAATGATTGATCAAAAGCGATGGCGCGTTCCAAAATTAATTGGGTAGCAGCAGAATCATAGCCAGCCATTTCCAACAATTGTTGCATCATTTGTTGGAAAACTTGTAATAACTGTGGGCCGCTAGGATTATCGGGCGCATAGTAAGTTTTATCTGGTAGAAATAAGCTAGGCGGGCCAGCAAATAAGGCATTGATCTTCGCATTTTTCATATCGGCATCAACGTCGAGATCAAAAGGCACTGGAAGGCCGGCTAGCATCCAATCTTTAAGGCCGGCTTGCCAATCGGCTAAATCATCGAGCGCGGCGATTCGTTCTAAATAAGGCTGTAGCGGGGCAGCGCCTTGCTGATCGCGTTGTTTGAAATCAGCTGCTAAAGCATAATATTTAAGAAATTCGCCTAACATAGGGTTATCTGGCTGTTGCTTGCCTGCTTGCATAGCAGCAAAATCAGCCATTAAATTTTGTTCAATATTTTCGACTAGATCCTGAAAACCGCCAGTTGCTGGACGATCAGCAGGAATTTTAGCCGTTTTAAGCCAGTCGGCGTTGATTGCGCCATAAAAATCATCCTGTAGACGCGAACTTTTATTGTCGTCGCTGGTAGTACCAGCGGCAAAAGTTAATTGTTTCATTTGCACACCCCATCTTCTTGATACTGTTATCATACACTAACTTTTACGGATTGGCGCAGGATTAGTTGGCTTGCTAGCGATCCTACTTCTGAACCACCGTTTGAATTATGCTAAAATGAAACTAGAAAAATTTAAAAGTAAAGGAATTGACCATGCGATTGAAACGTTTAATGTGGCTAACCACACTATTGGGATTACTGCTAGCGCCAACGCAGATTCATGCGGCTAGTCAAGTAACCACCCAGCAGGCGCCGCTAGCTGGAAAAATTGAAAATTATCACTACCGCAAGCAAACTTACCAGATTCCTGCGGTATACCTACAATATCATAACCAACAGCTCGCAATTTTAACGGTCAGTAATGATCATAAAGGCCACGTCATGGTAGTCAGCTATATTGGCACAGGCACCAGTGACGCAAAATATTATCGTTTTACTGGCCAATTGCGTTACTTTGCTAATTTATACACGGTTAAGGATTTTATGGCGATCTACACGCAGCAATCAGGTGATTATCTAGCCAAGACGATTTATACCGCAACCCACGCACGACCCATTGTGAACCCGCAGAAAAAATCATTGCAGTTCACGACTGCACCGCTGTTATATCAATTTGAAGGTATGAACCAAACCACTAGTCATGCGATTTACAAGCAGAATATCAAGTCGTATAAAACCGTAAAATTAACTAGATTAATCGATTCCGCGTTAAATGTACCGCAAGTTAACATGCTAAACTTAGCTGGCGAAAAAGCTGATCTGTATTATCAAACGGCGGATACCAGTCAGATCATAGTCGATCCATTGGGGATTTTCGTGCGGGTTGAATGAGCAGCCAAATAAAAAAGTTATTGACATTCAGTAAGCGACTCATTATAATTTGAATCAATTAAATAAATATTAAATCAAAATGAAAAGATGAGTAATCCAGTTTGCTATTTTTAGAGAGTCATCAATTGGTGCAAGATGGCAGTAGTAAGTGGATGAAGATGGTCTTGGATTTGACTTACAGCTGAGCAAAGGCAAAGTTGTAGCGGGAACTCCCGATAGCGAGTTAGAGTATACTCATTTTTTAGTGTACTTGAAGAGAAATAGTTCGTGAGGATTATTTAAATTAAGGTGGTAACGCGGAAAAGCACTTTCGCCCTTGTATAGCAATATACGGGGCGAAAGTGCTTTTTTCGTTTCTAAAAATTAAGGGAGGAACAGTGGATGCCTAAGTTAATTGATTTTAAAATGATTTTTACCAACATACCGCTATTATTACAATATTTACCAATTACATTAGGAATTGTTATCTTGTCAATGATCGTTGGGTTGGCTTTTGCACTAGTTATTGCGTTGGTTCGTCTGAATAAAATTCCTGTTTTAACGCAGTTCTTTACGTTATTGGTTTCGTTTGTACGTGGGACACCAATATTAGTGCAGCTTTATTTATCTTATTATGGGGTGCCAATTGCATTGAAATATTGGAATTACTATAACCACACTAATTACAATATCAATAATATACCGGCTTTTATATTTGTTTTTGTCGCCTTTGCAGTCAACGAGGCAGCTTATAATTCGGAAAACATTCGCGGTGCATTACTTTCAGTTGATCGTGGCGAAATTGAAGCCGCCCAATCATTAGGCATGACGGGCGGTCAGATTTTACGCCGTATCACGATTCCAGAAGCATTAGTTGTCGCTTTACCGACTTTGGGCAATCAATTCATCAGCTTAATTAAAGGCACTTCATTGGCATTTGTGGCTGGTGTTATTGAAATGACGGCTGAGGGTCAAATTATTGCTGGTCGTAGTTTCCGGTACTTTGAGGTTTATCTGTCGTTGGCCATTATTTATTGGGGCTTAACCGTGATCACTGAAATTATTATCCGGTTAGTCGAAAAGCGAATCAATAAATTCCGAACTGTTCAAAAAGTGGTTAAACTCAATGATGCGCTTAGTGCGAGCAGCGAGGTTACTCCGATTAAGCGGCCGGTACAAGTTTTAGAAACTGAAATTAAATAGGAGGCCGTTATTATGATTGAAATTAAACATTTGGCCAAAACATTTAGTAATCATGAAATTTTTAGTGATATTAATTTAACCGTCAATACTGGCGAAATTTTAGCTATTATTGGGCCTTCTGGTTCAGGAAAATCTACTTTATTGCGCTGCTTGAATTTACTTGAACAGCCGGATCAAGGTGAAGTAACTATTGGGGACTCACATTTTACGGCACCGCATATTTCTAAGAAGCAGGCGGTTAAAATTCGCCAAGAGTCTACGATGGTTTTCCAGCAATTTAACTTATTTCGTCAAAAAACAGCGTGGCAAAATGTAGCTGAAAACTTAGTGACTGTTAAAAAAATAGCTAAAACCGCTGCAAAAGAACGGGCGTTAGTAGAATTAGATAAAGTTGGTCTCAGTGAGTATGCTAACTTTTATCCTGGCCAATTATCTGGTGGTCAGAAGCAGCGTGTAGCAATTGCTCGGTCATTAGCAACTGATTCAAAAATTCTTTTGTTAGATGAACCAACGTCGGCTTTAGATTCGGAATTAGTTGGAGAAGTTCTAACGACATTAAAATCGGTGGTAGAGGAACACCCTGACTATACAGTGATCCTAGTTTCACATGAATTAGAATTTGTTAAGGAAGTGGCGACGCAGGTTATCTTTTTTGAAGATGGACAAATCGTTGAATCAGGGCAGCCAAAGGATGTTTTAAGTCATCCACAGGAGACGCAAACCCAACGATTCCTAAGTCGTTTCACGCAACAAACAATTGCTCAATAAAAAATAATTGGAGGAGTTTTCCCATGAAATTAAAACAAAAAGTTGTTCTCTTAGCCCTATCCCTTACTGCTGCAGGTGTCGTTAATGTACCGAATAATGTGGCCCATGCCGCTAAAACAACGACGATCACTGCGATTACTGATGGCAATGTTGCACCTTTTGCTGTTAAAAGTAAATCAGGTGAAATTACAGGTTATGACGCTGATGTATTAAAGGCAGTTGTGAAAGAATTACCTCAATATAAATTGAAGTGGAAATTAGCTAACTTTGACGCTCTGTTAGGGAATATTGATTCTGGACGGGCTGATGTGGGGGTCAACCATTTTGGCAAAACAGCCGAACGAAAAGAAAAATATTTGTTCTCTGAACCAATTTTTGAGGACAAACCAGTTTTCATTGTTAAAAAATCAAACAATAAAATTAAAAGCTTCAATACGGCAGCAGGTAAAACAACACCAGCTCAAGTTGGTACTGGTTTTTCACTTAATTTAGAACAATACAATAAAGATAATCCAAACAATAAAATTAAAATCTCTTACGTGAAGGATTACCATGACTTGCAAGATGTCAGTTCTGGTAAATATGATTTTGCTTACACCGACCTATCAATGTATAACGCCGAACAAAAGGAATATAACATCAAGAACGTTAAGGCCGTGAAGTTACAACGTGGTAAGGATGGCAATAATTTTGATCATCCATATACTTATTTTGTTTTTGGTAAAACTGCTAAGGATAAGAAGTTCCAGCAAGCTGTTAATAAGGAATTGGTTAAGTTAGCAAAAGATGGCACGTTGACTAAGATTAGTAACAAATATTTGGGCAGTGATTTCTCACCTAAAGTTCTATCAGAATAATAGGAGGCAGATTGTATGAGTGGGCTAAGTCAAACAGAATTAGAAAAGCAGTTAATTGAGTATCGACATGACTTTCATGAATACCCTGAATTAGCTAATCATGAGTTTAAAACAACAGCTAAGATCAAGGCGATTTTGCAGGCATGGGGTATTAAAATCCTACCGACCAAGTTAAAAACAGGTGTTTTTGCTGAAATTGGACTTGAAGCCAAGCCACTGATCGCGTTACGTGCAGATATTGATGCCTTGCCGATCAATGAGGAATCCGGCGTACCATTTAGTTCAAAAACACCCAATATTATGCACGCTTGTGGTCATGATACGCATATTGCAGCTTTGCTTGGTGCGGCTTATTTATTGAAGCAGGAAGAAGCTGATTTGCCGGGTCGTATCCGCTTGATTTTTCAATTATCTGAAGAAGATCAGGAAGGCGCATTGCAGGTGATTGATGATGGACAGTTGACCGATGTGCAGGCAATTCTTGGTTTTCATAATGCGCCACAACACGAAGTCGGGACAATTGGTATCAAAGCGGGTATTACTAGTGGTGCTATTGATAAATTCAAGGTCACATTACAAGGCGTGGGGACGCACGCTTCAGCACCGCAAAATGGTAAGGATCCAATTGTAGCGTTAGGTGCGGAAATCACAGCGTTGCAGACGATTGTTAGTCGTAATTTAGATCCGTTTGCAACTGGTGTTTTGAGTATCACCCACGTTAATGCAGGGAACACCTGGAACGTGCTACCGGAACAAGCCTTTTTTGAGGGAACGGTACGAACAGCAAATAAGGCCGAGTTTACAATTGAAGTGCAACACCCAATGAACTAGACCAACTATAGACAAAAAGGCCATGAAGACCTATTCTTATAATCGCCAAGAAAATAAGAGAGTAGGTGCCTTCATGACCCAATCCCAGAGTACCATGTCTAGCCATT
>NZ_RHOE01000086.1 GCF_003946385.1 Loigolactobacillus zhaoyuanensis
AGTGACCAACTAAGAAAATAGCGCAGTTACTTTTAAAATTATTGTGTTTGACCAAGGGATTAGTGGCTACTTTTTTGACGCGATCAAGTATGAAAACTAATCAAACTAACTAAATTAAGTCAAACTTGGCTAGTCATGACTAGCCCAAGCCGTGAATATAGAGAAATTACGTAAAACTGATAATTTGGCCAATCAATTTGATGCATATGCATAATTCAGGTTAAATGTTTTTTCAGCCATCAAAATGCCTCCTGATTAATTTTAAAATAATGAGTGTTAAACAAGTAATCTTAAACGTGTATTTAATTACATGTTTTAAATTATATGATTATGGTATACTGCGAGTAATAAAAAGTCAAGTGGAGGTAACTAATGGCGCAAAAAAATAAATTACAATACATTATTCTTGGCTTGCTCAGCGAACACGAGCTTACCGGTTATGACATTGCCAAAGCTTTCACCGCTGATATCGGCGAGTTTTGGAATGCTAATCACAGCCAAATCTATCCACTATTGAAACGCTTGGAAACTGCTGGTTTGATCACGCATCAACTTTCAATTACCGGCGAAAAGTTGAAAAAAAAGGTTTATTCGCTAACGGCAGTGGGACAGGCACAATTGCAGGAGTGGCTGCACGAACCAACGACAGAATTAACTGCTAGCAAGGATGAATTCATTTTAAAATTATATTTCATTCAAGATGCGCATGACCCGAGTTTACAGCCTATGTTGACGGAGCAACTATTGCTGCATCAGGCTAAGTTAGTCCATTTACAAAAGCAAATGACCCGTAAATTTGCTAACAAAGCCAGTCAATTAGCCAATTACGGGCATTATTTAATTTTGCAACACGCCATTGACCGTGAGCAAGGTTATGCCGATTGGCTGACAGCGACACTAAAAAACGTGGACTAGCAAATGCCAGTCCACGTTTTTCTGTTCAGTTTAATCTTCACTTAATTGATCAGCTTTAACTTCTTCCGCCGTGACCGCTGAAAAGTGGGCAGCGGCTTTTTCGTTATTGGCAGGTTTTAAATTGCGGATAACTTTGACCACAATGATGATCAAAATAATCACGCCAGCAGTGAAGACGAGATCAGGGATGATCCGCGCCCACAACAGTTCAAAAACAGGGCTGCTGTGGTAGAACGATAATAGCCGGGCGTGCCAATAACCATGTTCCAGCGCGTCTTTTAATTGTAGATAACCAACTGGCAATAGACTGATGAAGACCATGCCAGCTAGGCCAATATTCATTAACCAAGCGGACCAGTTAACTAATTTGTCCATTTTTGGTGTCCAAATTTTTTGCTGCGAAATGTTACGCAAAGCGTACAGCATAATGGCAATCGAGAACATGCCATAAACGCCGGCCATTGAACCGTGGGCGTGGGCTGAAGTCCATTGTGTGCCGTGTTCGAAGTAGTTGATTGCGGGTGCATTGATGATAAAGCCTAATGCACCAGCGCCGATCGCGTTCCAAACCCCAGTCCACATTAAGAAAACGAAGGTCCCTTTGTACGGGAAAGCCACATTGCTATCTTTGAAGACACGGTAATGAGTGTACGCTTCCCACAACAGTAGGCAAAGCGGCACAACTTCTAGCGCCGAGAAGCAGGCTCCAAGCGCTAACCAGATCGAGTGGTCACCTTCCCAGAAATAGTGATGGCCCATGCCAACAACGCCAGAACCTAACAGCAAAGTCAACTGGAAGTATAGCGCGCGGACAGTGGAGCGGGTAGTGGTTAATTTCAGATCGACCATCAAGTAGCCGATCAAAATCACGGCAAAGGATTCGAAAATACCTTCGACCCACAAATGAACGATCCACCAACGCCAATAGTCGGCGAAGGTCACGTGAGAGTTCGGTAAAATAAACAGTGAGGCCAAATAAAAAGCAGGAATGGCGATAGCACCGCAGAATAACAGGGTGATCAAACGCTTGCGATCGTAATTGTCTGGCCGTTTCATTGCTGGGATGAAGCCGCGCATCAGGATAACGACCCACAGCACCATACCGATAATGAAGAGAATCTGCCAGAACTTGCCGAGTTCAATATATTCCCAACCAAATTGGCCAAATAACCACCAGTTATGGTTCAGCAACCCCAATGTAGACGCCCATTCGCCTAACATGCTGCCGACCACAACGACGATCAATGCCCAAAATAGCAGATCGACCAGCAAGCCTTGTCGCTTGGGTTCGCGGCGCAAAACGCGGGGGACGATGTAGATCCCAGTGGCCAACCAAGTTGTTGCCACCCAGAAAATGACTAACTGCAAATGCCACGCTTTAGCCAAATTAAACGGCCAAATATTTTGTAGTGGAATACCGAAGAACTCATTTTCGACATAATAGTGGGCCATTAGCTCGCCCAATAAGATTTGGACCAGGAAGAGGCCAACCACCACGAGGAAGTATTTGGCGATTTTACGCTGACTGCTGGTGATCGCAAAATCAGTATCCAATGCCGGCATTTGTTCCGCATTGGCGTAGGTGGATTCCATGTCAAAGGCGTAGCGGCGCTGGTAGTAGATAATGACACCGACACCGGCGACTAGTAAGGCCACACTGATGGCGGTCCAAATCAATGATTCCGAAGACATTGTATTACCAGCATCTAAATCGTAGGGCCAATTATTGGTGTACGAATAAGTTTGTCCTGGCCGATTAGTGGACGACATCCACGCTCCCCAGAAGAAAAAGCTGGTCAATTGATCGACCTTGTTACCTTTATACATGAAGGCGTCGGTCTTTTTCGTGTTGATCATATTTTCCGGCAAGCCAGCTTGGCGCGGATTATTGATAAATTCGTGCCGATAGTATTTGGTTAAATGGTGATAGCCAGCCGCCTGTGCCGCCGTTAAGGTTAGCGTTTGGCTGGCCTTAGAATAGCGATTAACTTTAATTTCGTGCTTGACCTTGTCTTTGATCGCACCTTGCTTAAAGTCGCTTAATGATTTGAATGATTGCTGATATAACTTTTGCGCATAATAGCTATTCATGCCCTGTAAATAGATATGTAAACTTTGCGCGGTGTAATCAGGTCCTAGATAAGACCCATTGCCTAAATAAGTGCCGTAGTCGGCCAAACCATATTTTTCATAAACAGCTTGTCCGCTAAGTAATTCATTGTGCGTCACCAGTGTTTCCCCGTTGGTGGCCACGATCTTAGCTGGCCGAGGTGCTTCATTTTTGAAAATTAAAAAGCCCCCGGCAATTAGAATTGAAAAAACGATGACCAAAGTACCGATCAGGACTTTAGTCAACCGTCGGTAAGTATATTTTTGTTTAACCATGATATTCATCTCCTTTTAAAATGAATATAACATATTTTATATATTTATCCTATATAAATTTAAACCGCTTTTATACTGTTGTAGTGTAGACACTAATTTAATAGATTGCGGAAGTGATGATAGTGACGATAAAATCTAACTTAATCGGGTTCTATTAGATAGTTACTACGAAAACAAAGACTGATTTGTGTTTGATTAGGTGGGTGTAGCTAAGCTTGTCTTGTTATTGTTTTGCTGGCTAAATAGCAGACGTTTAAATAATGTTATATAACAATAATTATCAATTTATAATATGATATATTTTATATATAACTATCTATTTGCCTAAGCGATCATCGCTGGACCAAAAAAGGATCTAAAAAGTAAAAAAACGTCGTCCGAGCGAAAACTTGGGCGGCGATTTTTTAACCAAAGCGGTCATTATTACTGATACTCAGCATAGCGGTGCTTTAATGCGATTTTAGGTTTTTCTAGTGTATTTCCGTTTCCAGACGCGCTAAGTAATCGGTTAGCATAATTCCAGCGCCTAACTTGAAACGGGTCAAAGCATTTTGGGGGTCGATCCCAGTCACCTCTTCAATTCGCGCCATGCGCTTGCGTAGAGTATTGGGATGAATGTAGAGCGCAGCTGCAGTATCGGTCAGATTTCCGCTCATATGCAGATACATGTGTATCGTCTTAAAATATTCGCTACCATGTTGATTATCGTGATCGATCAATGCAGTAACGGCGGGATCGATAAAAAAGTTCAGCACGGAACTGGAGAAAGGAAGCTGATCCAGCATCAGATCAAAGAACTCATCACCGGCATAGCGTACTCGCTCAGGCATCGTGGGGAGGGCCTGCGTCCGCATACAGACAGTCAGTGCGGCCAAGGTATCTTCAGTATGGGTGTAGAAAACTGACACCACCATATGACAGCCGGCTCGAGTTGCTGCCGATGCTAAATTAGTCCGAAACTGTTTGGAGTGGTATTCGACCAACGAAAGCGAGACAAGAAACAATGCTCGGTGCCGATAAACGGTTCCCAATACCTGCGAAAACATGGGCGTCATCAGGTATTCTAGGCGCATTTTTAAGTTATTAAGAGTATCACCGCCATCCGAAGTGCAAAGGATCAGCACCATTGCTTGGGGTAACTGAGTGTGCTGCTTAGCAAATGAAATATCCAAATTACTTTCTGCTTCAGGGTTCAGAAGCATATCTAGTAGTCGATCACGTGTCGATACCGTATCAAGGATCTGATCTTTGACCGCTACGCTGGAGATAAGTGGCGCTAACATGGCTAAAAACTGCGGTTGCCAACCCTTGATCGTTCGTTTGACCGCCGGCATGCCTAAATAGCCAAGCGCACGGCCGTGGAACTCCAATGGTGTCAACAACATGGGCATCGGCGCGTCCTTTGGCGACGTCAAAATCACGTGTTTATAGAAACTAGTTGGATCAAGTGAAGGCTCATGCCCGGCCAACCAGCGGCTAAGGGCGGACCCAGTGGCAACTTCCGGTGTCGAGCTAGCGATGATCGTCTGTCCGCTCATCGGTAGGATGATCAGTGGCTGTTCAGCAAGTTCGGCGGCTTGTTGTAGGATGCTTTCAATTGAGCTGGTGATTGCGTTGAGGGCTAACTTGTTGATCTGGTTGCGCCAATCATTGGATAGTAAAAACTGATCACCGGCGATGCGCAGTAGTCGGATCACTATGTTCTGCGCGCTGGTATCTCGTGGTCGGGCGACGACGATTGCCTTGCCAGCACAGCCGATCACCAGTGCTGGATTAGCTGGATCGACCGCAAGCGTGTTTTCATCAGGGAGGCCTTGACGAATAATTACCTTGGTGATTTGGTTTGGTGGAATGGGTTCGATCTGCTTTAGCGGTACTTGTGCTGCAATTAAATCGAGCAAGACAGCCAATTGCATTTTCTCGTCTCCTTTATGTAAATCAAGGGTGTATGGGGACCGGTGTACTTTTTATACACTTATGCGTCCGAATATGTGTTAATCATGGCACTCGAAAATCCGTAATGCAAGCGCTATTATGAAGGTAAATTCGATATACCGAATAGTTGGATGAACAGGTTGCCATAAATCAGGAGAGGGAGTATCTATTATGAAAGAATTCAAAAATAAAGTTATGTTTTTGACCGGTGCCGCCCACGGCTTTGGCGAAGTAATTGCAGAGGAAGCAGCTCATCGTGGTATGAAGATGGCGCTGGCAGATTCCGATGAGCCAGCTTTAAAAAAAGTTGCAGAGAAATTGACGACAGCCGGAGCTGATGTTTTGGCTATCCCCACTGATGTAACTAAAGTTGAAGAAGTTAATAGTGCGATCGACCAAACTATGGAGAAGTTCGGTCAGATCGACCTATTGATCAATGATGCGGGTATCGCACTACCCGGTCGAATGTGGGAATTACCATTACGTGATTGGGACTGGATCATGCACGTCAATACGTTGAGCCAAGTCTACAGCATGCGTAAAGTTATTCCGATCATGATGAAACAGGGAACGCATGGTGAAATTTTGAATGTTGCATCGATCGCGGGTCTTGTTGATACACCAGGAATGCCAGCTTACCACGCTTCGAAATTTGCTAGCGTTGGGATGACTGAAGCAACTGCCTACGATTTACAACGGGCTGATATCGACATTTCGATGCACGTGATGTGCCCAGGCTTTGTTCAGACCAATCTTTACAACACTGAACAATACCGGCCAAAACAGTACAGTGACGCCACTGATCCTTATTACACAAGTGAAGGCTTCTTGAAGGGACAAGAATTTGCCAAATACGTTATCAATAATGGGTCATCGATCGATACGATTGCTGATACTGTCTTTAAGGCACTCGAAGATAATACCTTCTATGTTTTGACCCACCCAGAATATAACGGTTTGATCTCTGATCGTGTCAATCGTATCGTCAATGGCGGGACTCCAGATGTTCACGTGATGGATGGATTGATGTAAGCAATCTAGTTAAGGCAGTCCCTTACTAGCTCACTAATAAAAGCTGACCCAGATTCGAACCAATCAAGGAGGAAGATATATATGACAAGTTTTGTAGCAAGTGAAAAAGACGTCAATAATTTTCTTAGTAGCCCAAGTATGAACGATCAGACTGGGATCACCTTCG
The DNA here is from genome assembly GCF_003946385.1 of Loigolactobacillus zhaoyuanensis. Taxonomy (GTDB): domain Bacteria; phylum Bacillota; class Bacilli; order Lactobacillales; family Lactobacillaceae; genus Loigolactobacillus; species Loigolactobacillus zhaoyuanensis. The sequence goes on from NZ_RHOE01000086.1 coordinate 6,434, forward strand.
CCTACGCGACTGATCCGGCAGTTCTCGCCAAACTTGTGCCGGCACCTTTGAAGGTCGTTGCTCCTGTTGTTGTTGGCTATGTGGTCAACATGGGCAAGCCAACGTTCGGTGCGCCATATCTGGAACAAACACTTTATGCGATGGTTTCTTATAAGGATAAAATGGTTGGGGCTTATCCATTCGAGTTGTTGCTCTCTGGCGCTGGCGCTGAAGCCGGCCAAGTTGCTGGGCGTGATGGCGCAAGTATGCCAAAGAAATTAGCCGATAAAATTACGCTTAGTCGTACTGACCAGACAGCGACTGCAACGGTCGATCGTCATGGCAAACGTTTGCTTGATTTGAAGTGGGAAGCTGGCGATATCAACGAGCCTTCCTTCATGAAGCAATTTGCTGGTATGATGCAAGTTGACCAAGAAATGCAATCTAACAGCTTTTTCTTGGATTATAAGTTGGATCAACATGATGATGGAACGAACCACTTTGTTAACACCAAGTTGGTTTCTTCGCAAATGAAATCGGTCATCGATAGTGCAGAACCAGGTAAATTAAGCCTGACGCTTAACTCAACCGAAGACGACCCATTGGGCGAACTCGCTGTCCTCAAACCACTGGGTGCAGCTTGGGTCCACTTCGACAGTCAAGTGATGTTTAATACTGTTCAGCTGGAAGATGTTGATCCAGCAAAGGCTGCGCCATACTTGATCACTGGTCACTATGATCGTGGAATTGTTAACTCAGCTGCCACCACTTTTTAATTGAAAGGGAGTAAAGTAATGGATTTTAAAAATAATGATCTATCTAAAGTGATGTTTGAACGGCACTCCGTTCGTCGCTTCGATACTAGTGTTAAAATTCCACGCGAAGAGCTGGAAACAATGATCAAAGAGGCGACTACTGCGCCATCTGCCTGCAATCTACAGTCTTGGCACTTTGTCGTTATCGACACTCCCGAGGCTAAAGAACGAGTTAAAAAGTCAGTAATGAAATTCAACTATCCGCAACTTGACTCTTCTGCAGCAACGATCTTTATCGTCGGCGATACCCAATCCCATCTGGTCTACCGGGACGTATGGAATAAAGTTCGCGAAGCTGGCAAGATCACACAGGAACGGTTGGATCAAATCCTTAACACGTTCTTACCATTGTACGAACATGCTGATCAAAGCTTTTTGACCTTAGATGCGACAATGGATTGTGCAGTCGCTGGGATGCAACTGTTGCTCTTAGCCCGCGCGCATGGCTATGAAGCTAATCCATGGTCTGGTGTTGATTTCAAAACAATTATTTCTACCTTAGGGCTTGATCCAAAGCGTTATGTACCAGTGATGGCTGTATCTATTGGGAAGTCAGCAGAACAGCCGTTGAAGACTGAGCGCTACGATGTTAAACAGCTGACTGAATACCTATAAGGATATCTATATAATTGAACAATAATTTTCAGGGCAAGGTGTAATTCCTGACCGACGGTGATAGTCCGTCTGCGCAAGCTGAACCGGCGAAACTCCGGTACCGATAGTATAGTCTAGATGAGAGAAAATTAGGATGACTTAACAGCTTATTTAATGTTGCCCCGAAACGACTCGTTCATTATTTTGAACGGGTCGTTTGTGTTTTAAACTGAGCGAGTATAGTGGCTTTTTCTAGCTTGGCTGCGGTTGTGACTACTTTTTGTTGTGATTTAAATCACTTTAAGAACAAATGGATGTTTGATATTGTTGTGGATAATGACTGCTAGGCGAGCAATCAACCAAATGATAGTGAATGAATTGGTTGATATAACAATAATTACTAATTTGAGTCAATAATTAGTGGACAAAATATAAAAAATTTTATATAGTATTAATTGTAAACGATTTCAACTAGTACTATAAGAACATGATTGGGGTAAGTGAATTTCTTAATTAGCTTAAATCATGGAGAGTGTCAAATTTTATGTGTAAATAGAAAAGCCTCTCGTCCTTTTTTTAAAACATAGATTCTAATGTGTCTTCAACCATGTTGAATCCCTTATGCACCCGCTGATCAAACTTGTCATTGTAATCCAGAATAACCGTCATCAAGGTT
>NZ_RHOE01000087.1 GCF_003946385.1 Loigolactobacillus zhaoyuanensis
TATTTTTGACGAATTTATAAAAGCATTACCGAATAGCCTGGCCAGGCTACTCGGTAATGCTCAATGAAGTGGAAACTAGTAATATATCGTGCCATAACCGTTTGACATCAATGGTTACGGTCTATTTTGATACTTTCAACCTTTAGTTATGTGCTAAATCCTAATGATGGGCGTCAGCTCGATATTCTAGAATATCACCAGGTTGGCAATCTAAAGCAGTACAGATCGCTTCTAGCGTGGAAAAGCGGATCGCCTTAGCTTTATCATTTTTTAAGATGGATAAGTTGGCCATGGTGATACCAACGCGTTGCGATAATTCAGTCACGCTCATTTTGCGTTTAGCTAACATAACATCTAAGTTAATTATTATGGCCATTTCTACACCTCAGACCGTCAAGTCGTTTTCGTGCTTCAACGCAATCGCGTGGGTCAATAATTTTTGTAACACGGCGGCGAAAACTGCAATTGTACTGGCAGCAAGTGCGAACATGAAACAGATAATAATGATCCCGGGAGCGTCTTGTTCTTGAGCAACAATGTACGCTAGCGGTAAGCCGAGAAAATATAAACCACTCAGCACCGCGGCGCTCACTTTAATTTTACGCAAGGCACGGATCGATAGTTCAGAAAAAGCACTGTCGGTGTCAATGTAGCGCAGTAACAACAGACCTTGCCACAAAGCAACGCAAAAAGCTGCAGCACTGGTATATAAACCGATAAAAGTAGCGCCGTACATTAATTTAATGGACCAATGCGGCGCTGTGATCGCGCTAGCAGCTAATGGTAGGACAGCGATACAAAGGCCTAGAACAAAGACAGCCATTAAATAAATTACAGATTTAAGAAAAAGTGTTTCACGTTTCATCAGCGCCACCTCATTTTTAAGATGGTTTTATTCTAACAGCTAATTTATTGTTTATCAATAAAAATATATTCTTTTTCAATAAAATATGTGCTGCCATTAGTTTTCTGATTGACCAGTAAAAATATTTTTATGATCGCGGACGTACTGTTCAAAAGAAATTGGTTGCCGTCCCAGCACCTGTTCAATGGTCGAAGTTGTCTTGTTGGCATTACCGAGTTGGGTGATTAAATACAGCATCACCATGACATTGACGTAATCTTTTTGCACACCACGTTTTAGCATCGTCTTGCGAAAGCTTAGTAGACTTGGCTGACTGTAAGTAATCGTTGTCTCAAGAATTTTTGACATCATGACAGCAATTTCGGCATAAGTCAAAGCTTTTGCACCGGTGATTTCAAGTTCGCAGTTGAGATACTCAGTCGATAAAAGACATTTAGCGGCCACTGCACCAATATCTCTGGTATCAATGAAGCTAGTTTTTGAATGGCCAGCAGGAATGTATAAATTGTGGTGATCACGAATATCCGCTAGATGGGTCGTATTTAGATTTTGCATAAAAAAGCTTGGGCGAATAAATGTGTGGGGAATACCTAATTTAAGAATTTGCTTTTCGATTTTATGGTGCGGGGTCACCGGATTTTTTTCGACCCCAATTAGTGAGACAAAAACGATATGTTTAACTCGACTGGCTTTAACTTGATCTAAAAATGGGAACATATCCAGCTTGGGTTTGGATAATTGTGGTGGCCGGACAAAAAAGACCCGATCAACGCCGGCTAATGCGCTAGAGAAATTTGCTGCAGCTAAAAAATCGAATTGGATAACGGTGACATTTTCAAATTGCTGAAATTTAGTTGCTTCGCTTTCGGGATGATGCACACCAGCAATAATTTCAACGCCTTTATTTTTTGCAAGCTCACTGATCAACGGAAAACCGATGTTGCCAGTGCCACCAAGAACTAGTATTTTTTCCATTATTATAGATCCTCACGATCAAGTTTTTGTAGTATGTTATTTAAGTTATTTTTTTCAGTTGCTGCAAGCTGATTTGTAAATTGACTTAAAACTGAATCACTGATAACCACGGCCTTCATGTATATTTCAATGCCTGCTGGGCTTAAAAATAGGTCAAACGCGCGACTATCATGACTGTTTTTAGTTTTGTAAATAAGGTTCTTGGCTGCTAGCCGTTTAATGATCGCTGATATGGTTGGTTTATCCATATCAAGTATCGTCGCCAGATCGTTAGCGGCTACTTGATTGGATGTTTGGCTAAAATGGTGTAATTGTTGAAGCACTGACCATTGCTGGATCGTAATGTTTAAATCGGTTAGGGCGTAGTTTAAGTTATATCTTAATTTTTTGGAAATACTCATTAATAAATAGCCGGTATTAGGCATAAAAAAATCTCCTTTGCGATATAGTTAGTTTACTAACTATATTAAAAAAAGTAAAGCTTTTCTTCACTGCGGAGCAATTACTTAGGTTGTGTTTCAAATTATCTAAGCAGCAATAATAAAATACCATTTTTTGAATAAATGTATGTAAAACGCAAGCTGCATTATCATACCTTGTTGCAATACGACGGAAATATTTTAGGTGATTAAAGAAATGTTCGATCGAGTACCATGACTGCAACTAATATATTTTCTCCGCATTAGGACCACTATTTTTAGCACCACACTGTGTTTGTGGACGCTAACCGCAGTTGAGTCGATTTTCTGTATCCGGTATCGCTAGCAATAGCGTTTGACGCTATTCCAGTATGTTAGGAAAGCGGCCAAAGACGAATATTTTTTGATTTGGAACACAGAACCTAGTTTAAAGCAAGAATATTTTAACTGTAACGTTGGTATCTAAATAATAATAGCACTTTAATAGGTGTACCGTATTAAAAAATATTAAAACAGATTTATTTTGTTAGGCTTACCTAATAAAGTGTTTAATTTTTTTAATTTAAGCGCTATAATGGGTTTGGTCAAGCAAGTTGGTGGCCAGAAAGGTGTGAAGTAGTATGGCGGAAAACGAAACAACACCGCGCAAACATAAATTAATTGAATACGCGAATGGACCTTCACTTGAGGAGATCAATGGCACAGTTGAGGTGCCGAAAGGAAAGGGATTTCTGAAGACTTTATTTATGTATTCTGGGCCAGGTGCATTAGTTGCGGTTGGTTATATGGATCCTGGTAATTGGTCAACCTCGATTACCGGCGGGCAAAATTTTCAATATCTGTTAATGTCTGTTATCTTGATGTCAAGTTTGATTGCGATGCTTTTACAATACATGGCAGCTAAACTTGGCATCGTGAGTCAGATGGATCTAGCCCAAGCAATTCGCGCTCGTACGAGTAAAGCACTCGGCGTTGTTTTATGGTTGTTGACGGAATTGGCGATTATGGCGACCGATATTGCTGAAGTTATTGGGGCAGCCATTGCTTTATATTTACTGTTTCATATTCCGTTGATGATTGCAGTGTTTGTTACTGTTTTAGATGTTTTGTTATTATTATTATTAACTAAAATTGGCTTCCGTAAAATTGAAGCAATCGTTGTTTGTTTGATTTTAGTTATTTTATTGGTTTTTGTTTACCAAGTTGCCCTGTCTGATCCAAATTGGGGTGGTGTTTTTGCAGGCCTGATTCCAAGAGCTGAAACTTTTTCTAGTGCAAAATCAATCGGCGGTCATTCGCCACTGACTGGTGCATTAGGGATTATTGGCGCAACAGTGATGCCACATAACTTGTACTTACATTCAGCAATTTCACAGACACGTAAAATTGATCATAGTGACGCGGAAGACGTGGCGCGTACAGTTCGCTTTGCCAGCTGGGATTCAAATATTCAGTTAACGGCTGCTTTCTTTGTTAATGCATTGCTGCTGATCATGGGCGTTGCTGTTTTCAAAAATGGTGCGGTTCAAGATCCCTCATTTTTCGGCTTATTTCAAGCGTTGTCGAATACCGCAACGTTAAGTAACGGGTTATTAATTAGTGTTGCTCGTTCTGGGATTTTATCGACCTTATTTGCCGTCGCCTTACTTGCTTCAGGGCAAAATGCAACAATTACTGGGACTCTAACAGGTCAAGTTATTATGGAAGGTTTTGTTCATCTACGGATGCCATTATGGCTACGGCGCTTGGTTACGCGGGTGATCTCAGTGATTCCAGTTTTGATCTGCGTTATGATGACCAGCGGTAAAAGTGCAATCGATGAACATACAGCGTTAAATACTTTAATGAATAATTCACAGGTCTTTTTGGCCTTTGCGTTACCTTTTTCTATGTTGCCGCTATTGATGATGACCGATAGCGCAGTTGAAATGGGGCAACGGTTCAAAAATTCATTATGGGTCAAAGTACTGGGGTGGATCTCAGTTATTGGATTGACCTATCTAAATCTGATTGGCTTACCTGGACAGATAGAAGGTTTCTTTGGTGCTGGCGCGACTAAACAGGAGTTATTATTAGCCGATAATATTGCTTATATTTTGATTGTGATCGTATTGGCGCTATTGATCTGGACTGTTTACGAACTATACCGTGGCAATAAAAAGTTTGCGACTAAAATGACTGCGGCTACAAATTAATAAGACGAGGGTGTGAGTTGATGAAGTTTTCACGGATTTTAGTTGGGGTAGATGATTCCCAAGATGCTTTATTAGCGTTTAAATATGCCGTTGACCAAGCAAAACAGGATCAAGCTGAATTAGTGATTGTTTCCATCTTAGAAAACGAGGAAATGAATGTGTATCAAGCTTTGAGCAAAGATTATGTTCATGGTGAGCGATCTGAATTAGAACAGCATGTACTAGGTTATCAGCACCAAGCACGTAAAGCTGGCGTAGAAACGGTCAGAACGATTGTTTCCGAAGGTGAACCGGGTGAAATTATTGTGAAGGATATTATTCCACGTGTTGACCCTGATTTATTGATTATTGGTTCAGAATCAAAGCGCGGGTTGGCGCAACATTTTGGTAGTCAGGCGGCTTATATGGCTAAATACGCACCAATTTCAGTGTTAGTTATTCGTTAAATTAGTATGAAAATGAACACTATTTATTGAAAATTTTTGATGATTTTCAGTAAGTAGTGTTCATTTTTTTTGCTTTATTTATTGTGCTGATCTATTTTGTGTTCATTTAATTGTTCCCAGTAGGCTTAGTATGATTCAATTTTGATCTCGCTGTTGCCTGGTCAATTAGCGACTGTGCTTTTACGTTACGGATACTTTATTTCAACTTCAATAGACTTTCAATATTGCCATGCGCAATCTTCTCTTTATCTGTTGCGGCAATGTTGGTGTTAGCTAGCTAAGAAGTCGCGGGCATTGCCTTTAACGTAAGGGTAGTCCTGCGCCCATAAGACGCGATCAGCACCCATTTAAAAAATCGGCATGAATTTAGGCGCATCTAAGAATTGATTGCCCTTGACGGAGTCTAACTTTTTTAGTTAACGTAATCTATGTCATAGGTTTTTAGTGTCTAATAGCGTACTCGATTTGAGAATCACAATAGCGTAAATAGTTTGGTAAAAGTACCACTTTCTAACATAATATAAAGGCCAATCAAAATATAGACAGTCGCGGTGATCCAGCGGCCGTATTTTTCTAACAAAGCGGCGACTACAGGTACTTTGACCAATAAATAGCCAACAAAACAGAAAAGCGTTAACATGACCAAAAAGGTGATTAGCACAACAATAAACGCTGCGCTTGAAAGGGTGACGAAGAAGGGCACATAGATACCGATGTTGTCCGCGCCGCATGTGGCAATCGTGATCAACGCCACGTTTAAAACCAATCCACGCCGCTTAGCCAGCGTTTCATGGACGACATCATCATTATCATCTTCACCGCTGATCAATAATTTGAGTCCCATAATGACTGGAATCAAACCTAACAGGCCCAGTACCCATTCAGCTGGAATAAAATGCAGCATCGTCGCTAAGATCAACGCACTCAAAACTAAGATGCCGGTGCCTAATAAATCACCTATGTAGACTGAAAGTTGTTGTTTACGCGTTTTGGTCCGGCTAAAAATCAGCATTAAAATAATCAAATAATCAATACTGGTTGAGATATAAGCGGTCGCACCTGATAAAATTAATTGACCCATTGTAAAAAAATTCCTCCATTGAATTAAGGCATATGACTTTGACAGGTAACTTTGGTCTGTTCATTGGTCCAATTTAAGCTGTTGATCACCACCGTCACTTCATCTAGAAAGTGAATGATGTCGGTGTTGACGATTTCGTAGTAATAATATTTGCCTTGGCGCGTTTGCTGAATTAAACCACAACCACGCAAACAAGCAAGGTGCTGCGAGATATTTGATTGTTTAGCATCAATTAGATCGGTTAGTTCGGTGACGTTTTTCTTGCCTGATTTTAATGCTTCTAATATCGCCAAGCGCACGCCGTTATTTAGTGCATGCAGTAATTTTTCTTGGGTAACTGTCATTTTATGACCTCCATATCATATTAGTCTATACTAATAGGATAAGCAGTTCAATAGTGAGTTGGCGGTAAAAGTAGGGGTATTACGGAAAAAAATTAACCTTCAATACGATGTTAACTTGCTGTTACCAGCAAACTAGTCTTATAATGAATGAAATTAGCGCTTATCTTATTTTTGAGTATAAATAGGGTGGCGATACAAGTAAGTAGTATCATCTGACTGCTAATAAGGAGTGACTGCAGCAATGTTTCAAAATATTCAACCCCATATTCTAGATACCCAGTACACACCACGAGCGATTCAAGCGGCCGATTATGTTGTGATCGTCAAGGGTGGTAAAATCTTAATGGCTGGCAAAACAACACCGACTTACGCAGCGTTAAGCGAAAATTATGCAGCCGATTTAACACAGCCGGATTATTTATTATCGATCGAGGACCACAGTTTTTTCTTTTTCGACGTGATTCTTACTGAAAAAGCTGATTTTAGTTATCAAAACCTAAATGTTTTGCGTACAATGCAGCCGCAATGGTTGGCCTTTACCACTGCAACTGCAGCGCATCTGGCTAATTGGTACAGTCAGAATCGTTTTTGTGGTCGTTGTGGCCAGCCTTTGGTGAAAGGGACCACCCAACGTAGTTTGATTTGTTCGTCCTGCGGTGGCGAGATTTTTCCACGTATCTCACCAGCCATTATTGTGGGCGTCAAAAAGGATAACCAGCTGTTATTGACTAAATACGCCGCTGGTTATGATCGCTACGCCTTGATTGCTGGCTTTGTCGAAATTGGCGAGACCTTGGAAGATACTGTCCGTCGTGAAGTTTTCGAAGAAACTGGCTTACAAGTTGACCACATTCACTACTATAAAAGTCAACCATGGGCTTTTTCACAATCCATTTTAGTTGGTTTTTTTGCTGATATTGCTGGGACAGAGGCATACACTACTGCAGAATATCATTCTGACGAAGCTGAATTATCGGTTGCTAAGTGGTTCGATCGTGATAAAATTCCGATCGATGATACAACGCTGAGTTTGACTTGGACCATGATCACAGATTTTCGGGCCGGCAGAGTCAAATAAGCTTATTTTGTTAAACTTATCTGATCAATCGATACAAAAAATACTTTGCAACGTAGCCGTCTTTTGCTATAATGAGTCTTGTTGTGGAGAGTTGGCAGAGTGGTAATGCAACGGACTCGAAATCCGTCGAACCGGCTTATACCGGCGCGCAGGTTCAAATCCTGTACTCTCCTTATTAGTATGTTCACGAAAAGTTTTTCAAAATTAGAAAGGCCGTTAAACCAGTGTTTAGCGGTCTTTTTGCTTGCTCAGAACCGTCATGAAAATTATTAAATTGAGAACAGCCGATTACTGTTAATCACTGCTATGATAGACTTGTTTGTATGAAGATTTAGCATTCAATAAAAAAATTGGGAACGTGAAATTCTAAAACGGCAACCTAGTCTTTGTGATTGGAATACTATTTCTCCAATTTAACTTTTGTCCCTAGGAATCTTTTCGCCGGTTACAGCTTCCATACCAGCTACAGTGACAATGATTTGGCGGTCGTCAAATTTACGCCATGATCCAGCTGGCCATTTACCTGGCGACTGCCTAATACTATTGCGGACGTAATCCTTGTTCTTTCCCCATAACCTAGCCGCTTCACCTGCACCTAGAAGTTCGCTACTGTGTAAATCAATCATGATATAACCACAAGGCTTTACTGCCCATAATATCAACGCTACAATTACGGCTATAAAACGCCTATTGAAATTTTTATGAAGCATATCACAAATGAGGTATTAACTTCTTTCTAACTTAATTTGACAATTTAGGGGTAAAAGAAACAATAACCTGAATTATGCATATGCATCAAATTGATTGGCCAAATTATCAGTTTTACGTAATTTCTCTATATTCACGACTTGGGCTAGTCATGACTAGCCAAGTTTGACTTAATTTAGTTAGTTTGATTAGTTTTCATACTTGATCGCGTCA
>NZ_RHOE01000088.1 GCF_003946385.1 Loigolactobacillus zhaoyuanensis
CTGAGCTAGTGCTGTGACAATTTCTTTGGTAAACTGATTCATGGGGAAGCCTCCTGTGATGTTTGTTTAGACGCTAACTATCATAAGGGAGAGGCTTCCCTTTTTCAATTCCCAATAATTCATTTACACATAATTATTTAAACACTCTATTAACTAGATATTGGCACTGAAAAATTAATTTAGTTGATCAACAGTAGTAATATGCTCACTAACTAGCATATAACAGGTTAGTCAAAAAAATTAGGATTGTGATAAAAATGAATATTGCTTACTTTGTTGAAACCAGAAAGAAGATGGGCCTGTCACAAAAAGAACTTTGTGATGGTGTGTGTACGCAAGCGACCCTCAGTCGTTTTGAAAAGAATGGTCAAGTTCCCGCGATCAAAATTTTAATTAAACTTTGTAATCGTTTAAACCTCAGCCTGGCCGACCTTTTTCCTAAGGTTGAGCAAGCTAGCAGCGCCTTGAATCGGAAAATGACCGACGCGGAGTTTAAATTGATCACCATGGATTACGAAGAAGCACAGCGTTCGTTGCAAGAAATTAATTTTGCCAGTATCGATAATGATGATCAGCGCTTGCGCTATCTTTATTTGCAAGGCTATTTGACGACGTTATTAGAAGGTGAGACCACTGATGCCTTATTTGCGTTTAGCCAGATTCTAGCGGCCGACGCCAAGGACTATACCGTGATCTACAATTTATTAGCGCTGACTGGCTCCGGCATAATTTACGCGCAAAAACAAGAAAACGAGAAAGCTGATTTTTACTTTAATAAGGTGCTTAAAGAAATCTATGATTACCAGATCCGCACGACGACAGATGTTTGGCGCGTCCTGAACATTGTTTATAATTGTGGCAAGTTCTATTCAGATGTCGGCGAATATGAAACCAGCGATGCCTTGTTGAACTATGCTTATGAGATCTGTGCGGATAATCATTTAACGTATTATTTGGCACGAGTTGCTTTCCGTTTGGCGCGCAATCAACGTGCTCAAGGCAAGCAATTAAGTGAGATCTGTGAGTACCTTAATGATGCCCGCGCGTTTGCCCGACTGAATGGTAACACGCATGAACTAAAGGCAATCGAAGCCTATCGTCAGACATTAGAAGTCTGATCAGGAACAAATCGCTTGCGTTATTCGCCATTGGCTAGTAGACTACTTTTTGCTTCACTAAAATAGAAAGTAGGTGGCCAAATGCTTGGCGAAACTTTATTAATCGTAGGGATCAGTGTTATTTTAGCCGGTTTGCTGGGGCTACCGCCGCGGTCACAACGCAATAAACAGACATTAGCGCACAACAACCAGAAAAAATAATCAGGAGCTCGCGCTTAGCGTGGGCTTTTTTATTTATTTTCAAGAAAACGGCTATTTGACCGTACTTTTTAACTATGTTAAGGTTATTTAATTGCGATATATTATAGAAGGAAGTGTTGATCACCATGAGTGTACTGACAGTGGAAAACCTCAGTCAGCAGTTTTTGGATAAAACGTTGTATGACGACACAGGTTTCGCCCTGAATCAGGAAGATCACATGGGTATTATCGGCCAAAATGGTGTCGGTAAGAGTACGCTGATCAAAATCATTACTGGACAAATTTTACCAGATAACGGTAAAGTCACCTGGAAAAAACATGCAAAAATTGGTTACTTAGACCAATACGTAAGTTTGACTGAAAAACAATCGATTTTTGAATTTTTAAAAACAGCTTTTAGCGACTTATACGAATTAGATGCGCAAAATGTACAGATCTACGCTGATTATGCGGCTAATCCTGATGATGACTTATTAGAAAAAGCTGGTAAAAATCAGGAGATCCTTGAAGCGCGCAACTTTTACGAAATTGAAACAACGATCAATCAGATCGCGACTGGTTTGGGGATCGATGCCTTTGGCTTAGACACCAACGCCAATGAACTTTCTGGTGGTCAGCGTTCGCGGGTTATTTTGGCAAAGCTACTATTAGAACAGCCCGATGTTTTGCTACTGGACGAACCGACCAACTATTTGGACACCAACCATATTACTTGGTTGATCGATTATTTGATCGACTTTCCCAGTGCCTACATTGTGATCTCCCATGATTACGACTTTCTCGGTGAGATCTCCAACTGTATTTGTGATATTGAGTTCGGTAAAATCACTAAATACCGTGGCAATCTGAAGCAAGCGTTACGCCAGAAAAACGATAATAAGGAAGCTTATTTGAAGGCTTACGCGACTCAACAGAAAAAAATTGAAAAAACCAAGGCTTACATCCGCAAATATAAAGCTGGTAGTCGCTCGACCATGGCTAAAAGCCGCGAAAAGCAATTAGCGCACATGGATGTTTTGACGCCACCTGGTAATTTGTTGGAATCACATTTCGCCTTTCCTTACGAGCCTAGCGCGGTACGGATGTTGCTGGAAGTCAGCGACTTATCCGTTGGTTACGAGAAGCCACTCTTATCACCGTTTAACTTTTCGATCACACAACCGGAAAAAGTAGCCTTAACTGGTTTTAACGGTATCGGTAAGTCTACGTTGCTTAAGACGTTGCTCGGTATTATTCCGGCGCTAGGTGGCGAGTTTGCCTTTTCCTCAACCACTAAGGTCGGTTATTTCCGCCAAGAATTGGCTTGGGACGATCCGAAGCAAACACCACTGCAAATTGTGCAGGCGGCAGCGGAGGGGATGACCCAACGTAAAGTTCGCCAATCGTTGGCCCGCGCCGGCATCGAGAAAGATAATGTCGAGAAGCCGATCAAAATGTTAAGTGGTGGCGAGCAGACGAAGGTCAAACTTTGTTTACTGATGCTGTTCCCGGTTAATTTATTAGTGCTTGATGAACCGACTAACCATTTAGATGATGGCACTAAAAAAGCTTTGGCTGCGGCCGTGCGCGATTTTGAAGGTAGCGTACTACTGGTCACCCATGAACCAGGCTTTTACGATGGCTGGATCGACCGCGTCATTGATATCGAAAAATTACAGAGTGCTTAGCGCGTTTCTGTCAGAACAATTAAAAAGTAGTCATAGGCACCATATTTCTAAACCAACGTTACTTTATGCGTTGGTTATTTTTGTGCAATTCTTAGAATTAAGCAGGCAAAATTCATGCAGTCCTCATCAATACCCGTTATGATAGCGGTAAAGAATGAAAGCGTACCTAAAAATAGATATTACGCGACTATCCGTCTAGAGAAAGGGGTTCATCATGGTTTTAAATTATAAAAGTGTTTTTGATATTATTGGGCCGGTGATGATCGGTCCCTCTAGCTCACATACAGCTGGCGCAGTGGCGATCGGTCACGCTGCGCGCAAGATTTTTCACGCACCGGCAACGACATTGACCGTCCGTTATTACGAGTCATTTGCCGAAACACACCGCGGTCATGGGACTGACTACGCGCTGGTCGCAGGCGTGTTAGGCTTACCACCAGCTGATCCACAAGTACCGAATGCCTTAACGTTAGCGCAACAGCAAGGCTTAGCCGTTAAATTTATTGAAATGGCGGGCCCTAGTCCGATCGGGCATCCCAATACGGCGATCGTCACGTTAAGCAATGAACAGCGCACGATCGAAGTAGCTGGCTGCTCAATTGGTGGTGGCACGATCGAAATTCGGCGCATCACGGTGGATGGTTTTGAGCTTAAGCCTAGCGGACCGTTGCCGATTTTGTTGGTTTGGGGCGCCAAGGACAATGACCAACGGATCCAGACCAAATTAGCTAAAATGACAAAAATCATGCGTCAGCAAAGCTATAATACGGCCGCAAAACATTTAGTGGAATTCGATTTAGAACGAAGCTTACAACAACATGAGGTTGATAGCTTGCAGCAAGGTGCGGCGGAACTAGTGTACTTATAGCTGCGACGAACGGGGGAAACTGAAATGCAAATATACGCAACGATTGCCGAACTCGTGTCGGCAGCAGAGACGGCTGATCTATCGCTGTCTGAATTAATGATCCAGCAAGAAGTCGCTAATAGTGGCAACAGTCGCGATGAAGTTTGGGCAGGGATGGAACGTAATTTGGAAGCCATGGCGGCTGCAGTTAAGCGCGGCAGTACTGGCGAAGGGGCCTTTTCTAAGACTGGTTTGACTGGTGGCGAGGCGATTAAATTAAAGAATTATCGTGCGACTCACCAAAGCTTATCCGGTGATACCATGTTAGCCGCAGTTCAAAATGCTATTGCGACGAATGAGGTCAACGCGGCGATGGGAATCGTTTGTGCGACGCCAACGGCTGGTGCGTCAGGAACGTTACCCGGCGTTTTATTTATGTTACAAGAGCGATTGAACTTGACCCATGAACAGATGATTCGTTTCCTATTCACTTCAGGTGCTTTAGGGATGATCATTGCTAATAACGCGATGATTGCCGGTGCGACTGGCGGCTGTCAGGCTGAGGTCGGTAGCGCATCGGGGATGGCAGCTGCGGCGGCCGTTGAAATTGCTGGGGGTACGCCGGAACAGTCGGCGGAAGCTTTAGCGATGGCGCTAAGTAATTTACTTGGCTTGGTTTGTGATCCAATCGCGGGTTTGGTGGAATTACCTTGTGTTAAGCGTAACGCGATTGGCGCGACGAACGCATTGATCTCCGCCGACATGGCATTAGCTGGTCTTACAAATAAAATTCCGGCGGACGAAGTTGTTGGCGCGATGAAAAAAATCGGCGAAGATATGCCACAAACTTTGCGGGAAACTGGCCGCGGTGGCTTAGCAGCTACACCGACAGGCATTAAAATGAAGATGCGTATTTTTGGTCAGGATCGTGATTTTGAATAATGTGGTGCAAAACAGCGATCAACAGCGCTGTTTTTTTGTGACCAAGATCGTTGTCGGCGACTATTTAAATTTTAACTGACGTTAGCAAGTGAGCGATTCGCTAATTAATCAGTAGCAAAAACCAAATAAATGGTGACTAGCCACTACTTTTGTCTCCTTTTGTCTCATTTGTGCGTCATTTCTTTAACAATTTGGCAAAATTCGACGTCTTCAGTTGATGCAATCGACCGAATGCATTAGAATTAGGCTAAACAGATTATTTTTGTAAGCGATTGATGTATTCAGAATTCGCTGGCAAAAGTGGGTTTCTTTACGGCGACCTGAATAATAATCATGAGAAAGTAGATGGAGACCACGAGTAAATCAACAGATACAGCAAATACGACGAGCACGAACGATGTCATGCTTACGGATATTGTCAACACGCGTTCGGCTACTGAAAATCAGTTAGCTGATTTGGAGAGTCAACTCAAAGCTGTTAAAGATGAGTTACGCGACCAACTCTTTACTGAGCGAAAATTGCTACTGAATCAAATCAACCAGATCGTACCTCAGATCGAGGCGTTAAAAGAAGACAAGCAAAAGGATCAGCAGTCAGTGACTGATCTGCAAGGCGATGTTGAGGACGAGACGACGGTTCAATTCGGCAACACCAAGCAGCAGCAGTTACGGGCGAAAGAACAGTTAGCCACGGTAGAACAGCAGCAAGCCGATGTCGCTGATTCGATTGCTGAATATGAAAAGCAAGTTGCTGGGGCTAAGGAAGAACTCGCCGGCTATGAGCAAGAAGAAGCCGATATGGTTGAAAAAATCAAGCAAGAGACTGATTTGGCTAAAATGATCTCCTTAGCTGAGCAACAAAAGAGTCACGTTCAGGTTTTGAATGCGAAAAAAGACGATGTGCAGCGCCAATTGGAAGTTGTCGATGTTAAGTTGACTAACGCCCAGAAACGCCAGTCTGAACTTCCCAAAGAAGCCGCTAATATTAAGTCCAAGCAAAATGTGTTGGATGAACAATTAGATAAGTTGCAAAAAGAAATCGATGCAAAACAGGCTGATCGTGAAAAAGCACGCCAAGCTGCAGAACGGCGATTAACGTCAACGCAAAGTGCCTTGGATAATGCACAAAATCGGCATCAGCAATATACGACACAGCTGGAAAATACGAAAGAAAAATTGGCGCATTATTTTCAAGTAACTGAAAGTGTCAATGAAGTTGTCTTGGACCAGGAAGCGCGCTACTTTGTCTTTGAGCGTAATTTAGAACGGACACCTGACGCTGAACAGAAACAAATCTTGCAGGCAACTGCAGCAACGTTCAAGCAGGCACAGGTGGCACCAACGTACATTACGGTTGACTACAATGATTACTTGCAAGCAACTTGGCAGGATTATCAACAGCAAGGATTGATCGCACCTAACGCGCAATTACTTAATTTGTACCAAGCACTACAAGATAGTGATCAACCTAAGGCGGTAACGGATAACATTATTCCGCAAAATAATGATTGGCAGTACACTAAGGATGAGGGAACTCATTCAGAGTTGGTGCGTGATCAGAATAATCAACCAGTCATGCAGTTGAAACGCCGTGATGACGATACACTTTGGTATGTGCTTTACTATAGTCAAGGCAAAGTGATCAAACGGGATGTTTTTGATTTAGAAGGACAATTGTCAGCGACGCAGTACCTCGATCAGAATAATGCTAACCGCGTCGTCAGTGAGAATTTTTATCGGACCAATGGTAGCTTAGTCTTGGTCAAAGAGTATAACGAGAAGGATAAGGAAACGATTCAGCTCCTAAATGAAGCGGGTGTCTTATTAGAAGTCTTCTCTACTGAAAATGAACTGATCATTTGGTGGCTGAAGAATATGGTCTTCACTAATGACCATAGTCAGTTATTGATCGATAGTGGCAATGATTTCTATGGTTATTTGACTGAAAATCAACCAGAACAAGTTGATTTATTGCCAATAATCGATGATTTAGCGACGCAAGCAACTTTGGTCAATAATATTTTGACTGGTAAGGCCGGTATTCGCAATCTCTTCTTATTACAACAAGCTGATTACGAGAAAGTCATTGAAACTAGCCAAATTTCACTCAATGCTAGTATTCTTGGCGCTAAATAATTTAATTTTACCAGGAAGCCATTCATTGATGAGTGGCTTTTTGTTTAGATTTTGATATAAGGGGGAAGCTAATGTTAACACGAACGTGGTTAGCGCAATTGCCGCTTACAAAGATTAAACGCGTGCAACCGGTCAGCGGTGGGGACATTAATCAAGCCTATTGTGTGCAGACGGAGCGCCAACGTTACTTTTTAAAAGTACAAAAGCAGCAGACTGGTGCTTTTTTTGCACATGAACAGGCAGGGCTTGAACTGTTAGCACCGGCTATTCGGGTGCCACAAATTATTGCTAGTGGCACAATTGCCGGCGATGCTTATTTACTATTAGAATGGTTGGACTTTGGCTCTGGGGATGAGGCGGCATTAGGTCGGGCTATCGCACATGTTCATCAGCAACACGCGAATCAGTTTGGCTTAGCTCATGATTTTACAGCCGGGAAACTGCCTAAATATAATGCTTGGTGCAATGATTGGGCAGATTTTTATATTAATCAACGTTTAGCAGTGCTAGCAGATTTAGCGCGCCGGCAACAGCGCTGGAATGATTTTCGGGAACAGCAGCTGCAACAACTATATCAACGAATTAGAACATATTTTGCGACGGTTAAGCCAGAGCCAAGCTTATTGCATGGCGACTTATGGTCGGGGAACAGTAACTTTTTAACTGATGGTACGCCGGTTCTATTGGATCCAGATGTTTTCTATGGTGATCGAGAAATGGATCTAGCGATGACCCAACTATTTGGTGGCTTTTCCGCAGCGTTTTATCAGGCTTATACTGAAGTTTATCCGCTGCGAGCGAATTATCAGCAACGAATGCCTTGGTATCAGACATATTATTTAATGGCACATCTTAATTTATTTGGGGAGACATACGGTCCCGCACTTGATCAAACGCTGTTACAAGCGACTATATAATGAATGTTCATGCGAATTGAAAATTTTTATGAATTAATGCTTGACGTTCTTTTAGAACCGTAGTATATTATTTAAGTTGTCAAATTTAAGTGTTCAAAGCAATTCATTAAGTTGTTCAAAGCAATTTAAAAAAGTTGTTGACAGGAGCATTTAAACTTGATATAGTATAAAAGTTGCGTATCGCGTTTCGTTAGCTGAATAACTTATGAATATTTATTCAAAAAAGTTCTTGACAGATTTCATCCGTCATGCTAAACTAATTAAGTTGTGTTGAGCAACGACCGTAGATCTTTGAAAACTGAACAAAGTTTCGACAAATCAAATGTGTAGGGTCTTTATTTTTTGCTGGTTTTCGGACCGGTCGAAGTAAAGCAAACATTTGCGAAGTCAATTCAATTTGAATTATAACTCGCTAGCAACAAAAACAATTGAGCAATCAATTTTCATTTTATATGAGAGTTTGATCCTGGCTCAGGATGAACGCTGGCGGCGTG
>NZ_RHOE01000089.1 GCF_003946385.1 Loigolactobacillus zhaoyuanensis
ACTGTTTGTGCTTCGTCTGTTTCTGAACGAAAAATCAATCCTAAACGTCTTCAAAGGTTAGCTAGAAAGAGTATTCAGTATGGTGTCGGTACTAAAGCACAACAAACACTCCAAAAACAGTTGGAATGTCAAAAAGTAACTCGACAACATAATAGACGTACTAAGAAGATCTTGGATCAAGAAAAAAGATATAAATTGCACCAGGCCAAGAAAATACAAAAACACAAGGGACATTGAGAAGCTAGTATAGAAAACTATGTGTTGCATTTTAGGGCCTATATCTAACAAATCGCCCCTCAAAAGCATTGAAAGAATAACCCCCAATATCTATATTATAGATGTTGGGGGTTATTTATTTTCATATTATAAAAATAACTTCTTCTATTCGTCATTTTTTCGATACCTTTTAGCACGATTTTGACACTCCCTAACTTTGATATACATCTCCTCATTTCACTTATATTAAAATGTAATAGAACTTAAATTATACCGGATAAAATCAGAGTTTCATCATCCCGTTAAATCAGATCATATTCTCAAAGCATTAGTGCCTGACATCCCGTTTAAGGCGTTTGAATTTGTTTTTAGTATCATTAGCCACAAAACAACTAAAGTCTCTTAAAACGTCTTACATTGCTGATTAGGTAAAATGCTGAAATTGTGTTTAGTTGTTACGGCCTTAAAAATTTTGATGTATATCTGTGTGGTGGCGTAGCCCACCTTTTTATATACCTTTTTAAAACCTTTTTTAAAACCCTTTTTAGGCGTGCTGTATCCTTAGAGTCCCAAGGGATACAGCAATGTTTAAGGGTACTTTTGCGCGTTTATAAGGGTACTTTTGCGCGTTTATAAGGGTACTTTTGCGCGTTTATAAGGGTACTTTTGCGCGTTTATAAGGGTATGATGTGTGTTATAATACTCTTTAATTAAAAAAGGAGGGAAAGTCTTGCACGAAATAGTTAAATACCATAATGATTTGAATACCGTTCCGATGCGTAAGTTTAGCGAGATAGAGCTAAATATTTTCATGGCCGTGGTACAACAAATGCGTGATAAATCAATGGATAAGATACAACTATCATTTACCAGATTGAAAGAACTCGCTAACTGGAAAAGGAAAAAAGATGATGCAGAATTCACTAAATACTTACATAGCGTAGCCGAGAAACTGATTCATCTATCTGGGACTCGTTGGTCACCAGACGGGAAATCATTTGATATGTTCATCCTCTTTACACGGTTTACAGCCGACTCTAATA
Organism: Loigolactobacillus zhaoyuanensis; assembly: GCF_003946385.1. Classification (GTDB taxonomy): domain Bacteria; phylum Bacillota; class Bacilli; order Lactobacillales; family Lactobacillaceae; genus Loigolactobacillus; species Loigolactobacillus zhaoyuanensis. The sequence continues at coordinate 1,260 of NZ_RHOE01000089.1, forward strand.
GCCAAACATTAGACGTTAGTGTTAACCCTGAATTTAGTTATATATTAAACGACTTTACAGGTGGTAATTTCGATCAATATGAATTGGCGGAATTCGTGGCGTTGTCAACAACGTACGGAAAAACTTTGTATCGCTTGCTGAAGCAATACCGAACGACTGGATATTTAAATCTTCCAATTGATAAGTTTAGAGAATTATTAACCGTTCCAAAAAGCTACTCAATTAGTGATATCGATAAACACGTATTCACAAAATCAACCCGAAAAGATATGGCTAATGCTTTCAAACATCTAAAAATTAGAAAAGTGTACGGGAAGGGTCGTGGCAAACCACTGGTTGGTTACGAATTCTTATTTGACAAGGAAACTGCTAACGCCGATCAAAAACGTATTGAATTTGATAAACGTGCCATGCAAGGTTTTAATCCAAATAATACTTCAGCTGATTGGGATTTTCGCAAGTTGCTAGAGTAATTTTTAATGTAATTCAATTAATTTTGTACCCAAAACGCCATTTTTATTGACGTTTTGGGTACAAAATTAATTGAAAATAACCGATTTCACACGATTCAAATACAGCAGCCAGTATTAATGGTGTTAAGGTACCAAAAACGACCATTTTTTAGCCAAAATTTGTGCGCGAAATTTCCCCCATAAAAATAAGGGTTTCTCGTAATTATCGTTTTTAGTAAAACATACGAGGAACCCTTATTTTTATGGACTTATATAACTGTTTTAGCAAAATGCAAAACGGAAACTTTATTTTTAAAAATTGATTTTCGGTGTGGATTTACCAGCTAATTCGTCCATCAGGGATTTTTTCAATTGCCCGCCATGAGTTCCCATAGCCCTTATAAGCCAGCTTATTACGTATTCTTTCTTGAATGACCTCCCGATCAAGCCCACTCCCTTGTAACCTATCAATTTTATGCTTAAGTTTTCGTAAGTGTCCATCACGTACATCACTTGCTTTCATGATGAAAGCCAACTGTTCAACTAACGCTGCCTGCCATTCAACGTCTTCACGCTGTTCGTCAGTCTCGTTTGCAAGGCAATTATATAGATCTGTTAGCGCGTCGTCGTTGAATTCATTATCAACCAACTGTTTAACGCCGTATTCTAGCGATGTTGCCAGACCACTGGTATTGGTTATTCTGACTAATCGCATTGTGAATACAGTAGCAATTTCTTCGGTGGTTAACCCGTTATCCCGTAGGTTTTTAACACCTTTGACAATACTATTAATCATAGTATGACTGGCTGCTTTCGCACGGAACGTCTCTGCAATCAGCTGTGCAATTATGCCGTTGTCGTCCTCGATCTGCGCAATGTACATGTCCATGTTATAGATCGTCTTCATGTCCTCAAAAAGTAATTTAACTAAGTCGTGTAATGCTGGTTTTTGTTTTATTCCTGTCATTTTTTATCTCCATTCGATTACGTTTGTTGTAAAGGAATGGAGCGCCTACTCATTGCTTGTTTCTAAAATATGCCCTGCGTGTATGTGCAGCTACTACCGCTGGCACCCCTACCAACGGATTCGCGAATTGAATTAATCACCCCCTTTATTGTTTGCTTGGTCAAAAGCATGCGTAAATTTGAATTAATCTGGCAACTTTTCAAGCGGATTATTAGTATCACCGTTGCCAAAGCGTGCTAGTAGTTCGTCTTCAGCTGGTTCGGTTGCATCTTCGCCTATTTGCGCGGTTGCTAACTCATACTCGTTAAATCGTTTAGCAAAAGCATCATTGCCTGCAATTTTTGGATTACTTAGCTGCATGGCTCCAGTGAGCTGTGGCCAAAGTGCTGTGACCATTACGGCTAGATCATGATTGGGATTATCTTTATCTAATTTCGCTACGACCAATTGCGATACAATTGCCTTAGACCGTGACTGGTAGCCCCTAACCTCACGCCGAATACCCACTCGATTTTCTTCCCATTGCTGATTGAATGCTGAAGTGTGATTTTTGGAGTTTTTGGCTAGTGACTCAGCCAAAGTTTTAATTTCGCGCTGCATACCCTCGGATAGCAGTTTTTTGAAGTGTGAGTTGCCATGTAGGTATGCGTCCAATGCGAATATGTACTCGGCAACCACTCTGTTAATCGATCGTACCCGCGTGTCCACGTTAACTTCATAGTTGTAACGATCATTCTTAGCTTTAGCCTGTACAGTCTCTACGTAATGCTTAATACTGCGATAGCTATAGTCTTCAGTTATGCTGAAGCCGCCTAATAGGTCAATGTCACCGTTAAGCATTTTGGCTATGTCTGTGGTCTTATGGAGTTCAAACTCAATGCGCCAGTAGTTTTTATGTTTCAACTTTAACTCTTTCAACGCTTCAGGGTCTATCTCCCGATCACGTTCAGCAGCGTACTTGTCGTATATGCGGATCAAGTCACTTTTGTTGCTGCGTTTGCCAAAGTAATAAGTCTCTTCCTTATACTGGTTTGCTGCATTCATCTTGGTATTAATTTTGATTAGTTTGTCACGCTTAAGTGCTTCATCTGCAATCGAACCCCAATGCTCACGGGTTAAACGACGATCAATAACAATATTCATCTCACTGAGATCCTCGTACACGTCAAACGCTATATCCAAGCGCTGTATCGTCCAACTATTGGTAACTAGGTACCGCTGAAGCTTGCTAATCATGAGGAACAATAAGCCGCGCTCAGGCTTAAGTGTCCACCGATTAGGATTGAATTCAAGACTAATCACGCTGCTAGTAAACGATAGGTACACTTCAACCACACCACCCACACGTGGCCTATACTCAACGTTTAATGACTTATCAGTAATTTTTTTGTCACGACTAAGGGAGTACGCCATACTACTTAGATGCTGTAGCAGCTCAACTCGCTTTGATTCGTCTATATGGCCCTGTAGTTTCACCTTATCGATCGATACCGCCCGCGGCGCAAATAATATGCCTAAATCCTTTTCTGCTTGGTTATTATCTTGTTTCTGTTGCCTTGCCATTCCCTTATCCCCCTTTACTCACTGTTTCAATCTTATCAATTACCCAATTATTACTATCACTTACAATCGATTTTACACAATGCTACATCTTGGTATTACGTTAAATAACTTCATTAAGAAAAAGATTAGCCACATGAAACATGCTATATATAAGCGATTATTTTTTACATGATGTTTAATCCGTCTATTATTATTAATTCGAATTTTACATGAAAGCGTGTGCGCCGTCAATACCTTTTTTTCGCAACAAAAAAACGCCCCACAATTTAGGTAAGCGTTTTTGAGACTGTAGACTACATACTACTATTCTTTTCAAAATTGATGTATTGTCGCAACGCCATACGGATTATTTGAGATCTATTCGGCGGTGTCATGAATGCGTCATGCGGTTCCTTGTCCCATTCCTTTCGCTCACTTGCTACCAGCTTATCTAATTCGGCCAGCATTGCATTATCTACGGTTATTGTCACTCTAGTGTTTCTATCCGAAACAGCCATATGTTAAACACCCCGCTATATTTTAATTTAATACTTAATTATTACATAAATACATCACTGGTGCAACACCAAGCGCTAAGATATTATTCAGTGCTTACTCCAGTAATCCCGTGCTATAATTAGCTATCGGTAATTCGATGTTTTTTACCGATATAAAATGCTATTTATCAATCAAAAATTAGCTAAAATTCACAAACTTTTCAGTTTAACAAATCGCGTTAAAACAGCAATTTGATTAATGTAGTTAGGTAGACCAATTTAAAATCACAAGCAAAAATTAAAAAGTGCTGTAACATCGGTAATTCCGGCCCTACTTTGACTAATTAGCATTATGTAAACTACATAGTAATTCTCATACTTTTTAGGAGGTTTTCCATGAATATTCCACGCGTTACGCAGCTAACTGTTGGTGACCTCAAACAGTTACTCAACCAATATAATGACAGTACCACCGTATATGTTTCCAACGATACCGATAAAGAAGTTTCCGCCTATGAAGCTGTTAGTGTTGAGAGCGATATGCTAGATGACAAACCGGTGATTATTATTAGTGGTGGTATCGTAGAGGAACGATAGGACTGAATTCATATGTTAACTTACAAAGAACTTGCCGAACGCTTAGGCGTTAAAAAGGACACGGTCATATACCGTGCCCGAAAGTTACCTGCGGATAATATTATCAAGAAAAATAACAAAAACTATTTGACTGAAGCAGCCGTTAAAACGATTACCAACGAGATCAAGAAACAGCAACAGGCTAGTCACAATGCTACCGATCTATTAGCCGAACAACTCACTAAAAAGGACGAACAAATTGCCCAGTTACAAAAGCTTTTAGATCAGCAACAGCAATTAACTGCTAACTTACAGACCCGATTAGATGATACCCAAAAACAGCTTACAATCGTACAAAATGATAAACCAAAAAATTGGTGGCAACGGCTTTTTGAACATTAAAAAAGCACAACCTAATTTAGGTTGTGCCCATTTTATAATATCTAGGTAAGGAAGTTCGGCGGTGGCAATCTCCAAAAAAGAAAAGAAGACTAGTTAAATGGCGGAAGATAAATTTGAACAAGCTGTAATTGACAAGCTAAAGAGTGAAGGTTGGGAATATCTAACAGATTATTCTGGTGTAACAGTTGATCGGTTATATGATCACTGGCGAGATATTCTGAATGCCAACAATCGTAAACGACTAGAAGATACGCCGTTGGGGGGCAATCATGAGTAATAAAGTGCCTCAAATTCGCTTTAATGGTTATAGTGATGATTGGGAAGAGCGTAAGTTTGCTGATTTTATTGATGTTAAGTCTGGAAAAGACTACAAACATCTGAATTCAGGATCGATACCTGTCTATGGAACTGGTGGATATATGCTAAGTGTAGATAGAGCACTCTCAGATATAGATGCTATTGGGATTGGAAGAAAAGGTACAATTGATAAGCCTTATTTATTAAAAGCGCCTTTTTGGACTGTTGACACCTTGTTTTACGCTGTTCCTAAACAAAATATTGACCTTCAATTTTCACTATCTATTTTTAAAAAAATAAATTGGAAAAAATTTGATGAATCTACTGGTGTACCTAGTTTATCGAAAACTGTAATTAACAGTGTGAGTGTTGCTGTTCCAAGTTATGAAGAACAGCAAAAAATAGGTTCATTCTTCAAGAAACTAGATGACACTATCGCTCTTCATCAACGTAAGTTAGATTTATTGAAAGAACAGAAAAAAGGCTTTTTACAAAAGATGTTTGTATAGGGTCTATAACTATCATTTAGCCCCCTATTTACACCAGAATATTCTTCGCAACCAGTAGTTGCTTTTAGTGCGCTAATAATTAGCGTGCTTTTTTCTCGCTTCAATATGATAATTAATCTATTGAAAGTGAGGTTACGTTTATGATTTTAGGGCAAAGGATAAAAGAAGAACGAGAAAAAAGGCAGTGGACACAAGATTATCTTGCAGAAACGCTTAATGTTTCTCGTCAGGCCATTTCTAAGTGGGAAGTCGGAAGTACTTATCCCGATATTGATCGTTTAGTGCAAATCAGCAATTTATTCGACATTACCTTAGATAGTTTGATCAAAGGCGATGATTCACTAAAAAAAAGCATAGTTATTACCAAAAACGCAAAGGCACAAACTAATGTCTGGGAATTTATGCGCAGTACTGGTTGGATGATGGTAATTGCAATTATTTATTTAGTCACCAAAATGATTATCGCTGTCTTTAGTTAAGAAACCTTTAGGAACTATAATTACCAAATATTCCATTCAGAGTTTTAAGCAAACTATTCTGAATGGGGTATTTGAGTTAAACTAGCAGTAGAAAGTAAAAACACAGTTCGGTTGGTAGTCCGAACATAGCGAAGCTATCAGTAACCTGCCTCCTTGGTTGTCCATCTTTCTTAATTAATTTTAAGGAGGATGTTTGATGTCTACTATCAAGTTATCATTAACAATTGTCTATGAACCACCGTTTTACAAAGCTATTTTCGAAAGACGCTTTGATTCCACTTATGAAGTTAGCCAAATTAACTTAGGTCCTTCAGAACCTAAATTAACTTTGATTTACGATCTGGTTATTCATCATTGGAATAGAATTATCTTTTTCAAACAAACTGTTTGTGCTTCGTCTGTTTCTGAACGAAAAATCAATCCTAAACGTCTTCAAAGGTTAGCTAGAAAGAGTATTCAGTATGGTGTCGGTACTAAAGCACAACAAACACTCCAAAAACAGTTGGAATGTCAAAAAGTAACTCGACAACATAATAGACGTACTAAGAAGATCTTGGATCAAGAAAAAAGATATAAATTGCACCAGGCCAAGAAAATACAAAAACACAAGGGACATTGAGAAGCTAGTATAGAAAACTATGTGTTGCATTTTAGGGCCTATATCTAACAAATCGCCCCTCAAAAGCATTGAAAGAATAACCCCCAATATCTATATTATAGATGTTGGGGGTTATTTATTTTCATATTATAAAAATAACTTCTTCTATTCGTCATTTTTTCGATACCTTTTAGCACGATTTTGACACTCCCTAACTTTGATATACATCTCCTCATTTCACTTATATTAAAATGTAATAGAACTTAAATTATACCGGATAAAATCAGAGTTTCATCATCCCGTTAAATCAGATCATATTCTCAAAGCATTAGTGCCTGACATCCCGTTTAAGGCGTTTGAATTTGTTTTTAGTATCATTAGCCACAAAACAACTAAAGTCTCTTAAAACGTCTTACATTGCTGATTAGGTAAAATGCTGAAATTGTGTTTAGTTGTTACGGCCTTAAAAATTTTGATGTATATCTGTGTGGTGGCGTAGCCCACCTTTTTATATACCTTTTTAAAACCTTTTTTAAAACCCTTTTTAGGCGTGCTGTATCCTTAGAGTCCCAAGGGATACAGCAATGTTTAAGGGTACTTTTGCGCGTTTATAAGGGTACTTTTGCGCGTTTATAAGGGTACTTTTGCGCGT
>NZ_RHOE01000009.1 GCF_003946385.1 Loigolactobacillus zhaoyuanensis
GACCGCGGCACTTAACCAACGGCCACGTAAACTATTTGGTTATAAATCAGCCAATGAATTCATGGCTGAGCAGCTACTCGCATGACCACCACCTAGACCACTTATAAGTGAAGTTTAGCAAGTGTTGCACTTGATTTGACAATTCGGGACAATAAAATATAGTAGAACTAAGCTGCTCATTATTAAGTTAATTTAAAATAATTCACCTTTAGCTATTCTAAACCAAATAACAAGGCTGCAACCACGGCACCAATGATTGGCCCGCACAGCGGAACCCACGCATATTCCCAATGTGCAGCTGTCTTATGCGGGATCGGTAAAATGGTGTAAGCAAAACGCGGTCCCCAATCACGCGCTGGATTAAGCGCGTAACCCGTTGTTGAACCTAAACTAGCACCAACTGCAAAAATAACAAAGCCAACAATAAATGGTTTTAAGCCATTAGTAAAATCGCCTAAATTGAAGGTAATAAAAGTAAAGGTAAAAGTCGCAATAATTTCACTAAGCAAGTTGAAAACTGGATTATTAATTGCTGGTTTGGTGGCAAAAATTCCAACTGTATTACCCGCTTCTTCATTTTTACTAGCTTTGAAATGTGGGTAAAAGTGAAGGACAACAATGGCCGCACCAACAAAAGCACCCAACATTTGAGCAACAATAAAACCAAACACTTGCGACCATTTGATCATCCCAGCAATAGCTGCGGCGATGGTAAACGCAGGATTCAAATGTCCTGGTGCACCAAAAGCCGCGGCAACGTAAACGCCAAAAGCCACCGCCATGCCCCAAGCAAAAGCCACGTATAACCAGCCCTGCCCTTTTGCATAGGTTTTATTCAAGTTAATACTCGCACCTGCACCGGCGCCTAAAATAATCAAAATCATAGTGCCGACAAACTCACCTAGATAAGTATGCATAAATATGATACGCCTCTATTTCCAAAGATTATTTATTAACGCAGCACCTAGAAAATCTAAATATATTAATACTGTCCATTCAACTATGACAGTTATTAATTAACCCGCTTCGTTAGGTTAGCGTTTTCATTTACTAGTTTAACAAACCTAAATAGATTTGCTTAACTAATTTTAGTCTTTCTTACTCTGTAACTTGGTCAATGCCGCTAACAAGGCTTGCTGAACTTCACTGTCAGTCGCGGTAATCTGTTGCTCGTGTAGAAATGCTTGTAGCGCTGGATCAGCGTGTTGCGCCAGCTCAGCGACTGCCCAAATTGCCGTTGCTCGAATCACCGGTCGCGGATCATTTTCGATAACCTCTAATAGCAGTGGTACTGCACTACGATCCTTAACGTTAGCCAGTGCAATGATCGCATTACGCTGTAACGGCTTTTTCCCCCGCCAAGAACCAGCTAAGCGACCAAAACGTTGTTTAAACTCTTTATTAGAAATTGTCAGCATTGACTGCAATACTGGCGTCACTTCCTCTACTTCAGGTTCCATTCGTGCGTGGTGATGAGCGTCTTTACCACGATTAAACGGACAAACTAATTGGCAAATATCACAACCATAGATCACACTGCGAATTTGTGGACGAAATTCTTCTGCCATCATCCCTTTAGTCTGGGTTTGGTAGGACAAGCAACGCTGCGCATTTAAACGACCATCACCTAACAGTGCTTGTGGCGGACAATAGTCGATACAGCGCGTGCACGTCCCACATTGATTCTCCACTGGCGGATCAGGCGCAAACGGAATATTAGTGATGATCTCACCAATGTACACAAATGAACCAAATTCTTCTGTGACCAGCAAGCCATTACGACCGATAAAGCCCATCCCTGCTCGCTGCGCCACGGCAACATCACTTAATTCACCGGTATCGACCATCGGCTTGAAACGAAATTCTAGCTCAGTATTAGCTTCAATGAACTCAGCTAATTGCTGCATTTTATCACGCAAAATAAAATGATAATCTTCGCCCCATGATGCACGAGCAAAAGTACCACGGCGCTGCTTACGATCTCGTGGTGCTTTTTGCTGCATTTTGCTTGGATAGGCTAGCGCAATAGCAATGATCGACTGTGGCTGATCAAAAATCTGATCAGGATAGAGTCGCTCAGCTAATACTTGATGTTCAAAACCGCTAGTGTGCCCTGCGGCCTTTTGCGCTTGCAAACTAGCTGCCATTTCCGTAAATGGCGCCGCAGTTGTAAACCCGATTTTATCGATGCCTAACTCAGCGCTGGCCGCAATGATTTTTTGTTTTAAGTCGTCATACATCAGTAAATTCCTCACTTCACAACTAAGGATCAGATAGCTTCACCTTCATTTTAACGATTATCTTCGTAAAAGAACAGCAGGGTTTCCCCGTAAATAATTCCCAATAAATCATTAGTGCTTGACGCCATCTGGCAAAGCGTTCATCATAAAATTTATCAGCGCGTGTGCCGAACTGATTCTCATTTCCAGCCAGCTTGAAAACACACGCCAATTACTGGAGGTAAACTATGAGTGATTTTCGTCTTGAACATGATTCCTTAGGCACCGTTAAAGTCCCAAAAGATGCAGCTTGGGGGGCACAAACCGAGCGTAGCCGACAAAATTTTAAAAGTGGTGACCTGATGCCCTACCCAGTGATCACTGCACTGCTACAAATCAAAAAAGCGGCGGCTACAGTTAACACTACGTTTAACGAATTAGACGCGGCTAAGGGTGCCTTGATTGCAAATACGGTTGATCAATTACTCAGTAGTGATCATCGAGCTGATTTTCCTTTGGTAGTTTACCAAACTGGTAGTGGCACACAAACTAACATGAATGTTAACGAAGTCATTGTTCACTATGCAGCGAAAAACCAGCCGGAATTGCCTTTGTCACCAAATGATGATGTTAACCACGCCCAAAGTTCCAACGACACATTCCCAGCTGCAATGATGATTGCGGCTTATCAAGCCTGTCAACAACTGTTACCCGTGTTACAACAACTTATTACCACTTTTAAACAAAAACAAAATGAATTTGCAACAACTGTTAAAATTGGTCGCACCCATTTACAAGACGCCACACCACTGACTGTAGGCCAAGAAATCAGCGGTTGGGTCAGCGCTTTGGAACACGATCACCAATATCTACAACAAAACATGGCCACCTTATTGGAACTACCATTGGGTGGCACTGCAGTTGGGACTGGACTCAACGCACCAGTTGGCTTTGATCAAAAAATTGTCGCCACTTTAGCCGCTGCCTACCAAATTCCTTTTGTCGTTGCCCCTAACAAATTCCAAGGATTAGCTCATCATAGCGGACTTAATCTTGTTCATGGCTGTCTGCGAACATTAGCTAGTGATCTTTTAAAAATTGGTAATGATATTCGCTTCCTAGCTAGCGGTCCCAGAGCCGGTTACGGTGAACTAATTATTCCTGCCAACGAACCAGGCTCATCGATCATGCCCGGCAAAGTCAATCCGACACAAGTTGAAGCGCTGACCATGGTCGTCGCACGAATCATGGGTAATGACACCACTTTAAATTTTGCAGCCAGCCAAGGCAATTTTGAAATGAATGTCTATAAACCAATTATCATTGCTGCCTTTTTAGAATCCAGCGACTTATTAACCACCACCATTGACGCCTTTGATGACAAATTAGTTCAGGGACTGCAGATCAATGCACCACGCATGCAAGCTTTGGTGGAAAATTCGTTGATGCTAGTCACTGCACTAACACCGCATATCGGCTATGAAGCAAGCGCAAAAATTGCGCAAACTGCACAACAGCAAAACTTGACCTTACGCCAAGCTGCCTTGAATTCAGGCCTTGTTACAGCCGCAGAATTTACACGCTGGGTCGATCCAGCAGCCATGACTCAGCCGCAGCAATAGCGTTTTGTTTGACCATTAGTAACCTTTCTCACTATACTAAAGATAGTAAATATTGTGTACTCAAAAGAAAGGAAGCGTCGGCAAAATGCAAAAAACTGACTTACAAAAGCATCTGCAAACGATACAAGACCGTTCCTTCGATCCCGTTATTCTCAGGCATAACTCTTTCCGCGCTTGCATTCATCGCAGTGCACAAAACCTGGGCTTGATCAAGAATGGTCAACTAACGGCTAAAGGACGTCAGCATATGAAGTTACAATTCTAAAACACTAGATAACTACATTCCAGACCGCATACGTTGGTAATCAAAATAGAGCTACCCCCTAAGGACTACTCGGGATAGCTCTTTTTTATGCACTTATTTTGCTGTACGAACTTTATTTTGGTGATCTAGCGGTGATGGCCGGAGCATTTTACAATACGCATTCATAAAGTATTTAGCTTGCTGCATTTTTGTCATCCGCGCTGGTGCTGGCGCCACACTAACTGTATGCTGAATCCCATATTGACGTGCATAGCAGCTAGCTTCGCGTAGACGCCATGGACTAGCCACTACAATTGCGCGAATTAATTGAAAATCAACTAACAATGGTCGAGCAAAGGCAAAATTTTCAGCAACACTTCGTGCATGGCGCTCGCAAATAATCGCTGGTCGTGGAATACCGCGGCGAATTAATCCACGCGCCATCACGTCAGCGCCAACAAAATCTTTTTGACTCACACTACCTGAGACTAAAATATAAGATGCTAACCCCTGCCGATAAAGCCTAACTGCCTGATCAAGTAATGATTTCAATAATTCGGTTTCGCGACCGTTCTTAGTTGTCGAATACCCTGATCCAGGAACAACGATCACATCTGCTCGCTGTAGTCGCTGGCGCGGTGCTTTCGGACAGCTGATCAGTGGCACAGCTAATAAAATTGCACCGGTAGCTACAGCTGCCAAGCCAATTTTCTTTGTTATTTGCATGCGGTCACCTCATTTGTACTTGTTTATTTCAGAATACCTGCTTCCTCGCTGAAAGGCAAAAAATTACCACAATTATTCGTAATTGATGCTAAACTAGAAACATATTTCATTTTTGGAGGATTTTTTTATGCATAAGTTTATCTTAGCCATCACTGCACTAGTAAGTGCAACTCTATTGTTAACCGCCTGTCACTCACAATCAACATCTAATAATAGTACAGCTTCAAGTCATAATCGTAATATGTCAACTTATGAGTTACAACGTAAGTACGTTGCCCTGACTGATGCAGCGATGAAGCCAGTTACTTTAGTCAATCAACAATCAAAAGGTGCTAATAGTCAGCTGAGTGAATCAGTCGACACCGCCACCCAAAGCGTTGAACAGCTAAATAGCGACCTAAAACGTAATCGGACTCAACCTACATTAACTAAAGCTTTATTACATTATAGTCAAACCATCAGTACCCTACTGACGACCATTAAAGATACCGAAAATAGTGCCTACTCGCAGAATTTTCTTAGTCTAAATACTGAAGCACAAAAATTAGCCAAAAAGTATTTTAACAATGAACAACCTGATTCACTTAAAACTGTTTTAGCTGAACAGGCAGAAAATAATACTTATGCTTCAGGTAATACTGTAAATACCAAGAATTTCCAAATTAAATTCAGTAAAATCCAAGTTGTTAGCAATGATACTAATGGTCAGGTGATCCTCTTCACTTACACTTTCCAAAATAAAGGTAAAACTGCCTTGACCCCAGCAGTCGTACTCCAACAATACGGACAGTTCCAACAAAACGGTGTTCAAATTAATGAAGGTGCGCCGGCAACCAGTTATCAACAAAGTGAATCTAGTTACGCAACGGCTAACAACCAAGCGAATACTGCAGTTGCCGCAGGGCAAACCGTTACTGCAGTCGTCGGTTTAACCCTACAAAACGATACGGATACCGTTGAATATATTGGTACAAATCCAACTAACAAACAATCTATTGGCACCATTAGTATCAAACTACAGCAAACCAATTCATAATAAACTAAAAGCGCACAGCTATAAGTGAGACTTCAATTGTGAAGTTCATTTAAGCTGTGCGTTTTTAGTTAAATTTGTAATAGATCATTACTAGCCAGTAAATAAAGATATTCGTGCGTAACTGGTCGCTGCAAGATTCGCGCTAATGCCGCGGCGTATAAATTTAATTGTCCGGCGTATCGCTGCTTTAGCTGCATTAGCTTGGCTGCCTTATCGGCTTGCGGTACATAGTCTGTTTTATAATCAAACAAAATAACTTGGTCGTCAGTGACTAAATAACCATCCATGATCCCGTGAATTAAAATTTGTGCAGGATCATCTGCCGCAAAATCAGTAAATAATCGTGTGGCGGGCAATAACAATGAAAATGGCGCTTCGCGAACGACTTGGTCTGGGTACGCTAATAATTGTTGGCCCAATTCACTAGCAAAGAACTGTAGAATATGATTCTGCTTGATCTGTTGTGCGACTGGCTCAGCTAAAATATTTTGCGTAACTAGTTGGGCAATTAGTTGGGCAATGCTCGCTGCGGTTGGTGGCTGATGAAGATCAATTTTCTGCAAAACTAAATGAGTGGCCGTACCGACAGCGGCCGGCGTCACTTGACTTGTCGTTTGCATAAATTGTGGGACCGCAAAGTCCTGTGCCACGTAGCGATGAACATTTTGCGCCTTTTCCCCAGCATCAACTAACAACGGATTCATCTCACTATTAGTCGGATCATCAAACAAACGCTTGACCTCCGAAACCGCCTGGTAAGCCGTTGTTTGTGTGGCCGCTTGAAATGGATAATGTAAATTAAGGACTTGATCAAGCTGATCGACATTTAAGTCAGTGAAATCACCTTGCTCGGCAGCAGCTGCAAATTTATCTGGCCAATTAACTTGATCGATCTCAGTCGTCATTTCTGCTGGTAACACGTCAGTTGCCGTATAAAAGTGGACTTTGAATTGAGTTGGATCCGCTGCTAACCCTTTGAAAGGATTGACCTGCGTCAATAAACTTTGATCAAATTGCGGATGGCGGACTAAACACATGCCCAGCCAATCCATAAAATTATTTACCCCACTCCGCAAGCCTGAATTCAATACTAATTGCTGACTTTGAAATGCTTTTTGCCAGATGGCTAATGCCTTTTCGCGGTTGGGGTAGCTGCCAACCACATATAACTGCTGCTCTGTTCTCGTTACTGCAACGTACAACACCCGCATTTCTTCTGCAGCCTGCCGTCGTTGCGCCAAGGTCTGCGCAATCTTTTTCTGTGGTAAATTGATTTCAACTCGTTGTTCAGGATCTAAATAAGTGATTCCGATACCGAAACGATCATCCAATATATACTGCCCACGTAAACTATCTTGGTTAAATTGGTGCGTGGCATCTAGCAAGAAAACCACTGGAAACTCCAGGCCCTTGCTACCATGGATGGTCATGACCGAAACTGCGTCTTCAATTGATTGTGCCGGCGCCTCACCTAAATCTTTATCCTTTTCCTGCATTTGCTTAATAAAACGAACAAACTGAAACAGGCCCTTGAAGCTGCTAGCCTCATAAGCATGTGCGCGCTCATATAGAGCATGTAAATTAGCCTGCCGCTGTGCACCAGCCGGCATCCCGCCAACATAATCAAGAAAACCTGTTTCGTTGTAAATAGTCCAAATCAGCGTTACCAACTGATTTTGACGAGCCAATTCGCGAAATTGATCAAGTTGACCTAGAAAACGCTCAATCTTGGCGTAAAGCTTTTGTTGAAATTCTGGAGCAGCAAACGGTATGAAATTCTGTTGAAAATTAAGTACCGCTTGGTAATAATCACCAGTCCGCTGATTAATGCGCAAGAAAGCCAATTCGTTCTCATCTAAACCAACAATTGGCGAACGTAATACGCTGACCAACGGAATATCTTGATATGGATTATCAATAATGCTGAGTAAAGCCATCATAATTTGAATTTCAGTAGTTTGAAAATAGCTTTGCGCGCCATTCACAACCACTGGGATACCTAAACGTTTAAACCAATCCACAATAATTAAATTATTTTTTCTAGTTGGCGTCAGCAAAACAATATCCTGATACTTAATTGCCCGTAATTCACCACTTTTACGGTCATAAACTTGACCACTAGCAATCAGTTGCTGAATACGTTGCCCCACCAGCGCTACTTGCCCCTGTGCTTTATCATCCAGCGCAAACTGCTCGGGAACGCCATCATCAGCGGTGGCCGTATCGGCTTCATAAACTAATAGTTCTGCGGTTATCGGTAAATCAGCTGGATACTTAGCGCCCGGTACCAGCTTGGCACTCTCATCATAGGCCATTTCGCCCACTGTTTCGTCCATTAACTGACCGAATACCAAATTAGTGAAATGGTCAATATTCGCCACGGAACGGAAATTTTCCGCTAAAATAATCCGCTGATCCGCACTATCAGCTTGGGCAAATTGATTATATTTATGCAAAAATAAACTTGGATCTGCTAAACGAAATGCGTAGATCGACTGCTTTACATCCCCGACCATAAACATATTACCAGGTTCAGTTTGCGCAACTGTGGTTAAAATCGTCTCCTGTAGGCGATTAATATCCTGATACTCATCCACCAATACTTCGCTAAATTGCTGTTGTAACGCCGTACGCGTTTGCGCGCCACTGGTATTATCCGCCGTTAAAATAGCTAATGTTAAATGCTCCAAATCACTGAAGTCGAGCAAATGGCGCCGTTGCTTTTCAGCTTGAAAAGCTTGACCAAATCGCTTAACGACTGCCACTAACTGACTAACTAATTGTTCTGCTTGACCCATTACATGAATCAATTGCTCAGCAGTCAAGCCAAAATAGTCACCACCTAGTGCAGTAACCTGTTTCTTTGCCTGCTGGCGAAAATCCATTGCGGTGTCCTTCGCGCTTTTTGCATCTTCATCTAGTTTAGTTAATGACGGCGCGCGCTGTAACTTGAAATCTAAAAATTGTTGGCGCAATTGGTTCCAAGTAGCTGTGGTCAACTGTGCTTTTAAATCAGTGACTTGCTGCTGATCAGTCTCTAAACAAGTCACCAGCTTATCTAATTGTTGTTCTGCGGCCATCATCTGTGCACTACTCAAATCATTTTCCGCCTGCGTTAATGCCTCTTGTAAAATCGGTAATAATTGTTGCTGGAAAAACTCACTGCTAGTTGGCTCTGCAGTTGTCACATGATAGGCTTTTGCTAGCTGATCCAGCCACTGATTCGGCTGTGGATTGGCGTTGGCAAAATCATACAAGCGTAACACCAGATCCGTTAACCCATCATCACTGCGGTCATTAGAGAAATTTTCCGTTAACTGGGCAAAGCCTTCGTCTTCACTATATAAGGTCTCACGTAACTCAGACCAAACATCTTCGCGCAACAAAATAACTTCAGTATCATCCGTCAGCAGCCGAAAAACAGGGTCTAAATCGATCACATAATAATAGCGTTGAATTAATTGTAAACAAAATGCATGCAGCGTACTAATATGTGCGACAGCTAACCGGCTAAGCTGCTGACTCAAGTGCTGTCGCTGGTTTGGATCAGTATTTTCCGTCAATGCTTGTTGTAACGCGCTTTGAATTCTTTCCCGCATTTCACTGGCGGCTGCTTCAGTAAAAGTAACGACCAATAATTCATCAACATTGGTTCCCTTTAATATTTTTTGGATCACTCGCTCAACTAGAACGGTTGTTTTACCAGAACCCGCTGATGCCGAAACTAGAATATTCCGACCAGCATCCGTGATTGCATGCTGCTGGCTCGACGTGAAATTAGCCTTTTTAGTGCTCATCTTTATCCTCCTTGGCCTGCTGTTCGGTCTTCAACATGGCTAATACCGCCGCACGATCCAGTGTCGCTAATTGGCGGTAACTATTTTCCGGTAACATCGCATCGAACTGCATAATAGCTTTAAATGGCGAGTATTGGAGCGCCGTTCGATTATCAGGCCATTTAACTGGATTCAAATCAAGCTTGCCGGAAAAAATCGCCAATGCTGCTGCTTGGATCAAAGCTTCATCATGAGTGAGCAACAACTCTAATTCCGTTTCAGTCACTAACTGACTCTGTTTAGCTGAATAACCAGCCTTGATTTTAGTCAAAGGATAAATTTTAGAGCTACCAGTACGCTCGGCTAATTCGTGGTCTAAATTTTCTAATAGTGGCTCATCATTTAATAGGAACCCTTGATATTTATTTTTAGCCAGCAATGCATCATCGAAACCCTTGCTTAACACTTCGGCTAACTTTAATTTAGGATTCTGTAAATGTAAGTACAAGGCACCGGCTGGCTTAGTCTTTAATGTATTATCTTTAGTCAACAGTGTAGAATTTTGCATCATTGCATCTAAATAGGTCAACATTTGTAAGGCTAAACCATAATAAGCATCGCGGAAATTAAAATCATGGACGCCAGATTTGTAATCAACGATTCCTAAATAGCGCGTATCGCCTAATACCATTTGATCAATGCGATCAATTTTGCCGCGAACTTGAACTTTACGTCCCTGTGCTAAATTAAAGCGTAGCGGTGCTAAGCCATCAGTGCTGCCAACATGACCAAATAAAACCTCAGTTCGCAGGGGGGCCATTTTAGTTTGTTGACTTTGATGCTGCAACGCATGGGCAACTTGTTTGATGGTTGCCGCTAACTGCCGCGCTAAATAAGCCATCCGATTAGAGCTAGCTAAGATTTGAAATTGCGGTAACGTTGACATATTAAGTAAAATACTATCAATTAAGCGATCAACCTCTACAATTGAAAGTTCATTTAGCTGCTGACCCTCGGCCTGAACTCGCTTCATTAATTGATCCAACGCCATATGATAGAATTCTCCGGCACTGGCAGGCGACAATTCAAAAATATCACGCTCACGCAATTTTAGCCCGTATTTTAAGAAATAAGCGTATTGATTTTGATAAAATTCCTCTAATTTAGAAATCGAAGTATTGATTGTTTTACCATACAAAGCATCCACGATTTGCGGCCGTAATTTTTGCGGCACATTACGGTAATTTAGACTAGCCAACAATCGTTCCGTTAATGCACTATACCCGCCATCCTGGCGTAACGATCGATAAACATACAACCAAACTGGCGGTAACTGCGTTTTCTGCGCCATCGCATCTCGACTAACTTGAATCAAATGAGTTAAGGTGCTGCGCTTAGAACCAACAAATGGCGCGATTTTATTAGCCGTTATTGTCGGCCGCGTTTGACTAATTTGTGTGGTTATTTGGAAATGTTGCTGAATCCGATCAACATACGGTGATAACTTTAAAGTATTCCCATCATCGGCTAAAGGATACGTAAATATCAATTGCTGCCGTGCCGTTAAAAAAGCAGTATAGTTCAAAAAAGGTTCACTGGTCATTTGAGTCAGCGCATCATCGGCGAGATAAGTCCCTTCCGTTAGGTGGGCGGTTAACTGTTCTTGATCATTGTCCGATAATAAATGATCACTAACGATTCGATCAGGCATAACTTGGTCAGTGCTACCAATCATGAATACCACTTTTCGCATAGTCGTCTGGACCATCCCAGTCTCCGAAACCAATACTTGATCTAAAGTTGACGGTATTTGCGAATAGCTCGCTCCTTCAAAACCGACTTGTAGCAACGCCAACAAATCGGCTGCACGAAACGGAGCAGTGCCAAGAATCGTCACGTATTCATCAAGCATCGTGCAAAAAATTTGCCACGTTTGCTCTGGTTCTGCTGCCTGCGCCAACTCACCTTGCTCCAGATCACGATCACGCCAAGTTTGTAATTGGGTGACCACACCCTGTTTAATTAAGAAGTTATAAATTACTTGTGCAGCAACTTGACCATTTTCAGCCTGATCCAATTGCTTAAAAAGCGGTGGTAACGTAGTACGAACAAAACGCCGAATTAAATTGACTTGTGCGGAATTATCATCATCCTTAGTCGATGCCGTACCAAAATCTTGGTCATCAAAGCGGTAAAATTGCCAATCTTCTTTACGGAGCCACTGTTTACCAGCAAAACCATATTTCAGCACCATATTTTCAGTAAGGTCCAAAGCTTGGCGATAAGCGCGATTTGTCATTGGCTGACCATCTACTTGCGGCAATAATAGTTCAGTCTTTAATAGCCGCATCATGTCCTGATAACGATAGTAATGTTGTTTTACAGCAAATAAAGCATTGATCAGCTCAACCAATGGATGATCCGTCATATGGTGTTGCAGATCATCAAATACTGGTATGCCAAATTCCTTAAAGGTTGGTGCTAAAATAGTCTCATACGCATCAAGATGCCGGGTTAACACCAAAAAGTCTTGATAACGATAACCCTGCAGTGCCACCATTTGCCGAATTTTTGTTGCCACTTGTCGTATTTCGGTTTGCCGCGTATCAGACTGTATAATTTGAATGCTTTTATCAGTAACTAGTTTTTCTGAATGTAGGCCCCGACTGCCATTGGTGGACTGTTGCCAGAAGCCTTCCAACTGGACTAAATCAGGAACAACACGTAGCTGCATTACTTGTTCATCTGCTAAAATTGCAACCCGTAAACCACGTGCAGTTTGATAAAGTTGATGATAAAGCTGGCCGGGCTGAAAAAAAAGATCCTGTTTTTCTGGCACTTGTTGCCGATACGGTCGATCTAGCGTTAAACCAATTGTTAATCGCGTCGCTTTTTGCATTAAAGTAATCAATAACCGATTTTCTTGAGCTGATAATTGTGTAAAACCTTCAATATAGAAATAAGTATGGCTAAGATCTTGTTGCAATAAATAATCGCTTAAAGCATTCAATAAATCAGTATTTTCAATGTAGCGATTCTGCATAGCCTGTTCAAACGCGGCATAAATAAGCGCTAAATCGTGGGTTTTCGCGCTTAAATCCGTTTGTTTATCCAATTCAGTAGCAATTCGTGATAAATCCGCCACCGTGACGCAACCCACTTTCAGCGCCAATAATTGTTTAACTAACTGGGCAATAAATCCAGGTTGGGCTAATTCGCCCCGATAAATAGTGAGCTGATCGGCTAAATCAGCCATAATTTGGTAAACTAACATATTGAGCCCAGCCGTTCCGATCCGTGGAATCTGATAATATGGCGTATCTTTCATAAAATACCACGCCAAACGACTAAACGAAAAAATTTGTAGCCGACTAGCTGCAAATACTTGATCAGAATTATTTTGTTGTTGCTTGACGGCGGTTAAAATATCAACTTCGGAACTAAATTTAATGTGATTAGGCACTACATAAAAAAAATGTCCTTGTGGATCGGCATCCATCTGCTGTGCTAATTGAGTCACTAAAGCAGTACGACGATCAGCACTAGCCGGCCCCAATACAAATTTTAAGCTCAAAAGAAACGCTCCCATCACTGATTAATTAATAATTATATTCTAACACATTTAGCCGTCAATGAACATACGTTCGTTAGCAACATAAAAAAGAAGACTTTCAACCAATCCGCTTCGTCTCTCCCACTGGTTTAAAGCGAGATATCGCAAAAAAATAGCGTATGGGCCTACTTATCATCTTATTGACTAAATACTTAGTTTCACTTGTAGCTTAAGGCTTGTATGGTCTTAATATGACATTGCTGGCGTTTTCTGAAATAAGCGAGTTGTAATAACGCCTGTAAAGTCTGGTAATTTTTCAACTAATTGATCGATATTCTTTATCCCACTCTGATCATTCAATGAAATCGTCGCGTACAGTGTAGGTGCTACCGTTGTATAAGCCATAATATTCTTTTGCTGTGGCACCAAAAAATCTATCGCCGCCGTTAAATCAGTTGCACGCACAAAAAAGTTACTTCCATTTTGCATAGATAGGCAATAAACAGATAATTGGGAATCAGGTACAGCCGTCTTCCTTCGCCGTCTCCGTCGTGGCTGTGGTGCTTCAGTCTGTTTTAATTCCCCACTAATTTCATCAATAATTTCGTGCATCACTTTTATTTCATGACATAACTGGCAGGTTGCCACTTCTGTCCCCACTTGATGTTTCTTATCGCTACCATTTTCAGTATGTTGCGTATACAAATCTGATAGATAAACTAATAATTTATGCTGCTTATTTTTTAATTCACGCCGCTGCGTCTGCATTGTAATTCCCCCACTTCGTCATTGGCTTAATCCTATTATGCCACAAAAATGACGATTGCGTTACAAAAACATTACAAAAATAACAATATTGTATTTTTTTGAAATCTAAACGCAATAAAAAAAGTTCAAGCTAAGCTTGAACTTTTCAGCAGAACGAATTCTTAAAGTGCGCGAACACCGAATGAAGGCATGAAGTAACTACTTACACTTTCTACTTCAACACTTTGACCTGGTTGAGGTGCAGCGATGTATTGGTTGTTACCAATATAAAGTGCTACATGATAAGTTGCGCCTGCATTACCCCAGAAGACAAGATCGCCAGCTTGTAATTGGCTAATAGCAACCTGTTGGCCAGCACTCTCTTGAGCAACTGTGTTACGACCTACTTGAACGCCAGCTTGTCCCAAAGCATATTGAGTTAAGCCGGAGCAATCCAAACCTACACCAGGTGTAGTACCGCCCCAAACGTAAGGTACGCCAATTTGTGATTTAGCAGCATTGATTGCTGTTTGTACGGCACTACTACTTGTTGTTGTAGCAGTTGCTGTCGTCTGTTGAGTTTGGGCTACAGCTTGTTGTGCCTGTGCTTGTGAAGCTTGGGCCTGGGCTGTATTACCATCTTCAGTGACGTTTAAATATTTGCCTGGTACCCATTCATCGTCACCAATATTGTACCAAGTTTCCCCAGCTTGTTGCTTTTGACCTTCAATATTAACTGTTTGATCCTTAACCAAGTATCGAACAGGTGATGGTGTATTAGAATTGTCCCAAACAGTTGTTGCACCAGGTTCGTATGTAACTGTCCCCGTAGTAGCAGCTTCAACGTTTGAAGGTGTAGCTACGCTAAGAAGAGTCGCACCCGCAATACCAATAACACCGGCAGTAACACCCTTAACTAGATTTCCTTTGCTGATTGTTGTCATTGTGTAACCCCTTAATAGTTTATTATCACTTTCACTAACACCTATCATAAAGCATTGAAATTACAGCACAATTACCCGCATATGACAACTTTATTACAATATACACAAATCTAGATAATCTCTTTTCTAAAAAATTCAAACCGCTTTCTAAAAACATAATTATTTATCGTCAATAATGAACAGTGATCAATACTATAAAATCTATTTTTTTACAACAAAAAACCAGCGAATAATCAAACGCTGGTTTTACCTAAAGTTTGGTTGCCCTCAGTCATCATTTTAAATGCTTTCTTAGATAACTTAATAGCTGCGCCTCATTTACGAAAACACGTGGCCGTTTCTGCCCATGTAATCGCAAATCGATCTGAGTTACTTTCATTCGTCCGGTCCAAGTATAGCTGTATTGAACGATATAGCGATTATTCAAATGATTCTTCCCGAACTTCAAAACGTAATAGTTCTCCGGCGCGACTAAGGGTGAAAGATATTTTTTCTTATAATGGAACCCATTTGCTTTAAGAAAATTCTTTGTTTTTCTAAGCATTTCATCGCCACCTTATGTGTATTATCATACAAGAAAGCTACGGTAAAAGCTAGCTAAATCATTAACTAAACTATTTATCTAAGTGTTGATCAATCTTTTTCTTGTCAATTAAACAGACTAGTACTAGGTCGATTAATTTAGCTAAATCCAATCAAAGTACGCACAAGCTTGCCGTTTTGCACAATCTACTATACTTATTTGATAATATCGAACACTGTGCCAATATTTTGCCTGCGCTATCTGTTTATAGTTTTTCTACATAATTAGAGCTAACAAAAAAACTCAGTTTTACCCGAGTTCGCTTGTTTAAATCATATCCCAGATAACTGTTTGGTCTGGTGCAACTGTATTTGCTGGTGTGATGGCGTAACCAACCGCTTTGCCGGTGTCGATCACGCTACCATCAATTTGCAGCAACTCTTTTTGTTTAAAAGCCGCTTGAACTGCTTTTTGTGCTAATTCAATTGCATCATATTGCTGATGGTAACTGGCACGAACGCCACCGTTGAAGTAAAAACTAATTTGGTAATATTTATTCACGATTGTTGCTCCTTAAATGTTTATTTTTTAAACGTTGTGATTATCGCCTATCCAGCGATCGACGCGATTAACAATATGGATCAGATCATCCTGACCATTATAAAATGAACCGATGGCCGCGTAAGCACAAAGTAAAACTAACCAACTTCGAATTTCAATAATGATCAAGTAGCGCGGCACCAAAATAGTTAGAATAAATGCTATCGCCATAGCTACGACAAGATTGAGCCACCCCGGTACGCCTAAAAAGCCTTTTAACAAACCGCCAAAGTGGTCCGCTGTTTGATCATGACAACGCCGGGTCGCATACTTAACTAAGTATTGCCAAAAATAATTAAAAACTAAGGCAACGATCAGTGCGGTTAGCAGCATCTCCAAACTATTCATTCGAATCTGCAACAAATTATTTCGATAACCTAACCGGACCGCTTTTTGCAACATGACGATCCAGAAAAAATCAAATAGCGCTAATGGCAATAAATACATAAAAAAGTAAACCATAAATTTATTAGCTTTGTTTTTCACACTATCTGGCCTCATCTCTGGCGACTAGGTAACGCCTTATATTTTGTTTGTTTAGTTCGTTCCTGCTCAAGTTTCCGCTTTTCTCGTAAACTAGCATACTTAAATGACCCATGAATAAACAGCGCTACTGGAATAACGTGAATAACAGCCAATGGTATCAACAACTCAGGATGAGCCAACAAAACATGATGTCCACGTGGCGCATGACATTTTGGTAGCTTAGTCTTTGTTTGCTTTTCTTTAAACATACAATTCGCTCCTTCTATTCATAATTAAGTAGAACTTTGCTTGCTGATCAGCAGTAACATCATTATTGTAACATGTTCGGTGCGCAACTGACAGTAACGCTCACACGCATAACAAACCTTTTTGCTTCTGTAAATATAGCTGTTGGATTCGCTGATTTTGTTCAGTTAATGTCCACAATAAAAGTTGATCCATTTCTAAATCGCTAAATAATTGGTGCGGAAAAACGAGTAACTGCTGTCGCTTTTGAAACGCTGTGATCACATCCGCAGCAGCTAAATCGTAGTCGTGCATAATTTTTTGCAACATATATTTGTAAAAGGGTTCAATCTTATAGGTAGTTGTCGGCCAACCTAACGATAGCACGGTTATCGGTTCAGTTTGCGCCAAACCAGCTAATTTAAAACGAATACAATCCAGTAGTGCATTAAGTGCGGTTCCGATATGTTGGACTTGCCAAGCAAATTGAAAACGTAAATGTTCAATGTAATAAAGTTGTGCCCAATCTGATTGAGCATTGGCTTGAGCAAAATTCAATAACCAGTCCAACGTTGCATCTAAATCTATATCTGCTGGTAGCTGGGCCTGCTCAGCTGTCTGAAAATCAATGATCCCCGCTACATAATGATCGTGAATCCACCGGACAGTTTGATTTTGATCGACTAAATGTGCACCAGCCGTGGTCAATTGATAAAAACTTTGTGGAAAATAGATGGCTAGCTCAGTTGCTGGTATCGCTGCTTGCAACCGGCTGATCAACTCAACTTTACGGCCGCTCACCTTTAAATTATGTGCCCGCAACAATGTTTTAAGTGCATTAACTGTCTGCTGTTGTAAACTCAGCTCCGGCGCCACTATTTGTTGTAGCAAATTAGCTTGTTCAAACTTAACTAACCAAGTTTTCGGAGCCACTTGATAGCGATGTTGCCAAAAAGATTGATTTAGTTTAAACGTGGTCGGTTGTCCCGCAACTAAAGTTAACGCCAGGATTTCAATTACAGTCAAACTTTCACCTCCAGCAAGAACGAAATAATTAGTCAGTATTAAAAATCCAATCCGGTTATCTTGGGTACAGTCTACCATAAATCCAGCTCAAAATAAACATACGTTCGCTTCTGCATTTCAAAAAAGCTTGAAACTAAATTAGTTTCAAGCTTTGAGTGAGAATATTATGTATACGCCTTATTTAATTTGGCTTTATTCCGTTGCTTACGCTCGCGTTGTTGCGCTTGTTTGGCCTCTAAGTTAAGGCTCATAACACCGAAAATAACTAACGGCAAAGTTAAAATAGCCTCCACACCAAATATCATCATAGCCAACCCTTTCACTGACAACTGTGTTTTATCCCAAGTGGCTACCTGCTGTTTAAGTTGATGTGTACGACGCTGTGCGGCACGGACGACTTCTGCTGAATGGCCTGAGCGCCCACGCTGCCCATTGGTTCCCGCTTTCCCAGCGCTACCACTATGACCAGATTTGCCATCATTGCTTTCGCCAACAACCGCAATCGTGCTGTCCCCCACTGGTACATTAGGACAAAACGAATCGATCGCAACAAATTGTAACCCCAGAAAGACTAAATAAATAAATAGAATATTATGTCGGTTTAACATGAAAAAATCCCCCTACCGATCCTTGTAAGTGCTATCATATCAATTATTCATAATATTCAAATAATATTTCAATGAGAACGCTCTCATTTTCACGCAGACAATAGCTCCCCTAGAACTAAAATATCGATCACCCACTTGATAGTTGCTGTTAATCATAGCCAATAAATCATTCAGGAACTTATCTTACCAGCTATAATTTTCAAATACTTCTTTGCGAAAACCTTAAAATAGGTTGAAAAATGCAGACAGTTGCAGCTTTTTCTGCTACACTCATAACAGCTTTGACGTTGAATATTTTGGAGGAAAACTGAATTATGAGTATATTGATCGATTTTATCCTACACATCGATAGCCATCTAGTAACCATTGTTAATACTTTTGGTAATTCAACTTATTTTATTTTGTTTGCGATCATTTTTATTGAAACAGGCGCGGTTATTCTACCGTTTCTACCCGGTGATTCACTTTTGTTTGCCGCCAGTGCGTTAGCGGCTAATCCTAACTATCATCTGCACATTGGTATATTCATCGCGATCTTCTTAATTGCCTGTGTCGGTGGTGACTCAGCTAATTTCTGGATCGGCCATAACGCAGAGCGAATTCTATCACGCTATCGCTGGTTTCGTCGTTTCATCAACGAAGATAGCTTAGCTAAGGGCCAAGAATTCTTCGATAAACACGGTGCAATGTCAATCATCTTGGCACGTTTTATGCCGATCATTCGCACATTCGTACCATTTGTTGCTGCTGGTTCCGGTTTTTCATACCGCCATTTCATTCGTTATAATTTAATTGCTTGTATAGCTTGGGTAGCATTGTGCTGTGGCGCGGGTTACTTCTTCGGTAACATCCCTGTAGTCAAGGCTCACTTCTCGGCAATTATCATTGGCATCATTGTGATCTCATTGATACCGGCAATCGTTGGTATCCTGAAGAGCCGCTTTAGTGCTAAAGCAGCTGAGTAAAATGAGAGTGTGCCATAAGACGGTTAGCTCCTGAGCATTAGCCTAGATTGACGAATAATACACGTAGTGGATTATTTGGCGATCGTAGCTAAGCGGAGGGAGCTGTCTTATGTCACACGTTTAAGCTATAATGTTCGGCAATAAAAAAGAGAATGCGACATAATATTACTTATGTCACATTCTCTTTTTTTAATGATGCGCAGGTTAAGCAGTTAGATCAATAGCCCGTCACAATTGCGTCACGGCCTGCTTGCTTGGCTTGATACAAATATTGATCAGCACGCTTGATGGTATCTTCCGCTCGTACATCATTGCCCAACAATTTAGTCATGCCTACAGAAACTGTTACGCAAATTTCAGTGTCTTCATACCTGATTTTCAGATTCCGTAATTGTTTCCTATAGGCTTGGATGATCTGCTTAGCCGTAGCCTGATTGCTCCCCGCCATGATCACATTAAATTCTTCGCCACCAGTTCGATAGACTGACCATTCTGAATTAACCTGGCGAATATAAGTATTTAGGTTCTGCGCAAAGCTTGTCAATACGGCGTTACCAGCTAAATGACCATATGTATCATTGATTTGTTTAAAGTGATCGATATCGATCGCCACCAAGC
The DNA here is from genome assembly GCF_003946385.1 of Loigolactobacillus zhaoyuanensis. Classification (GTDB taxonomy): domain Bacteria; phylum Bacillota; class Bacilli; order Lactobacillales; family Lactobacillaceae; genus Loigolactobacillus; species Loigolactobacillus zhaoyuanensis. Next base: position 19,919 of record NZ_RHOE01000009.1, read on the forward strand.
TGATCTCGTTAATTTGTGTGCTTAACATTAACTCATGGTAAAGCTGAAAATCCTGATTAAATTTAGCCCAGTTTTGTACGCCGGTCAATTTATCATGCATGGTTTCATAGAGTAACTGCGCACTAGCTGCACCGCGATTTTTTAATAATGTACTGTAATTAAAGACGATAGCTTCAACGCAAATATAGCAAAACAGCTGTAGCCACAGGGACCGCCAACTAAAAGCATAAAAGGCTTTAAACAAAAACCACATGAACGTACCAAATAGCAGCACAAAAGCCAAATAACGTTTAAAACGGCTGACTAACCAGACGCTTTGTCGATTGACCACAACCAAAACTAACAATAGCCCGATCAGCGCTAGCCATAGTACCCACGTTAGCGTGCCATATGAGCCAAAAGTAGCCATTACCACCAGCAGAAAAAGAAAATTAATGCCTTTATTTCGCAAAGTTAAGCAAGTATACAGCACCACTACTGTTTGTAGATTAACCATCGTCCACATATTAGTGGTCAAAAAATGATGCAGAATTCGTAAAGAAATTTCAACTGTGCTAGCATACATCACTAAAATAAGCTCACTAAATTTTAACATTGTTTGTTTAGATCTATACAAACGAATTGTACCTTCTTCAATTCGCCGGTAGACTGAAATGTAGCCAATTGCAAAGAAAAAAGACCAAAAAAAAGTATTGAATAAGCGAAGTATCATCACAAGCACTCCTTTAAATCATCCGCTAACTTCATCCTTTATGTGCAACTAATAATTAACAGCTCAGATTATAAATATTAATTCACACGACGGAATAAGTTTAGTATAAGTTATTTCTAACCCTTAAGTCCAATTCAGCCATAAATTAACTAAAAAAATAGTTGATTATTCTAAATAGAATAATCAACTATCAAATTTATTAGCTGGCAATGGCTGGTGCGCCATCTAAATCAAGTTGCATGTGATAATAACGGTGATCCCCGATCATCATTGTCCCCACAGTTTCAAAGTCATGGCCTTGGTACAACCGTTTAGCACCAGGATTAGTAAAGTCAACGTTCAAGCCGATCGTTGTCATCCCACTATACTTAACAAAGCGTGGTAAAGCTTGAAGTAGTTGACTACCGATCCCGTGACCTTGGTAATTAGGGTCAACGGCGATTGAATCAAGATACCATTCATTATTGAATGCTTCGGGGTCTGGCGTAAGTGGCTGCGCCTGAAAACTTTTGACACGCTGGGAGATTTTTGTGAGAATGGCGTCGACAGTATCTTCGTTTTTGTCTGGATAGCCGAAAGCCACGCCCACGATCCGTTGGTTGATTTCGGCCACCACGGTAGTTGCCGCACCCGACAAATATGTCGGCATTTGGTAAGCTGCCCTGATGACCTTCAGCAAGTCACCTTCCGGAACGTCTTCTAGTTCGTCTAATTGCATTTCATCGTAGATCAAACTGATCAAGGGGGCTATCTGGCCCGCATCATCAGGTGTTGCTTCACGTATTATCACAGTAACACTACTTTCTTAAATTTATAGAGTGTTGAAAAAGATGTTAAACAAACACCTTTTTTCAACACGTTTAGACTAACTCAGTTTAAAGCTTGGGCTAATCTAGATTTAAGGATACCTAAACTTTTTTTACTTGTCAAAATAAATGCTGTCAAATAAATTAAATTCAGGGCTGACAGACATAACGAAGAATTGTCAAAGTGGATTCATCTATGTGTCACACATTAAATACGACATTTTTTACTGATCAGCTTTAATAAATTTTTCACTTGACAATCATTAATCCAGCCCGTATTCTAAAATAGTAATCAATTCGGATAGGAATTAACTGATCACCATCTATTAATTTGATGGCCCTAGCTAATAAATACATTATTTTTATGTAAAGGAGACACAATCAATGTTCAACTTAATGTTTGCCAATGCTAACGTATGTTGTTGTGTACCGCGTCTTTCGCGATACACTGATTGTGCTACCCAAAAATAAGTGGGTTAGCAAGCCCTACTAAATCAGTTGAATCGTGAAAGGCGCAGATTTGTTTAATCAAATCCGCGCCTTTTTTCTATACTCATGTCCAGAAAAGAGGAAATTTCATGATATATCAAAGTGTTAACCAATTGATCGGTAACACCCCGTTACTTGAGCTAAAGCTACCAGTTCCAAATAACAGCCATATTTTTGCTAAACTAGAAATGTTTAACCCAGGCGGTAGCATTAAGGACCGTCTCGGTGTGGCACTGATCGCCGCCGGTATTCAGCAAGGTAAGATTCGCGCCAACACCACAATTATCGAACCAACTGCTGGCAATACAGGTATTGGCGTGGCCTTGGCTGCGCAACAGCATCATTTACCGGTGATCCTTGTGGTGCCAGAAAAATTCAGCTTCGAGAAACAAACTTTGATGAAAGCCTTAGGCGCTACAATAGTTAACACACCTTCTGCTGCTGGCATCAAGGGCGCTATCGCTAAGGCTGAAAAACTAGCAGCGGCCACACCAAACAGTTTTATCCCGATGCAATTTAAAAATCCTGCTAATCCACAAGCCTACTACGATACCTTAGGCCCAGAATTAACGGCTGATCTGGGCTCAAAAATTGACGCCTTTGTGGCGGGCGCCGGTAGTGGTGGTACCTTTGCTGGCGTTGCTAAATACTTACAGGAACAACTATCGCAAATTAAATCTTATCCAGTTGAACCTGAGGGCTCGATCCTCAACGGCGGTCCAGAACATGGCCACCGAACTGAAGGAATTGGCGTTGAATTTATTCCACCTTTTTTCAAAAATATTCATATTGAGCAAATTTATACTATTAGCGATGACGCCGCCTTTACTAACGTTAGCTTATTGGCCCGCGAACATGGTTTGCTAGTCGGTAGCTCCAGCGGTGCGGCATTGGCAGCTAGTCTACAAGTTGCCGAGCAACTCCCTGCCGGCAGTAACATTGTCACCATTTTCCCAGATAGCAGTGAACGTTATCTGAGCGAAGATATTTATACAGTTTAAAAATTTAGGAGGAATTTAACATGAAATTTGATACAACTTTGATCCACGGCGGTATTAGCGAAGACAAACATACAGGTGCCGTCAGCGTCCCAATCTACCAAAGCTCGACTTTCCATCAACACGAACTCGGCGGCGATCCTAAATGGGAATACGCGCGTACTGGTAATCCAACTCGTAATGCTGTGGAAAAATTAATTGCCGATTTGGAAGGCGGCGTGGCTGGCTTCGCGTTTGCTTCTGGCTCAGCAGCGATCCATGCCACTTTGTCGCTGTTCTCGCAAGGTGACCACTTAGTTGTGGGTAACGATGTTTATGGTGGCACTTTCCGCTTGCTTAACCAAGTGATGGTACGCCAAGGCCTGACCTTCACCGCTGTGGATACCCGTGATTTAGATGCAGTCGCTGCAGCGATTCAAGCCAACACTAAGGCCCTTTATCTGGAAACGCCAACCAATCCACTATTACACGTTTCTGATTTAAAAGCACTTAGTAAATTGGCCAAGCAACATAATCTACTAACCATCGTTGATAATACTTTTGCCACACCATTTAATCAACGTCCGTTACAGTTAGGCGCCGACATTGTCGTTCATAGCGCCTCTAAATATCTTGGCGGCCACAGTGACTTGGTGGCTGGCTTGGCGGTTACTAACGACGCTGAATTAGCCGAACAACTCGGTTTTTTGCAAAACGCGATCGGCGCAATTTTAGGTCCACAAGATAGTTGGCTGCTACAGCGAGGGATGAAAACACTAGCTGTGCGGATGCGCGCCCATGAAGCAAATACGCAAGCCGTTTTCCACTACTTGGAAAAACAACCAAAAGTAGCGACCATTTATTATCCTGGCCAACCAGGCACGCCTGATTACATCACAGCTAAAACACAAATGACTGGCTTTGGTGGCATGATCTCCTTTGAATTACAAGCAGGTTTAGATGCCAAAACTTTCGTTGAAAATCTAAAATTAATTGCCTTAGCTGAAAGTTTAGGTTCCCTAGAAAGCTTGATCGAAGTTCCAGCCGTCATGACCCATGGTGCGATCCCCCGCGAAACTCGCTTGGCTAACGGTATTCAGGATGAGCTCATTCGACTCTCGGTTGGTTTAGAAGACATTAACGACCTAATTGCTGATTTAGACCAAGCCTTTACTGCACTATAAACGTTATACTGTAACTGCAAAATTTCCACGTTGCGGCGCGTACTTAGTCAGTATGAAGTAGAGGAGGAACCAATCATGTTTGCCACTGCAAAAGCCATTCAGCGACGTGATCCGGCAGCTCATAGTTTACTGGAAGTTTTGCTAACTTACTCCGGACTGCACGCATTGACCTGGCACCGTTGTTCGCACTGGCTTTACCACCACCATCAATATTTAGCCGCCAGTATTAGTGCCCATTTAGCCAAAAAAATAACTGGCATTGAAATCCACCCCGGTGCACAAATTGGTCGCCAACTTTTCATTGATCACGGTACGGGCGTGGTGATCGGCGAAACTGCAATCATTGGCGATAATGTGACCATATTGCACGGTGTAACACTAGGTTCACGCCATACCACTAGCGGTCGGCGCCATCCCCGAATCGGCAATAATGTACTGATCGGCGCCCATGCCCAGATTCTTGGTCCAATCACGATCAATAATAATGCTAAAATTGGCGCTGGTGCAGTTGTGCTTGCAAATGTTGCCGCCGGACGTACAGCTGTTGGCGTGCCAGCGCAGATACAACGATCAACTAAAATCGTTCACTTAGCGCAAAATTAATTCAATACACTAACTCAGGTCACTGTACCTGAGTTTTTTAGTTTCATTTAAGTTGGCGGTTATATGCTAGGAAAAATTAAATCGAAAGAGGTTTCCGCTATGATCACCCTTAAAACTGCCGCACAGAATCGAACCGCTGAATTTACTGCTTATCAAAAAAAGCAACTCGCACGACTACATCAAGTTCAAGAAACTGACCCTGCTACTGATTCTCAGCACGATGATCTTGGCTGGCTAACAGTCACTAAATGGGCTGACACGACGCAATTAGCTCATTTGCAAGCCTTAGCGACTAAAATTCAAGCTACTGCTGACGTTCTGGTTATCGTTGGTGTGGGCGGCTCCAACCAGGCTGCGCGCGCCGTGATCGAAGCGTTCGCTCAATCAACTGACCAAGTCCAAATTATTTATGCGGGTACTAACCTTTCGCCCGCCTACTATCAGCGTTTATTAACCGAACTAGCTGACAAGGACGTGTATGTCGATGTGATCGCCAAAAATTTTGCGACTTTAGAACCTGGTATCGGCTTCCGCATATTCAAACCCTTTTTACAGGAGAAATACGGGTCTGATTACGCTGAACATTTATTGGTCACCGGTACTATCGGTAGTCAGTTAGAAGCATTAGCAAGCGCTGAAGGTTATCCTTTTCTAACTTTCCCCACTGATATTGGTGGTCGCTTCTCCGTTTTCAGCGATGTAGGATTATTGCCAATGGCAGTTGCTGGTATTGATATCACGGCGTTGATCAAGGGCGCTACACAAATGCGGGCAGCCTTACAAGCTGATACTAGCCTGAATAATCCAGCTTTTCAGTACGCTACGCAGCGTAATTATTTACTGCAACAAGGCAAGGGAATCGAAGTCTTAGCTCATTTTGAACCGCAGTTGGACTTTTTTGGTCGCTGGTGGACTCAGCTTTTCGCTGAAAGTGAAGGCAAACAAAATACTGGCTTGTTCCCAGTTGCGTTATCCTATTCAGAAGACCTGCACTCCGTCGGTCAGTACATTCAGCAAGGTCAGCGCCAGTTATTAGAAACAATGCTGGTGATCGATCAACCACAGCAGGATCTGACGATTCAACCCAGTCAGTTACTGGATAATTTTGATTATCTAAATGACCTAGGCCTTTGGCAAATCAACAAAATCGCAGAACAAGCTACAGTCACAGCCCATCAAGCTAGCGGTATCCCAGTGATCGAACTACACGTTGACCAATTAAACGTGTCTACATTAGGTCAATTATTTTATTTCTTTGAGTACGCTGTGTTCATTTCCAGCTTGATCCTTTTGATCAGCCTGGTGTTGAGGCCTACAAGCAGCTAATGTTCACCGGCTTAGGCAAATAAAATTGCACTAAAAAACGCGTAGAGTTACGCGTTTTTTAGTGCAATGCGCGATATAAGCGCCGGGTTTCTTGTGGCTTTTTAGCAGAAAAATAATAATCACGCTGCTTAGTCCGTAAGCGTAATACAGCGCCAGTATCGCGGGCAACATATAATTTAGCCGAACGTTTTTGAACACGAAAATTACCAATAGCGAAGTGCGCTGTTCCAATTCCATTAGCACGAACCGTATTCGCTGGTAAGCGCCGCATTAGCCGAACTTGTGTCACTTCTTGACGTTTGATCTGACTGGTACGTGTACCTGGCGCTTTTAACGTAATTGCTTGCGTGGTAGCACTGGCACGGATACTGTTGCCACCAAAATCCAGCGCTAATAGGCCGCCGATCACACTAAATAATAAGCCCAGCACCAACACGAGGATAGCGCCACCGATAAGTTTACCGGCGGGACGACCTAAATTTAACGAAATATTCACACCGACACGATCAGGTACGAATAAGCGGCGATCGTTAGGATTATTGTACATAGCATAACGCCAGTATCGATCTTCGTCGGTGGTAGTTGTCAATGAAAAGTCGCCTAACAGCTGATCTTCAAAATTGCGTTCGCGGATCAGATCATAAATAAAATACACACAAAAACCAGTGATCAGCACTAGGTAAAGATACATCACACTGAAAATAATCGTGGTCAACGTTACTACCAGTGGCAGTATCCCCAAAACATAACTGCTGATCACCATTTGGCGCGACCAAGTTTGGCGATAAGCATCATTGAGCAAACGGTCATGCTCTGGCTGTGCAGTAAGCACGCGTACAGGCAACGCCGCAATGACCCAATATAATAGTAGAAACAGCAACCAACTTAGACTCAGCGCAAGTATTAATGGCCAACTGGTAGTCCAACCAAGCACGCGCCAGTTGCTGAATAGCCCGACTAAAAGTAGGATGCCGCTACCACCAAACCAGGAAATCGGTACTAAGCGGCGATTTTTAGTTAAAATCAGCTGGGTATCGACCATTTTTTCAGTAGTTATGGGAATTCCCCAGCCTTGATGCCGCTTAAGTTGATTCATTTTATGGATAAAATGGATCTCAGTCCCATAAAAAGTACCGATCAGACCAAATAATAATAATGTAAAATATAACAAGGCTAATGAATCAAAGTGAATAAACATGATCGGTAAGCCGGCTAAACTAAAAAAAATAGCTAAACCCCAAAGTTGTTTTTTATATTGTTGGGTCAAGGCCAATATCGGCGGCTGTTGTAATGCGTTATGTGGCAATGTTGTCTCTAAAATAACATTTTTATGCGGCTTTGCTGGCAATGCGCTGGTTGCCGCCATCGTCACCGCCACAAAAATATTTAAACCGACAAAGATCCAATTTAGCATGCTTATTCCCCCTGTTCAAACCCTTGATATTGTGTGGTAATTATTTGCTGTAATTCCGCGACCGATAATCCACGGATCTTAGCCGCCGCAGTCAACAAATGTAATTGCTCCTGCAAAGATTGCATAAACAACTTGTCAGCCTGAAAATCTGCTGCTACTCGGGTACCTTGCCGCCGATCGCTGATCAAGTAGCCTTCCGTCTTCAACAAGTTATACCCTTTAGCAACCGTTAACATATTGACATTTAATTCGTCAGCTAACTGCCGCACTGCTGGTAAAGTTTCGTCTGGCCGTAATTCTCCTGCCGCTAAGCCTAGAATAATCTGATCATGGATCTGCTGATAAAGTGGTACCGTGCTTGCAGCATCGATTCGTAACCGCATCTACTCACCTACTTTGTTAGTATAGTTGTATTATATCATATATAACAAACAATACAACAAAAAAACGCGGTTAAGCTGCCGCGTTTTTGTTAGTCTAATTTATTTATCCATGGCAATTTGCATTAATCTAAAACTCGACCGCGAGTTTCTTCACCTAAAATGGCCACGGCAATAATACCCACAATGATTGCACCAGTGAAAATCGTGAAAATAAGAGTCACACTGACCTGCGCGGTTAATAGATAACCAACTAACAGTGGACCCACGATGCCACCAATTCGGCCAAACGCGGCGGCCATCCCCGTGCCAGTACCCCGGATCGCAGCCGGATATTGTTCTGGTGAATAAGCGTATAGCGCGCCCCAAGCACCAAGATCAAAAAATGATAACAGCGCGCCAAAAGTTAGCAAACTGGCTAAGCTAGCAGCATTACCAAAGAAATACGCGCTAAGGGCAGTGCCTAATAGATAAACGATCAGTACCCATTTACGACCCCATTTTTCGATCAGCCAAGCGGCAGTGAAATAACCTGGTAACTGGGCGACGGTCATTGCCAGAACGTAGCCAAAACTATTGACCAGGCTATAACCTTTGATCACCAACACACTAGGTAACCATAGAAACATGCCATAGTATGAGAAGACGATGGTGAACCAGAGGATCCACAACATCAGCGTGGCTTTCGCGTATGGCGGCGTCCACACCGCGCGTATATTTTGCCATAAAGTTGGTCGCTCAGTTGATCGGTTACGCACTGGTTCATGGATCTGCCAGCGAATATATAATGCGTAAACGGCGGTTAGTGACGTGGCTAAAGCGGCCACACGCCAACCAAATTTAGGAATCACAAAATAAGCGATCAGCGCAGAAATGATCCAGCCGCCAGCCCAAAAGCTTTCAAGTAAGACGACGATTCGGCCGCGCTTTTCTGGCGCCACACTTTCTGAAACTAATGTAGATGCAACTGGTAGTTCACCACCTAGACCAGCACCGACGAAGAAACGAATAATGGCGAACACGGTAAAACTAGTTGCTAAGACCGAGATCCCGCTGCCAATTGAGAATAATAATAGCGTTAAGACCAACACATCACGCCGGCCGATACGATCAGCTAAAATACCGAAAAATAATGCCCCCACGGCCATACCGATTGAACTAATACTGCCTAGCCAGCCCATTTGTACCGTGGTTAATTGCCATTCACCTTTCAAGGCCGCAATGATAAACGATAATAAGCCAACATCTAACGCGTCAAAAAGCCACGCAAATCCGGCTATCGTCAATAACTTACCTTCACTTGCTTTATTCATCTATTCACCTACCCTATTCTTTTTTAGATGTCTTGTCACCTAATAGTAACCAGAATAGCACACTTAGGTGTCTTGTCAACTTGATCAAGTGATCCAACACCACCTAAAACTTTGACAACAAATCAGTTGGTCATTGTCAGCGAGCATGATACACTAACTAAGCTCAATTTTGCGAGAATAATTCGATTGTTAATCATAAATATAGGTAAGGAGCTCATTTGATGGCAAAAAAATCAAAAATCGCTAAAGCTGCTAAAATTGCGGCTACAGTTGAACGTTACGCGGCACGACGCGCTGAATTAAAGGCAACGCACGATTATACTGCGCTGAGCCGCTTACCACGTAACGCTTCACCAACGCGAATGCACAACCGCGATGTACTCGATGGCCGACCGCATGGTTACATGCGTAAGTTTGGCTTATCCCGGATCAATTTCCGTGAATACGCCCACCGCGGCCAAATTCCTGGAATCAAAAAAGCCAGCTGGTAAGCTGACTTTCAAATAGTACTATCCAAAAAGTGCTGTACACTAATGTGCGGCGCTTTTTGCTTTAATTAGCTGTAAATAAAATCCCCGCTGCCTGTAACTTTTCCTTAATAAGGTTGAATTGCGTCGCATCTGCACAAGCCAGCGTATGTAAATGGACCCCAGCCGTTAATTCAGATAATAAGTGTGCCTGTTTTGTGCGATAATTGTGCATAAAGCGTGTAACTTCCTGATTATTGGTTAAATTTAGTTGGCCGGTTAATTCGCCATATAATTCGTGGGCAACGGTAACATCCAACACTTGCCCACCGTTAGCCACAATTAAGCGTAATTCCGTCTCAGTTTGTGCCGGTGAATGCTTGCAGGCAATTTTGCCAGTGAAAATCGTGCGATCATCGCGATACAAGTACCCGTTAAACGCAGCCGTGATTCCTTCACCGCTGGCGCGTAACAACGCAATATCGCCGACGATCGTTTGTCGGCTGACCTTAAATTGACCAGCAAAATAGTTAGCACTCAAAGCTTTATTTGCCGCCAATAATTGTTCCTTGATCTGTGTTCGTCTTTCTACCCCACTAAGCATCCTGTGCACTCCTCTTTCTATTCCACAATTTAGGTTATTTATTAGCCAAATACGCTAATAAATTTCTAATGTTCCAGACGATGTCCATTTAACTACTACTCCACAAACAGGGTGAGATATTCGTATAAACCACAAATATCTTTAGATGCTACGGACGTTGTCTATTCTTGTGGCAAAGTTCATACCGCAAGAAACATAGCATGGTAAAGACCCACCAAGTTAAAACATGACTCTATTCCACAATTTAGGTTACTTATTCGCCAAGTCATACCACCGTAATTTTTTGTTTTAAATAGGCCAACAATCGATCCTGTGGTTGGAAACCACTGACGCGCGCTACTGGCTCACCATGTTGAAATAAAAGTAACGTGGGTAGCCCTTGAACTTGCAACTTTTTAGTTAATTGTGGGTAATCGTCTACATTTAATCGACCAACTGATAATTGCGGTAAAGCCTGCTCACAAGCCAATAAAATCGGGGTCATTTTTTGACAAGGAACGCACCAGGCCGCCCAAAAATCGATGAGAACAGTCCCAGATCTCACGAATGGCACAAAGTTGTTTTCATTTAATTCGCTTGCGATATTGGTCACCTTCTTCAATTCGCCATACTTTTTTCACCAGTGTGTGCGTTAACTACGTTATAATGAGTTTAAACATTAAAAATTAAGGAGTCAACCTATGACAATTTTTTTATGGGTACTAGATTTATTGGTGCTGGCCAGCGCGGCCGTATCGATCTATTGGCAATCACAGATCACCTCACACGCAAAATATAATTACTGGTCCTTGGGTTATGGCGTTGTTTTTGGCGTTTTATTGACCGCCAATGGTGTCGTCGGTTGGTCCTATATCGTCTTCACTGCCGCCTTCATCTTAACCAATATTATTTCGGGCATTGGTGGGTTAACCCCAGAGCGTGTTATCACCAATGGTATTTTTTACGCCACCGCAGTTCGCTTCACTGATCTACAGGCGATCACGTTGACACAACAACCGTTACCTGGTAATCGTAGTCGTGTTATCGCTGTTTTCACAACTAAGCGTAAGCGTAGAATCAGTTTAGTCTTCACACAGACAATGGAATCAATGCTCACCCAATTACGTAAAGTGCTACCAAACGATGTCGCATTAGAAGTTCGTTAATTTGAAAAGCGCCCCAAATCGGGACGCTTTTTATTTGCGCTGAATTAAAACCGATATCATATTACTGTCAAATGTAAGTTCAATAAATATTTTTTTACATTCAGGGCTTAATTTGATAATATTTCAGTAATGGAAATATAATCATCATAATCAAGCTATGGATTGAGGAATAACTTATGCACGATCATCTAACTTATCAACCGACCGCCTTTAAAAATCACGTCAATCAGCGGATATATTGTGGTTTGCTCGGCGTTATTGGTGGTACTTGGCTCATTTATTTTGGTCTCAAAAATACATACACTTTCCAGCAACTCATTTTACTAACACTCTTCGTTTGGGTATTAGCACTGATCAACTTAACTCAGGTTCTGTGGTCACAATATAATCTAGCTCAAGCTGATTATCAGGTCGCCAGTATTAATCAGCAGCAAACTGGCATTTGGGTGCAATCAAATGCACGTAAAATCTTTATTGCGGCCACTTGGCTAACTATCAACGAGAACGATAAAAAAGTAACGCTCCAATTTAGCCATGCATTACGTTTCGACAGTCATGGTCAGCCGCATTTATTGGCAGGTGGCCAAATAACTTGGTCACGCCGCTTTTTTACCAGCACCCAGTTAGCTGAATTTGTTGCTGCCATTCGTACGATTCAAGCTGGGCACCCAGTCGCGGTCAGCAAACAATCTAGGCTGCAGCCTTTGCCGCCAATAAAACCAATTAAGAAGCGTATTTGGTTCGTTACAATTGGTGCCTTGCTTGGCAGTTTACTATTTATCATGCCACAAACTAGCCATACATCTCAGAAAAAGGTTGCCCAGCAAAATGCGCGCTACACTAAGGTCGATTATCAGCCGGGGCAGACAACGCGCACCGATAGTATGAAATTCAAAATCAACCACGCTTACCGCGCAAAAAATGACGCTGGCCAGGCGCTATTAATTCTGAACCGTCAGGTAACACCGATAAAGAGTTCCGCTGACGATGCTACAGACATTATGGAAAGTGGTTTTGAAGTTTACAAGAAGTGGTCCTTATCTGCCAAAAATAATGATGATTATTTTGATAGCGGCGCGCAGAGCTACCCGACAATTTTGATCAATAATCAGTCAAAACCTGTCCTGAATACATTAGCCTCCAATATTTACTTAAATGAGATCCCAACTGAATCAATAACGTTGAATGTTGTTTTGAATTTACCAACGCAAAAGCAGTTTGATTTCTTTTTTGATGAAGCTGATTTAGTTGTCCATTTTAAGCAAACCGACTTGGAGGTGATCAAATGAAACACTATTTAATCAGTCTGCTAAGCCTAATTTTTATTTTTTTAGGACTAGTCAGTCCCAGTAACGCTGCCCAAACGCAAACTTTTAAGGGGCAACCCATTGAACTTAAATCCGCTGGCACTCATTATCATGTACTAGGTTATGATATTTTATCCGATCCGCAACCGCGTTTTGCTTACGATGATGATCAAGAGGTCGAACGCTATTTAGTTGTTCATATGCAAGTTAGTCGTGGCGCACAACAAGAGTATGCCGACTTCGTTGATACCTATCTTTTTAAGCTCTGGAATGGCCCTAATAGCGTCTATGTTAGTAACGCTAAAATCAATACCAAAAAATATCCGCAGATCAGTAATAACTTAGCAACTTTAGCTGCTAAAGATAGCGCAAAAATCAAACCCGGTAAGACCCGCAACTTCGATGTCCTATTCGTGGTTGATCCTAACAATTCACTAAAATTAATGTTCGACAACGATACGAGCAAACAATACGTCTGGTTACAGCAAATTAAATCTAGTAACGGCATAACGGCCGACTAGATCTGTCTATAAGTCGCATACTAATAAAAATAATTCTAAGCGAAAAAAGAAAGGAACGTCTTAATGCTAAATTCAATACAAAGCCAACGTCGAATTGGGCCATTGTTGCTAGTCGTTGCCTTAATTGCAACTGTTATCGCGGCTTCAAGGCCAGAAAATAGCGTCGTCTTTTATTTTTTGGCGGTCGCTTTGTTGCAATCCTTTTTCAATCTACGCCGCACTTGGCTAGTTTATGCACCACTGAGTGCTTTGCTAGCCATCCCGTTCAATATCATGGTCAGTGATTCAGCAGCAACACGGATCTATAGTTGGCTATTTGGGGCTGTACTGATGATCTTACTTATTGTTAGCGGTCTCAGCGAACTAGTTTTGGCACTATATCGTCGACGTCAACTAAAGTCATACACCAAGCAAGTCAATCAGGCTAATACTGACGGCCAACTTTTCTTTAATGATAATGCTTTACATGCTGCAGGCTTAAATGATGCCGAACGAAGCTTCTTCAAAAAGCAAGTTCGTAAACACTATCAGCAAGTCCAGTTGCTAACTGGTTTACGACTACAGGCGCAAACTTTGATTCCTAGCTATAATGATGATTTAAAGCTGATCGACAGTATTTTCCGCGAATTAGTTAGTGCACCGCAACAAATGCTGCAAATCGATAACTTTTTATACCAACATCTACCTGACTATGTGAGTTTAGTTAACGGCTTGATCGACATGGCCGACAACACGGTTAAAACTGCAGCAGATAAACAAATGTTAATCACCACTCAAGCTAAATTAGCGACGTTCGGTGCACTTTTTACAGCTGATTACTTATTAGTCACGGCAAATGAGCGTCAGCATTTACAGCACTTAACAACTAACTCTAAATAACGGCATCACTGGCTAGCGCGTTTATTAATGTAAGTTGCTTGATTATTTAAAATACAGAGGAGAGCGGTATAAATGTTGGACCCAGAAAATAACGGCACCACATTAAAGTCAAATTATGCGGCCGAAATTCAGGCTAAGCTTTCACCTCAAGAACTCAAACAGGCGCACGAATACGCGACTGCCTTAGATGTTAACAAACAAAATACCGTTATCACTTATGGCAAAAAAGCGCAGCAAGACCTCGCCGGCTTCAACAACGACGTTCTGACCCAAGTTAAAAGTAAGGACCTAGGTGAGATCGGCGATAGCTTGCGCGCCTTAGTCAGCAGTTTAAACGAAGCCGATCCTGACAAACTAGCTGCGCCACGTTTATTGCGTTTCTTTGCGAAATTACGTTCTTCAATTTTTGAAATGACTGCCAAATATCAGGAAGTCAGCATTCAAATTGATCGTGCCACCAATCAACTTGAAGCGCAAGAACAAACTTTGTTGGCCGATAACGACCGATTAGACCAAATGTATGCGGCTAACATGGATTTCTACCAGACGCTGAATATCTTAATCGTTGGCGCCCAGTTAAAGTCGCAGGAATTAACAACTGAATTAGCGCAATTACGGCAAAACCTAGACGACACTGACCAAATGGCTGCACAACAGATACAAGATATTTTGGCCATGCAGGATCGCCTGAGCAAGCGCGGCGCCGACCTATTGCTAACACGCGAGATCACTATTCAACAAGCCCCACAAATTCGCTTGATCCAAAATACCAACGCCATTTAGCCGAGAAAATTCAGTCCTCCTTGGCCACCGCTATCCCGCTATGGAAAAATCAGGTGCTGATCGCGTTAACGCTATTAAATCAGAAAAATGCCGTCTCCGCACAAAACGCAGTTGCTGACGCGACCAATGACCTGCTGAAGAAAAACAGCACTCTGTTAAAGCAATCGACCCTAGACGTTGCTCAAGCCAGCCAACGTGGCGTAGTCGATATTGCAACGCTGCATGAAACTCAAGCTAACCTATTACAAACGATCGAAGAAGCTTTAAAGATCCAGCAAGATGGTCATGCTAAGCGCCAAGTTTTAGAAGGCGAATTACAGACAATGGAACAAGAATTGCAAGCTAAATTAAGTACCCCTAAATAAGTGACTCACTGTATACAAAAACCGCGTCGATATAATCAACGCGGTTTTTATTTAGCCATCGTGGCGGAAAGAAAGTACGACCTGCTTATCATTTGGCCGAACGTCAACTTCAACAACGATCTGCTTAAGGTCTTGTTGGAACAATTGATTTGAAATATCGCTTAACTGTAGCTCAGCTTTGATATCTTCAAGCTCCATTTTATTCATTTCAAAATTTTGGGTCACATAGCGCGTCCCGTAAAAATAATCGTAGTAAATCTGGGCTAAGGCGGTTAACGGCAAGTGCAACACCGGTAAACCCTTAGCTTTCAGTTCATAACCGCTAGTCATCACTGGTTCACCAGCAATAACCGCCGTTTGGAAAAAGTCAGCTAATTTCATGTTCAGAACGCTCCTTATTACACAATTAAGGCAAAGTAAGCCAAGTTAAAACCTAGCTATTTCTACATATCTACCCTATTGTACCGACTTTTTTCGCTAACACCAAGCTAAATTTTGCTGGCAGCGAAAGCTTGAGCCAGATCATGCTGCAAATCAACACTATTTTCAATGCCCACTGATAAGCGCAATAAATTCGGGGTAATGCCTAAAGCGCGGCGTTGTGCCACTGGCATGTCGTGATGTGTTTGTTCATCTGGCACTGTCAACAAACTTTCCACACCACCTAGACTTTCGGCAAAGGAGATCACTTTTAATTGTTGCAAAAATTCCGCTACCGAATAAGTATCCGCCAAATAAAAGCTGATCATCGCCCCTTTACCAGGGTACAAAACTTTAGTCACTGCGGCTGATTTTTCTAGAGCTGCGACTAACACTTGCGCATTCGCTTGTTGTTGCTGTAACCGCAACGGTAAAGTTTTGAGACTGCGCAATAACAGCCAACAACTAAATGGATCTAAAACCGCGCCCGTTGTGACCAAATTAAAGGTCAGTTGTTCAGCAATGGCAGCATCGTTGACCATAATGGCACCGGCCAAAATATCGTTATGCCCTGCCATATATTTAGTCGCGCTGTGCACCACCACATCAGCACCAAGCAACAATGGCTGCTGCAAAATCGGTGTATAAAACGTATTATCGACGATCAATTGCAAACCGTGTTTGTGGGCAATAGCAGCTGTTTGCGCAATATCAATTGATTTCATGGTTGGATTTGATGGTGTCTCCAACCAGATCGCCTTAGTATTCGGCTGGATCAATTGGTCTAGTTGCTTGTAGTCTTGGCCCGCCCATTGGCTGAACTCGAGGTGATAATTAGCAGTCAGTTGATCAAAGTACCGGAAACTACCACCGTACAGGTCATCAGAGGTGATGATATGTTCACCAGATTTAAATTGTGAAAAAACCAGTTGAATTGCGGCCATCCCGGAACTTAATGCATAACCATGTTCCGCGTGCTCCATCGTCGCCAAAACAGATTCCAACAGTGCCCGCGTTGGTGTCTGTACTCGTGAATAGTCGTAGCCAGTTGATTGACCTAAGCCTTGGTGCCGAAAAGCGGTGGAAAAATATAGTGGTGCTGCAATAGCACCAGTTTGCTGGTCATCGCTACGATTACCGGCTTGAGCCAGAATTGTTTCGATTTGTTGCTGCCACGGTTCTTTACTCATGATCAAAATTCCTCCCTGATTACCTAAATGTGACTACCTTGATATGCTGTCCAAATTACCTTATTTGCCATCTACTTAGGTATACTAACTAACAAAAAAACTAATTCTAAAACCAAGGTCAAATCATTTTTTTACTTCACTAAGCAGTTTTTCACAACAAAAAAGCCCTTTGCAGAGTTTAACTCCACAAAGGGCGAATTTATCGCGGTACCACCTTTTTTACGTTTCAACGTATCTCAAAACCCCTATAACGGTGGGTAACCGTGTCTCTAAACACATCTCCAAGACCATTTTTCACGCAGGATTGCGCCTATTTACAGCATCCTAGGCTCTCTGTTGTAACCATGCATGATTCTTCTCTTCAGCGACGATTGATATTGATTTTCATTATAGAAAGCCTAAGATGAAAAGTCAATGAGAATTTTAATTTTACGTGCTGAATAACCACTATCTGATCATATCTGTTTCTACCGTTGCTTTAATACGGTAACGCAGCCTGCATTGCCTTTACATATTCTTGTAGGTGAGCAGGTGCTTCATGACCATAATGGCCAATAATATCAACGATCGCGCTACCAACGATCACACCATCTGCCAGCGCACCCATTTGTGCAGCTTGGGCAGGCGTATGGATGCCAAACCCAATTGCAGTCGGCGTGGTCGTGTACTTACGAATATTAGCAATTAACTGTGTTAAGTCAGTATCAATGGCATCGCGCGTTCCAGTGATTCCCATTGACGAAACCACATAAATGAAACCATCAACGTCAGCAACAATTTTGGCGATTCGCTCTGGCGGCGTCGTCGGTGTCACCAAAGGAATAATTTGACAGCCATGTGCTTCAGCGATCGGCTTAACTTCACCACGTTCTTCCAACGGTAAATCAGGAATGATCGCACCAGCAACATTCAACGCAGCACAACGGGTGAAAAATGCATCGTAACCATACTGATATACCAGATTACAATAAGTTAGAAAAACTAACGGCACCTGGGTTCGTTTACGAACTGCCGCGACTAAATCGAATACCTTAGCCGTTGTCGAACCAGCGGAAAACGCGCGTAGGTCAGCCGCTTGGATCACCGGACCATCAGCCACTGGATCAGAAAACGGAATACCGATTTCTACCAAATCAGCACCTGCTTCGGCTAAGGCAACAATATTATCGGCACAAGCCGCAAAATCAGGGTCACCCGCAACAACAAAAGCAATAAACGCCTTTTTATTAGTAAAAACTTCGCTTAATTTAGTCATGAATATCCACCCCACGATAACGCGCAATTGCAGCAACATCCTTATCGCCACGACCCGATAAGTTACAAATAATGATCTGATCCTTCGCTAGTTGCGGCGCTAATTTTTGCACATAGGCCACAGCATGGGCACTTTCAATGGCGCAAATAATGCCTTCCTCTTTAGCGATGTATTCAAAGGCGTCGACCGCCTCATCATCAGTAACACCAACATATTCCGCACGGCCTGACTCAGCTAACTGCACGTGTTCAGGGCCGATACCTGGATAATCCAGCCCAGCAGAGATCGAGTAAACTGGCGCGATCTGACCATCATTATCCTGAATAAACCGCGACTTCATCCCGTGAAAAATCCCCGTCCGACCACGCTCCATAGTAGCGGCTTGTTGCTCAGTATTAACGCCTTTTCCAGCAGCCTCACAGCCGATCAAGCGAACGTCTTTATCGTCAATAAAGTTATAGAAAGCACCCATCGCATTGCTACCACCACCGACGCAAGCAACCACCGCTGCTGGTAACTTGCCTGTAGCGTCAAGGATCTGTGCTCGAGCTTCACGACTGATCACGCTTTGAAAATCACGCACCATTGTTGGAAATGGGTGCGGCCCCATCGTTGAACCGATCACGTAATGAGTGTCGTCCACCCGTGCTGTCCACTCCTGCATAGCCGCGTTGACCGCATCCTTCAATGTGCCAGTGCCAGTAGTGACGGCATGTACTTTAGCGCCAAGTAACTCCATCCGATAAACGTTCAACGCTTGGCGCTCCGTGTCGACTTTACCCATGAAAATCTCGCATTCCATCCCCATCAATGCGGCTACAGTTGCGGTAGCCACACCATGTTGACCGGCACCCGTTTCGGCGATCACCCGCGTTTTACCCATTTTTTGGGCTAATAACATTTGACCGAGCACGTTATTAATTTTATGTGAGCCAGTGTGATTGAGATCTTCGCGCTTAAAGTAGATTTGTGCCCCACCGAGATCTTGGGACATTCGTTGGGCATAATACAGCCGTGATGGCCGTCCTGCGTAATCGTTGAGTAACGTTGTTAGTTCTGCCTGAAATTCAGAATCATTTTTATAGTGGTCATAGGCCGCTGCCAAGCGGTTGACCTCTGTCATTAGCGTTTCGGGAATATATTGGCCACCAAAATCGCCGAAGCGGCCGGGTTTAATTTTTTGCATTACGTGATACCTCCAAATTGAATTGTCGTACCGCCTGGACAAAGGCGCTGATTTTCGCTGAATCTTTTATACCGTTGGTTTCAACGCCGCTGGAAACATCAACACCCGCGGGCTGCACTTGAGTCAAAGCTGTTTTAATATTGGTTAAATTCAAACCGCCAGCGAGAAAGAATAGGCGCGGTGGCTGTTTTGGTAATTGATGCCAATCAAAAATTTTACCACTGCCAGGTTGGGCCGCATCATACAAAACATAGTCGGCACTTGTCAGAGTAGCTTGGTGCTGTACCTGGATCACTTGTGCGCCGGCTTGTTGTAATGCCTGCACCGTTGTCTCTGGTTCATGCCCATGCAATTGCACCACACTAATAATATTTTGTTGGACTGCCGCCAACATATCGGGTAACGGTGCATCAACAAATACGCCGACCGTCTTGATTTGTGGCTGTATCGCTTGGCGTATTCGCGCAGCTTTAGCGAAACTAATTTGTCGCCGCTTACCAGCTACAAAGATGAAGCCAGCAAAATCGGGCTGTGCTTGATTAACGGCTTCAGCGTCAGCCGGCTGCATTAAACCACAGATTTTTACCAGTGTCATGGACTAAACCCCCAGTTCCTGTAATTTAGCCGCCTTATTAGTGGCGCGCATCAATGTTTCACCGATCAATACAGCGTCGACGCCAGCAGTTTTTAACTGAGCAATATCAGCTGCCGTTCGAATGCCACTTTCAGCAACAAACAACACATCAGCCGGCACCTGTTGCCGTAATTGAATACTATTTTGTAGATTCACCGAAAAATCTTTTAGATTTCGATTATTTACACCAATGATCCGGGCACCTGCTGTCAGTGCCTGCTTGATTTCCTTAGCATCATGCGCTTCTACCAGTGCTGACAACCCCAATTGCTCCGCCAAAGCTAGATAGTCGCGTAACTGTTCATCCGTTAAAATTGCTACGATCAGTAAAATTGCACTAGCACCTAGCAGCCGTGCCTGATATATCATGTACGGTGCGACAGTAAAATCTTTACGCAGCAACGGCAGCTTAACCGTCTGTCCCACTTGGGGCAAAAATTGATCGTTGCCTTGAAAATAGTCAGGCTAGGTTAACACCGAGATGGCCGCCACACCCGCTTGCTCATAGTCACACGCAATTTGCTGATACGGAAAGTCATTGGCGATCAAGCCTTTGGACGGGGAGGCATTTTTCAATTCACCGATCACCGCTAAACCAGGCTTAAGGAGCTGCGTTTCAAACGCAAAGTTTGTTCGTGCTGGCAACTGCGCTACCTGCGCCTGTAAAGTAGCTAACGGGACTTGTTGCTGTTGTCGTGTGATCCGCTTTTTAGTGGCATTAACCAACTGATCTAAAATCATGCCACCGCCTCATTTTTGGTCAAAGCTTGGAACTCAGTTAATTTAGCTGCAGCTTTACCGTTGTCGATTGTTGCGGCAGCCAGTTGGACACCTTCTAAAATAGTCAATTCTGGGCGGGCAATGTGCAAGGCACAGCCTGCATTCATCAGTACAATATCACGGGTAGCACCAGCGACACCGGCTAAAACATTGCGGGTGATTTGGGCATTTTCTACCGGTGTCCCCCCAACGATCGTCGCAATTGGCGCACGCTGTAAGCCAAATTGTTCTGGCGTAATTTCATAACTAGCAAACTTTCCATTTTGCAATTCACAAACTTGGGTTGGGCCGCTGATCGAAACTTCATCTAAACCATCGGCACCATGGACTACCATTGCGTTAGCAACGCCCAACTGTTGCAAGACGCGAGCTAACGGTTCAACTAAAGCCGCATCATAGACACCTAATAATTGCTGAGTGGCACCAGCTGGGTTGGCCAATGGTCCCAAAACGTTGAATAACGTGCGGATACCTAATGTTTTCCGAACTGGCGCTACATATTTCATGGCCTGATGATATTCTTGAACAAACAAGAAACACATGCCAGTTTGTGCCAAGATGGCCTCACTTTGAGCTGGTGTGACATCAATTTTAACGCCTAATGCTTCTAAAACGTCAGCGGCACCACTTTTACTAGAGGCTGCGCGATTACCGTGTTTAGCAACCGGCACCCCAGCTGCGGCTACCACTAATGCTGTGGTCGTTGAAATATTAAACGAATTTTCATGATCGCCACCAGTACCGACAATTTCAAGCACATCTTCGCGCGGTGTGAAGGCTAAAGCGTGGGCGCGCATTGCTTTAGCAGCGCCAGCAATTTCATCAATTGTTTCACCTTTTAAAGTTAACGCCGTTAGTAATGCAGAAATTTGAATATTATCAGCTTGGCCACTCATAATTTCATTGACCACCGCTTCAGTTTCAGTAAAAGTTAAATCTTCTTTGTTGGCTAATTTTTGAATTGCATTTTTGATCATGATGAATCCCCCTGTAAGTTAGTTTAGCGTGATTTAAAAAGTAGCTTGCTCCCGGCCACTTGCCTAGAGCTGAGTGCAAGAATTCACTTTTTAAATAAGTTATCGCTAACTTAGCTGCAACTCACTAGTATGTTAACTTGGAGCCGCAAATTAAGTTAGTTTAAGATTAATTTTTAAGTAACTCACTAGGGATTGCCATCGTTTAATTAATTGCATTACTTTCACCTCGAAATATAAAAAAATCCGTCCATAACAAAATTAATTGTTAAGGACGGATTATTCCGCGGTGCCACCTTAGTTGGAAAGTAAGCTAAATAAATATAAATAAGCTACTACTTTCCCATCTTAGCAGAGGACTGACATCCTCCCGGTAACTCACGTATACCAACACGTCGCAAGGTAATCGAAAGAGTGGTTCACCAAGCGGTTAGATTTTGAGGATTAGCCTAGTAGTGTGAATGCTTTGCATGCAAAGCGTTTGCGCTACGTAGCTAATCCTCAAAAATTACCCGTCCGCCCCAGCACTCTTTTTTTATTCGCGCCCTCTGTGGTCCATTTAATCGTTTGTTTCCTACCACCATTCCCAGCATTCGGCGGCTCTCTGTGTGGGCATTACGATCTTGATCTCCACTTCTTCGGTTTATAACTTCGTTTTGAAGTTATGGACGGTTTATTAAGTTGGGTTAAAGACTAACCTATTTTCTCATAACTGTCAAATTTTTATTTTTTCAGTAAAACTCTGTTTTCACGACTATCATAATTGGTATATACCTTAAATCGCCAATTAAACGGTTTTGCTAGTTTTAAATATATGATTGGTATTTAATAATGAAAGCGGTATAATCGAGACACAAGTTCTAACTATGGAGGCATTTTTTGTATGAATGTAACTGATTTAGCCTTACTCAAGGAAGAATATACGACAAAGACTGCGCTAGCAACTGAGCTGATCAACTTAGAGGCGATTTTAAGTTTGCCGAAAAGTACAGAAGCTTTTATCAGTGATGTTCACGGTGAATACGATGCGTTCCAACATGTTTTGCGCAACGGTTCGGGGAACGTTAAACAAAAAGTCGCCGATCTTTTTTCCGGCAAAATGACACCGCAAACAATTAGTAGCTTTTCTTTTCTAATTTATTATCCACGGGAACGCCTAGCTGCTATCAAAAAACATTACGCTAAACCGGAAGATCTACATCAATGGTACTTAGATACTTTTCAGCGGTTGATCGCGCTGCTGCATTTTGTTTCGACTAAATACACCCGTTCAAAAGTGCGTAAAGCGCTGACCCCTGAATTTGTGTATATCACGGAAGAGCTATTATATGGCGACTTTAACAGCTCTGATAAAGCGGCTTATTACCAGCAGATCACTGAAAATATTATTGCTTTAGCCCAAGCCGACGAGTTTATCATCGCCTCTTGTCACACGATTCAACGTTTAGTGGTGGATCACTTACACTTAGTCGGTGATATATATGATCGTGGGCCGCATCCGGAAATGATCATGGAACGGCTGATGCAACATCATTCTCTGGATATTCAATGGGGCAATCACGATATTCTATGGCTCGGCGCGGTTTCCGGCTCAAAATTATGCCTAGCTAATTTGCTACGTATTTGTGCCCGCTACAATAATCTTAGTATCGTTGAAGATGCCTATGGGATCAATCTGCGCCATCTATCGTTATTTGCCGAGGCACATTATCAAGACAACGCCGCGTTTCGACCAAAACAGTTGCATAGCGAGCGCCCTTTGTCCCCCGCTGAGGAATTGCAAATTACTCAGATCCACCAGGCAATTGCGATCATTCAATTTAAATTAGAAGGTCCCGTTATTGCCCGCCGGCCGGAATTCAAAATGGCTCACCGCCAGCTACTAGATAAAATCGATTATCAAAAAATGACGATCAAGCTACATGATAAAACCTACCCGCTAGAAAATACGTGTTTTCAGACTATTGATCCCGCTGATCCATATAAATTATTACCTGAAGAACAACGCGTTATCGATCAATTATTAGCGGCGTTCCGTCATTCCGACAAATTACAACGGCACATGGCCTTTTTAATGCGCAAAGGCAGCATGTATTTGACCTACAATGATAACCTTCTGTTCCACGGCTGCATTCCAGTTACTGCTAACGGTGATTTTCAAAGTTTTAAATTACATGGCACCGAATATGCTGGCAAAGCTTTACTCGATATTTTTGAACAGAATTTACGCGCTAGTTTTGCTCATCCCAGCGACGAAGATGACTGTGCGACTGATTTATTATGGTATTTATGGACTGGCCCGCTTTCACCATTGTTTGGTAAACGTGATATGACCACTTTTGAACGTTACTTTATCAGCGACCCAGCTACTCACACCGAAGAAACCAATCCCTATTACAAATTGCGCCGTGAAGCTTGGTTTGTCGACTCAGTTTTACGCGAATTTGGTATGTCACCGGCTACTGGCCACGTCATCAATGGCCATACCCCAGTTAAAAAAGGTCAAACGCCAGTCATGGCTGATCATAAAATGATCGTCATCGATGGTGGCTTCTCTAAACCCTATCAAAAAACCACCGGCATCGGTGGCTATACGCTTCTGTATAATTCTTACGGCATGCAGCTGGTGACCCATCAACCGTTCACGTCTAAAGCTGAGGCGATCGCCAATCTAACGGATATCATCTCAACTAAACGCATCGTTGATCAAGTTGCGCAACGCAAACTAGTTGCCGAAACTGATATTGGTGCCGAACTGAAGCAACAAGTTGCTGTTTTGCGGCAGTTGTTAGCTGAAAAATAGAGTGTGCTCAGCTTATTCAGAAAATTAAACACGGGACTGTGTCGTATGTTATTCACGCCACGGTTCTTTTTTATTATCCGGATAAAAATTTCCTGTAAGTAACAATTTTATGGTAGATTATTAGACAGTATCTTTTAGAAAGAAGGCACAGGATGTCAGCTAAATTAATTGCCCTCGACCTTGACGGCACAACTTTAAATCAAAATGGGCAACTAAGCGAAAAAACGCAAAATGCGCTCCGTACTGCCAGCCATCGTGGTCATAAAATTATTATTACGACTGGGCGTCCAGATAATATCAGTGAACCATTTTATGATCAACTGGCGTTAACTACGCCGATGATCAATTTTAATGGCGCGCTAGTCCACATTCCCCATCAACACTGGTCCCAAGAACAAGCAACTACTTTACCACAGACAACGGCACTCGCCTTGCTCCAATTAAAACGCGACTTCCCGATCAAGGTAGCGATTGCGGAAGGTAAACAGTTTATCCTCCCTGATCGACCATTTCATGATCTACCCTTTTTCACCGATATGCCAGCACCAAAAGTGTTGTTGAATGCTGATTCACTGCGGCAGGCACCAATTTCACTCTCACTTTTCACGGATGCTTTAACCTTGCCGCGATTGCAGCAAGCTGTCAGTGAGCGGTTTCCCCACGTTGTCGCACAGACTTGGGGTGCTTGGAGCGGTGAATTTTCGGCGCTAGAAATCGTCCGTGAGGCCACCCATAAATCCAGCGCTATTCAGTATTTGCTGGACTACTACCAAATGGACCCCAACGATGTCCTAGCCTTTGGCGATGACGATAATGACCGCGATCTATTGACCTATGCCGGTTGGGGCGTCGCCATGCAAAATGCACGACCAGCCATTAAAGCGCTGGCTAATGATGTGACCCCACTTAGCAATGCTGAAGACGGCGTTGCTGAGTATTTAATTCGCCGGTTGGCACTCTAAATG
This sequence comes from Loigolactobacillus zhaoyuanensis, assembly GCF_003946385.1. Taxonomy (GTDB): domain Bacteria; phylum Bacillota; class Bacilli; order Lactobacillales; family Lactobacillaceae; genus Loigolactobacillus; species Loigolactobacillus zhaoyuanensis. The sequence goes on from NZ_RHOE01000009.1 coordinate 45,401, forward strand.
ATATATTGATGAATAAATGTACGTGTTGCCGTAAAATCTGCAGCAACTGGTGCCAACGGCCATGCGACTTCGTTCACGAAAATTAATTTATCCGCCTTAAATTGCCACAAAGCAAGAACATCAATTTGCTGTGCCTGTGCTGTAGCGGCAGTAACGGTTGCCAAATAATGTGCCGTTACCGCCCCCTGCTCAGACCAAAAAAGATCACGAACTTGTAAATTTGTGACCTCTGCAGCACTCGCTTTTAAGTCCTGAAGGCGTTCCTGATAGCGAGTACGGTTGATATTTTCACCATTCAGCACACCAATAAAGGCCGGATGAAAAAATTCATCCATGCGACTTAGATCTTGCTGGGTTAAAATAGTGGTTAACATCGTTTTGACTAAGGTTAATTCTGCTTCCATTTGTTTAACCAACTTTCTACTTCGCAAATATGGTTCTCATGCGCTAATTATTTTGATTCTCAGTCATGAATGTCCAATAAAGAGGTGTTCTCATGCAAACGCAGGCTTTTTCCCACATTGTCTTACCTCATTATGAATTACGTTTTTTGAATACTGTTTCGGCCAATAGTGTCCACGCGCTGCGCCATGATGCTGCGATCGCGGCAATCACCGGCCGTAGCACCGACCGCGATCTGCCGGCCACCATGCAATATATCACGCGCATGCTAACCGGCACATTGCGGGGTGATTATCTGATGTGGGGTATTATGGATCGACAAGCCGATACTTTTTACGGCTTAATTCAGCTATGGCATTTTCAAAAACAAACAGCTGAAGTGGGCTACGAGATTCTCAGTCAATGGCAACGCCACGGCATTATGCAGGAAGTTTTACCCCAAGTGGCCCAGCTAGCTTTTGAGCAATTAGGGCTGCAGCGATTGTATGCAGTCACCGGCGCCACCAACTTACCATCCCGCCACTTATTAGAAAAAGTTGGCTTTCAGCTCGATACTGACTATCAAGAAACTTTTTATACTTTTCAACAAACCGAATTATCGTTGGTCCGCTATTGGCTGGCAAAATAAAATCGGGGTGTGCCATAATTTTAATTTGGCACACCCTTTTTCAGTCCACATTATCTAAAAAAACATAGTACGTCTTAGTAACTGTTTTTTCATGATCAGCACTGACGGCGCTTAACTGTATCCGTGCTTGTGCTAAATCTTTGTCTGGTGTGATCTGATAATTAAACGTTCCCGGACCAATCTCGGCGCGTAACGCCTGATAATCTTGCTCGACCAAGTGCAAAGTTTGCTGATAATCCTCGGCAAATGGAAACAATACTAATGTATCTTTGAAAAAGAACACTTGCCCTGCACGTAGGCGTGCGAAAAAGTCTTGATCTGCGATTAATAATTGCACGACGTTACCTCCTTGTATTTTAGTTGATTAATTAGCGTTTATTGTCTGACTTCATGGTATCACAGTATTTTTAGCGCAATAAGCATAGCACATTCAACCATGACAAGGAAGCCCGTTAGCCGTTTTTTTCTAAGACTGCTATCATGGAACTAGAGCGTGTCTCAAAATTAATGATTGCGAGTCCTTTATATGCCAAAAAATCAGCCGACCATGATTGAAGTTCGTGGTGCCAGAGTTAACAATTTAAAAAACATTGACGTCGATATTCCATTGCACCAATTTATTGCCATCACTGGACTGTCAGGTTCCGGCAAATCGTCACTAGCACTAGGCGTCCTCTACGCTGAAGGGGCGCGGCGCTACTTGGACGCTTTATCGACTTATACCCGTCGCCGCATCAGCCAAGCAGGTAAAGCCGACGTTCGCGAAGTTCGTCATTTACCAGCAGCATTGGCGTTACGGCAGCGCCCCAATGTACCCAATCAGCGTAGCACAGTCGGTACCATGACCGAAAGTTTTAATGTTCTCCGACTACTTTTCTCCCGTTTAGGGTCCCACGTTGCGCCAAGTGGTCAGCGTGTTGCACCGACCTTGAACGTTGCTGCGGATCTGCCGATCGACGCTGGTGACGGTACGAGCTTTCGTGGACCAGGTGCTGAACGTTTTGCCTTTAACTCGCTCGGTGCTTGTCCGACTTGTCACGGTAGCGGTCAAATTCGCCAAATCGTTCCTGAACGCTTAATTCCCGACGAAACGCTGACCATTCGTAATGGTGCCGTTGCTTCCTGGCGCTTACCAGGGCGTAATTTTATGCCATTAGTCGCCCAAGCCATTGGTCTCGATATTGATACCCCGTTCAAAGACCTAAATGCCCATGATCGCGAAATCGTCCTGCACGGAGAAAAACGTAAATACGCCATCAACATCCCCAGTGCCACCGGTAAAGTTTTTCATATGGATAATGCTCAGTTTGAAAATGCCTTTGCTGCCGTCACCGACAGCTTAGCGACTACCAAGAACGAGCGTGCAATTCAGCGGCTAAATCGTTTTTATTCATTCGCCACTTGTCCAACCTGTCACGGTAATCGTTTTGATCCACAACTATTGACCACGTTAGTTGCCGGCAAAAACATTGCCGAGGTCAGTGCCATGCCGTTAGCGCAGTTACCTAAATTTGCGCAAACGATTGTTCCGTGGCTACCGGCTACAATGTACAAAATGGGGCAAAATTTAGTCACTGAATTTATGAACAGCTTGACCCCATTATTGGAATTAGGTTTGGACTATTTAACCTTAGGCCGCGCCGGCATGACCTTATCCACCGGCGAACTGCAACGGATCCAGTTAAGTCGGACATTGCGCACCGCCACAACTGGGGTGCTTTACGTACTGGATGAGCCTTCGATCGGTTTACATCCGGCTAACGTTACTGGTTTGATCAAAATCATGCACGCTTTAGTTGATCAAGGTAATTCGCTGGTCGTCGTTGATCACAATACCCACGTCATTGCCGCAGCCGATACGGTCATCGAAATCGGTCCCGGTGCGGGACACCAAGGTGGCCAGATTCTTCATCAAGGTAGTGTCGCCCAGATCAAACAACAGTCGGATTCATTGATTGCGCCCTATTTAACTGGCCGGGCACCATTATTAGCGCGCCAGCCTACCCACGATATTTTTGGTGCTGGCGACTTTGGTTGCCACGTCACCCAGCGCTACAATTTACATGATGTGACCGCCAAATTTCCGCTAAATCGGTTTAGTGTGGTCACTGGCTTTTCTGGTGCCGGCAAAACGACGTTGATCCTTGATAGCTTGGTTCCTGCACTGCAAGCGCAACTCAAACACGAACCTCTCCCAGCACACGTTGATCAATTACACGCCGATTTACAGCGTGTCGTGATGATCGACTCAACGCCTGTGGGTAAGAATGCGCGCTCCACCGTGGCCACCTATACCGGCATTCTTGATCGACTGCGCAAACTTTTCGCACAAACGACCGCTGCCAAGCAGCAGCATTGGGGCGTCGCACATTTTTCTTACAACACTACACAAGGCGCTTGTCCAACCTGCAAAGGGACTGGCCGTATTTCACTAGACGTCCAGTATTTACCCGATATCGATCAAGCTTGTCCCACTTGTCATGGCCAACGTTACAATCCGGCGACGCTTAGTATCAAATGGCACGAGCTGACTATTGCCGATATTTTAGATCTATCCGTGGACCAAGCTGTTCCACTATTTGCCCGCTATAAAAGCCTCCATCATCTTGTTTTAAGTCTGCAAAATATGGGACTTGGCTATCTAAAACTTGGTCAAGCAACGCCGCAACTGTCTGGTGGCGAAGCACAACGCTTAAAATTAGTTGCCGAAATGGGCCAAACTCAGCAAGGTACTTTATTTATTTTCGACGAACCTTCCGTTGGTCTACATCCACTGGACACACGGACTTTAATTCATGTTTTTGATCAATTATTAGCCCAAGCTGCCACTATAATCACCATTGAACACGATTTAGACATCGTTGCCAACGCGGATTATGTGGTCGATGTTGGTCCCCGTGGTGGTGCCGCTGGTGGCAGAATTGTCGCAAGTGGTACACCACAGCAAATTGCAGCCGATCCAACTAGCATTACGGGAAAATATTTAGCGCAACATTTACAGCTATTTGGTCAAGATTAACCAACCCTACCATTGACAAGTTTTCAATCAGTTTTACAATAGTAGCTAGACTAGGTTGTAACTAAGTTGGCGTAAATGTGTTTGAAAAAACGTGAGCGCTTTGTCAAACACGCTTTATTTATTGGGGAAGGATCGATTATTTTTTTATGAAACGAACTTATTTGTACGTTTTAATTTCAACTATTTTATTTAGCTCCATGGAAATTTCGCTGAAAATGGCTGGTAGTGCCTTCAACGGCATTCAGCTTAATTTTCTCCGTTTTCTAGTTGGTGGGTTGTTCCTATTACCATTTGCCGTTAGTGCCCTTAAAAAACAGCATATCCATTTAACCGGCCATGATCTCTTACTATTTCTACTTACTGGTCTAAGCTGTGTTTTAGTCAGCATGACGCTCTACCAGTTAGCCGTTGAAGTCGATCAAGCTTCTACGGTCGCCGTTTTATTCAGTTCTAATCCCATCTTCGCCTTGATCTTTTCCTATTTGATTTTACGCGAACGTTTGAGTCGGACGAATTTAATTGCCGTCGCCGTTTCGTTGATCGGCTTACTGATCATCGTTAATCCAGCGCATTTAACCAATCCGTTGGGCTTAACATTGGCCATCACTTCTGCCATTACTTTTGGGCTATATTCAATTATTTCACGCTGGGGTTCGATGCGTCGTAAATTCAACGGCCTGACCATGACTAGCTTAACTTTTCTAGCTGGCTCAGCTGAATTAGCGATTTTAATGGGTCTATCCCATATTCCTAGTATCACAACTGGCTTAGCTAGCGTTCCTTCACTAAAAACTTTCGCCGCGATTCCTTTCATTCAGGGTATCGCTTGGCAAAACAGCTTGCTACTAGCTTACATTTGTATCGGCGTTACTGCTGGTGGTTTCGGCTTTTATTTCTTAGCCATGGAAACTTCCGACGTTTCAACTGCTTCATTGGTTTTCTTCATCAAACCAGCGTTGGCACCGATCATGGCGATGTTCATGTTGCACGAAAAAATCATTACACCAACGATCATTGGTATTGTGGTGATCGTGTGTGGCTCGATCATCATGTTCTTAGGCAATCGTTACGCCGAACAAGATGCTAGTATGCAATATAAAGGTATCTTCGCTAAGTTATTGCGTAAGCCTGGCACGCCAACTGACTTACAGCAAAAAATTGCTACAGAACGTCAACAACTGAAACATGAAAAAATAGCTGAAAAAGATTTAAGTAAATAACAACGATCAGTTATGTTAACCTATGCCATAAACACGGAAAGCCCCTGAATTTACAGGGGCTTTTTTTTACACTGTATTAACAACATTCAGTCGATTGAAAAAGCAAGCTACTAATTTGCTATAATAGCAATGAAAGCGAGGTCTATCCATGGAATTAAAAGTAAACGCCACTGATTGGCAACGCGCCGCAGCCTTTGCCGTGCGGCTGCAGGTTTTTGTTCACGAACGCGGTTTAAGTTTGCAAGCTGAATTTGATGACCACGACCGTGATGGCACAACTTACGCGGTCGTTTATGCCGATCAAACTCCCGTAGCAACTGGCCGTTTTCAGCAATTATCAACCACAACGATGCGGCCTGGCCGCATCGCCACCTTAGCCAGCCAGCGCGGTAAAGGTTTAGGCGCCCAAATTATTGCTGCACTGGAGCAAGTTGGTCGCGATAAAGGCTGTCAGCGCTCTGAAATTCATAGTGAACTCACTGCGCAAGGCTTTTATGCACAGCTAGGTTATCGTCCAGTTGGCACCCCGTTTACAGAAGATGGCGTGGCGTGTATTTTGTTACAAAAACAATTAGTTTAGTCGCCTATTCTTATTCTTTTGAAGCCATCAAGTTATTGATTGACGTTTACCCGGTTTTCACGGTATATTATGGGGACAGTATTTAACTGGAGGTAACTTATGCAAAACATGATCGTTGATTTTATCGACCACTTTGGCTACCTCGGCGTTTTTCTCCTGATTACTTTGGAAAATGTCTTTCCGCCAATTCCCTCAGAAGTCGTCCTGACCTTTAGTGGTTTTATGACGTTACATTCTTCAATGACGCTACCTGGTGTGGTTGTCGTCGCTACGCTTGGTTCAGTTGCAGGCGCGATCATCCTATATGCAGTCGGCCGGTTACTATCGATTGAGCGCCTGCAACGACTGATCGATGGTCGCGTTGGTCAATTACTACACTTCAAACGCAGCGACTTAACAAAAACTGAACAGTGGTTTACGAAACGCGGCAAAAGCACCTTATTTTTCTGCCGTTTCATCCCCATCGTCCGTAGCTTGATCTCGATTCCAGCTGGGACGACAAAAATGCCATTTGGTCAATTTCTTGGCTTAACGGCTGCCGGTACCTTGATCTGGAATATTGTTTTAGTGGCGCTGGGTCACTACGCCGGTAAGGCTTGGACTCAAGTCGCAGGTTACGTTGATAGCTTCGCCAAAATCATTTTAATTATTTTGGTGATCCTCATCGTTGTAGGCAGCGCCTATTTTGTTAAAAAGCGCTTCGGCAGTAAAAATTCATAGCATATCATCTGGTCAAACAAACGCTCACTTAGCGGAACGCTTGTTTGGCTTTTTATTTTACTAAATGCTACAATTAGGCTACAAATTAAGTAAAGAAGGTCAGTCCAATGGAGCAAAAGTTTCTTGATGTTATGAGTCATGAAGGCCCAACCACAATTATTACGATCAACGCTCAGCCGGCAAGCGTCGTTAACACTTGGAGTTCCTATGTTGAGATCAACCAAGCAGAGAATTATCTACTGATTCCAGCCGCTGGGATGCACAGTATTGAGCAGGATTTCCCAACCGATAACCATGTCGTTTTGACAATGGGCAGCAAAGCCGTTATGGGTACAGAAGGCCCTGGCGCTGGCTTTCACGTCCATGGTACTGGTGAATTTCTCGAATCTGGTTCTGCTTACGATGAGATGAAGGCAAAATTTCCTTGGATCCGTAAAGTATTAAAAGTTAATATTGACGAAATTATTCAAAAAATATAGTTTTACTTTTTTATGAGTGAGTTAAAACGCTGAATGATCAGCGTTTTTTTGTTGGCTAAACCTATTTTGGTAATTGCTAACAAAAAAAGAGCAGCATCTCTGCCGCTCCTTATTCTGTCCTATTTAGCTAAACGCTTGTACAACTCAACCATTTCACCAGCTAGGTCGCGGAACGTGATCGCATTCATAATGTGATCTTGCGAATGGACCGTCAATAACGTCACCTTTGCATGTTCACCATTGGCTTCCGCCGTCAACATATCAGTTTGCGAATTGTGTGCTTCCACCAAGAAATGATCCGCTTCTTTTAATTTTGCATCAGCAGTAGCAAAATCGCCGGTTTTAGCCGCGTTGATCGCCTCAAACGCCGAGCTTTTTGCATTGCCACCATTGACGATCAATCCCATGATCGTTTGTAAATCCCGTTCTTGCTCTTCTGCCATAATTAATAGCTCCTTAATCGCTGCACAAAATCAGCTACCATGCGCGTTATTTATTCAAAATGGTTAGACCACTTGGGATACAGTCCCGCTATATCCCAACGGAACACACTAAAATAATGGTTTTTCAACCATTCATCTTGCTCTTTATTATAAAGCGTTTTCATTATGCTAAAATTATAACTCGCTGGGATATTTTTTACAAGCCAGCACTTACTTGGCCTAAAAAAATAGAACCACGTTTGCACGTGATTCTATTTTTACTATTACTTATTTATGGATTATCTTCGTGCTAACCTTTTGCATTAAACGCAGAAGCTCTTGTGCTTCATCCTCACCAAACAAGGCTACCCAACCATGGAAACGCTGATGAATCGCGTGATTGATTGCCTGCGCCACCTTTTGCCCTTCGTCCGTTAATCGTAGATATAAGCGGCGGCGATCGCTGGCATCACGTTCCTGCTCAATATAATGTAATTCCAGCATGACACGAATTTGCCGGGAAATAGCTGCCTTAGTGACACCGCGCTTAATCGCAATATCTGACATCGCCACTTGTTGACCAGCAGCAATGTCACGCATGATCAAAAACTGCTCGAAGGACAAGTTGAATTCCTTAGTCGGTTCCGACACTAGATCACTGATATATTTAAAGCCCGACATGTACACATCAATATAATCTTCCAACAAAGCATCATGCGCTTTACTCATCATGAATTACTCGCTTTCTCATTTGTTTATATTGAGCGTAACATATTATTCATGATTTAGCGCGCTTAATTGTCGTTTAAAGATAATTGGTAAGCTGAAAATAACAACAAAGATAATTAGAATTAGGCTATTACTAAATGGTTTAGTTGCTAGACCATTTAACGCGTAGTTCAAACCATTAAGCAAATACGTTCCTGGCAGAATCGTACTGATTACTTGATAAACACCAGATAACATTGCGTTAGGCAATAGACCACCCGATACGATCAACTGAACAAATAAAATGGCCAGCGTTGCCAGTACGCCTAACGTCCCCCACCAACGATCAAAGTTAAAGACGATCAAGGTGAAGAGCCCATTACCTAACAATAATAGCAGCAGTAACACCGCTGGATGGACCACATTGATCCCCATTAAAGTTGTCACCACTAAAACACCTGCTGCCTGTAAAATGACGGCAGCTGCTAATAGAGCAGCTTTTTGTAATCTTGGTTGTGCTTGGAAGTGTTGGCTATAACGATTGAAGCCAAGTTCAGTTAATACTGCCCCGATAAATAACACCATAAAGATCACGAGTGGTGCCAAAACTGACAATAACGGTTTCGCTAAATTATCGCTTTGGGTTTGATTGGCAACTGGTGTTACGAATTGGTCAACATTAGCTGAAGAGAAGCTTAAATTGCTGACCTGCTTGCTACCAGCAGCTAACTTATGATTCAACGTTGCCATGCCGGTATTTTCTTGAGCCAAGCCACTATCTAATTGAGTAGCGCCATCATTCAACTGGTTGACCCCAGAAACTAACGTCGGTACTTGATCGTTTAACTGGCCTAAGCCAGCGGCTACTTGAGTTGAACCAGAATTAAGTTGGTCGTTATTGGCGGCTAACTGATTACTACCATTGGTTAATTGATCAACTCCAGCTATTAAAATCGGTACTTGACCATTAAGTTGATTCAAGCCAGTTGCTAGTTGTGTCGAACCAGCGGCCAATTGTTGTGTGCCAGCCGTATACTTTTGTACACCAGTAACTAAACCGTTAGTACCATTTAAACCAGCACTAACTTTGACCAATCCATCATGGATAGCACCACTAGCTTGAACTGCGCCCATTGTACTCGTGGTATTACCCTGTTGTTTTAAGCCGGTACTAACTTCAGCTAAACCAGCTTGTAACGTAGCAATTGCTTTTTTAGAACCATTGACAGCAGTTGGCGTTCCATCGGCTAATTTCGCCACGCCAGCTTGCAGCGTCTTTAATTGTGCTTGTACATCTTCCATTGGCGCCTGCGTTGTTGCTAGTGCTGTACCTGTGTTGGTTAAATTAGTCCCTAAATCAGTTGCATCAGTACCAGCGCCAGTTAGAGCAGCAGCGCCGGCAGTCATATTTTTAGTTAATGATCCTTTAAGTTCAGCTAACTTGATTGCTGCGGCAGGATCAGCCTGAAAAATTGCCATTGCCACTTTAGAGTCACCTAAAATCGCTGCCACTTGAGTTGCTGCATCGCCAGCAGCGGTGAAACTGGTACCTGCAGTGGTTAGGTTAGTTTTTAACGACTGCATGTTTCCTTGGACGCTGGTCAGCGATGTTTGCATACTGGTAAGTGCACCGCCAACAGTTGTTAAATCATTAGTTAGCTGCTGACTACCACTGCCGTTAACGCTAGTATTTAAGTCGCTAACACCTTGATTGAGTGCATCTAAGCCGCTAGTTAACTGATCGATCTGTGGTTGACTATCTGCTAATTGCTGATCAATATTATTTGCTGCGCCACTCAAAGCACTTTGTAGTTGTTGACTGCCGGAGGTTAATTGTGTAATTGCAGTATTAACGGTTTGCATGCCACCATTTATTACTGAATTATTTTCAACTACTGTTGCTAATCCATTATTCAATGTAGTCCCACCAGTAGTTAATTGCGATACACCGGCTGCCAACGGTCCTGTGTTTGCTTGTAATTGGCTAAGGCCACCATTCAATTGACTAACCCCGCTAGTATAAGTACCAACGCCTGTATTTAAGGCTGTACTGCCTGAATAAAGTTGTTCCACCCCAGTGGCCAGCGGTTGAGTTTTACTTTGTAACTGATTGAGGCCAGAAGCTAGTTGGGTGCTACCTGAACTCAACTGTTCAGTACCTGATTTTAATTTTTTTGTTCCATCATGAGCTTGGCTAACACCGCTGCCCAATTGTTTCAACGCTGTGAAAACATTTTGATCGTACGCTTCCTGTACATTGGCCACCACTTCAGCTCGTAGTTTTTCGGCAACTTGTTGCGTGATCAAATGGGAAGCAAAATTATTGTGATCAGATAAATCAACTTTGATTTTACTTGTTTTTGGTTTGGTATCTAGTGCCGTCGTTGCGTTGGCAGAAAAATCGCGCGGCAAGGTGACTTTCATTAGATAAGTGCCCGTTTTGAGTCGCGCATCAGCCATTTTTGCTGATACAAAATGCCACGTCACTTGATGATTATGTAATAATTGCTTTTTCACGCCGGCACCTAAAGCAACGGTTTTACCTTGAAATTTTGCGGGTTGATCTTGGTCGACCACTGCCACATTGATTCGGCTAGTGCTAGTGTTTTGCTCATAAGCTACAAAATTCATTGCTATAAATAATAATAACAAGGGAATAATAACGATTAAACCCAATAAAATTAAAAGTCGTGAATGCTTTTTCACAGTTTGCATAATATTACTGCCACCTTTTTCCCCAATAATTTAATTAAGGCGCTATATAGTACATGCCGTTAACTTTATGAGTATCGCGCAAGCTAGCATTTTTGTCAAATTAATTTTAACTAAAAAGGAGTCGCAGCAAAGGTTACTTTGTTGTGGCTCCATTCGGTAACTGAACAATAAATTGACCTTGTTCAGTCGTCAGTATTTTAGTATTGATTTGGAAAATTTCGTGTAGTCGCGGCGGTGTTAGCACTGATTGTGGTGTGCCTGTTGTCACAACTTGACCTGCTGCCAGCATTAAAACTTGCTGACTAAAATGCAGGGCCTGATTTAAATCATGCAAAATCATTACGATCGTTAAGCCGAATTCCTGATTTAATTTCACTAGTAATTCCATAAAACTAGCTTGGAAATGTAGATCTAAGTAAGTCGTTGGCTCATCAAGTAATAGATAATCTGGCTGCTGTGCTAGTGCCATCGCCAGCCAAACCCGCTGTTGCTGGCCACCAGATAACTGCGCCACATTTTGCTGCTTCAATGACGTCAATTCCAAGTAAGTTAAAATCGATTCTAGCTGGTCATCATCGGGCTCAGTTAATAAGGAATGGTACGGTAAGCGACCAAACCGGACCAGATCCAGCACGGTAATATCATCGTACAATTGATTATGTTGGTGAACCACAGCCACTTTACGAGCATATTCTTTTAGCGAAAAATCGGTCAATAATCGTTGTTCTAAACGAATTTCACCACTATCTGGCGTTAACTCGCGCGATAACAATTTGAATAAGGTCGATTTTCCTGAACCATTGGGCCCGACGACCGCCGTCATTGCGCCAGGCGTGATATCGAAAGACACCTGTTTAATGCTCCGTTGCTGATTTGGATACGTATAAGTCAGCTGTTTAATTTGCATGCCGTCGTCCTCCTTGCCGCGCTAAAATAAAAATCAAAAAAGGACCGCCGATCACCGCCAGAATAGTTGCTGCAGTGATTTCGTTAGGAATAACTAGCAAACGACCAACCGTATCCGACAGCAATAGTAAAAAAGCCCCCGCTAGCACGGAAAATGGAATCACTTGGCGATAATCATGACCAACAAAGTAACGACTAACATGCGGCACAATAATCCCGATAAAAGGCAGCACGCCCACACTAGCTGTAACCGTGCTAGTCAAATAAACGGCGACTAATAACAGCGCTAGTCGCACCCAGACCACCGAAACGCCTAAAGTTTTTAGTTGGGCATCGCCAATTTTTAAATAATTAGCCCATGGTGCCAGCCACAAAGCCAGCATTAAGCCAATGATGCCTAAAATAACTAAGAAAAGAACCGTTGACCAAGTGCTCGTGGCAAATGAAACGGCCGTTGTAGTTGCGGTCGGTAGAAAAATTTGCTGAATGCCCACAAACATTGCGTTTAAGGCCACACCAATCAAGATCAGCCGGTAAGGATCCATTTGTTTCTGAAATTGCATCAATAATAAAAAGGCGACCCCGCCGCCTATTAACGCGAAAATAAATTTATTAAATAATAGCGCCGGCAGTAATAAGCCACCAATCAATTGAAACAAACTAGCCCCCGCTGAAATTCCTAAAATGCTAGGATCAGCGATGGCATTACGCAAGGCGGCTTGGAAAAAGGCACCTGCTACGGCCAACATGGCGCCGCTAACTAAGGCTGCAACAATACGCGGTAAGCGAATGTTAAACAACGTATTAAACTGTCCAGCATCCAATGACGTAATTGAAATCGTACTCGCACCCTGCAAAAAAGCGCTCACCAATAAAATGAGCAGCGCTATTAATAATACTAAATATGCCCAAACTGGATGTTTAGCCAACTTACCACCTACCTCTCTCTGCTGCTCTATTTTCTAGTTACCTAGCCACACTATTTTGCTGGATATAGCCACTGACTAACTTGTTGCAGTGCCGTTGTCACCTGCATGTTAGCGGTGGCGTCAAACTTAGGTTGTTGTAGATCGTAGACCCGCTGCTGTTGCACAGCTGGCATTTGTGCCCAAATTGAATTTTGCTTAAACTCTTGTTCAAATTGTGGCTTAACCACTTCGGGCATGGCGTGTTCCAAGCGTAAAATTACATCGGGTCGTTGCTGCGCCAATTTCTCATTATCCGGCGCCAAATAAGGTTGTGTTTTGTCGGGATATAAATTCTCGCCGCCAGCGAGCCTGACTAAATCGCCAATGTAAGAAGTGTCGGTAGCAATCATATAGCCAGCACCTGGCATCCCCATTAAGATCAACACTTTAGGCTTGCTGCCCTGTTGCCGCGCCTGCACTTTATTGATTGCTTGGTCGATCAATTTAACCTGTTTTTTGGCTTGTGTTTGGCGCTGGTAGCGCTGGCCCAAAGTGGTCAACGTTTGCTTTAAGCTAGCAACAGTGTCCAGATTTAAATACTGGGCGTTGAAATGTTGCTGCTTAAACGTTGCTTCATATTGATCTTTTAACACGGTTACTGAATAAACGACAGTCGGTTTGACCGCCGCAATTTTTTCTACATTTGGCGTCATCGGACTGCCGACCTTAGTTACCGACTGATAGCGCGCTGGTAACTGATTGGCTGACGTTGGTACACCGACTAAAGGCAGATTCAACTTAGCCGCCATTTCAGTGACAGCGACCGTTGTTGCAACAATGCGTGGCTGTTGCTTTTTCGGTGCTGCGGTTGGTCGCAATTGTAACCATGCCGCTAGTCCAACGACGATCACCAATACAAAAGCTAATAAAATAAAAACTAATTTACGTGCTGACTTCATAAAATTCCACCTAATTCTACTGCATTATGATGAACAATTTCTAAATACACGTTATTTCTGCCTAACAAAGAAATAAGCCGCCACTGCCAAAACTACGAGTACTAATGAACCGCCAATCATGATTGCGACTTGTGTTTGCTCATTTTTTTTGTTCAGTGCCGCAATTTGCGCGGCTTGTTGTTTAGCCCGTTTGTCACTAGCTTTAGCGCTGGTGGTAGGCTGACTAGTCACACTTTGGCTGCTGGCTGACGTACTGCTAGCGACGCTCGAGCTGCTACTCACAGCGCTACTTGAACTGCTGGCACTACTAGCAGAGCTGCTATTAGTGGCACTATTTAAGGCTGGCAAGTTACTGGTATCAAATTGAAAGCTGATATCGTGTTTTGCTGTATAAACATTCGGCACATCGATCGAAATCGAACTGCTGACCACTTGGCTCAAATCATTAGTTTCAAATGCATAGGAATAATCGTAATTAGACCCATTTTTAACCTTGCTAACATTAGCCGGCCCGTGACCATCGATGCTGAGCACCGTCACCGGCCATTCACCTAGCTGCGCGCCAGTACGAATCGTCATGGTGACCAAATATTGATCACCATTCACAGTGACGCTAGCCGGCTTAACGTAATAGCTAGAAGCAATCGACTGCTGCTGAGAACCATATTTTAATGCCTGATAATTGATCGAATCTGCCGCTACTTTTGACGACACACCCAGTCCTGCCACTAACAGCAGTAACCCTAAAATTAATGACCCTATTTTACGTTTCATAATTGACCTCACTCTACTCCACAATTAAGGTATGTTATTTGCCTAAACCACAAATAGCTTTGATGCTACGGGCGATGGCCATTCTACTACGGCGAACCCCGCCTAGTTGAAACATGGCTCTACTCCACAATTAAGGTAAACTATTTGCCTAAACCACAAATAGCTTTTTGATGCTACGGGCGATGACCATTCTACTACGGCGAACCCCGCCTAGTTGAAACATGGCTCTACTCCACAATTAAGGTATGTTATTTGCCTAAACCGCAAATAATTCAACTACACCGTGATCTAATGTAGCCGTTTGAAGATGGCGAAGCCGATGATCGCGATTGCTGCCACACTAAATCCGGCAATTTCCGCCATAAACGGATAGTCCTTAATTTTAGCGAGTTTCTCTGCCATAGAGCTATTTGCTGCAGGTGCTGCTGTTGCGGACTTGGCCGCAGCTTTTTTAACTGCTGGTACTGCTTTTAAAGTTGTTTTCTTAGTTGCAGTTGTTGCGGACTGTGCCAGTGCAATTGTAGTTGCAGGTAACGCCTGCGCTGTCGTAGTTGGCGTCAAATAATCGGTACCACCACTTTGTGCCTGGCCAAAAACCAACCAAATTTCAAATTGCTGTTGACTGATGCCCGCGATCGGCACCGTCATATCAATCGTTGCTGGAACTGGCTGATCCAAGCCGGTTGCAGACGTGATGTGGAAAGCATAAGACCAAACATCATTACCAGCAGTGCTAGATTGACTTAAGTCAGAATAGTCGCCATTGTTGATCGTCATCGGCTGAAATTTAACGTAACCAGTTGGCGCCTGAACGGTCAGATAAACTTTGTAACCCGTGGCATCCTTAACGACCTTAGCCGTATGCGTGTAGTAATTATTAGCCGTCGATAATGCAGAACGACTTTCATTAAATACTTTGTAAGGCACGTACTGAACTTGTTTATTGGCATCCAATAAATTATTGCCACTGGCAACCGTATTTAGCGTACTTTTAGTTTGCTGCTTTAAGCTGTCTAACGAGTAGTGATTCAAGTTGAAGACAACGTATGCCTCTTCCGAAAAATCAGTTCCGTCATTAGTCAAATCAAAATGTAACTGACCGACACCGGCCAAAGTTGCCTTAGTCACTGAAAATACAAAATCAGCCGTATCCCCATGACGATTAGTGATCTGTGCTGCTTGTTTGTCCAGTGTCATCCCTTTTATATTTTGTAAGCTTTTATTCACATGAAAAACTACTTTTAGCGTACGACCATTATTGCTAACAATCAATTGCGCCGTCTGATCAATAAATTGTTGCGCTATTGACTCAGTTTCTAAACCTTCTTGCATAATTGGTGCATTCAATTTGTAAGTGCCATCTACTAAATGATTCAAATTTACACTGGTATTAGCCGCTGGTTTGTTTGATGCATCTGGCTTAGTAACTGTTGGTTGATCCGGCTTAGTCGTGCCCGGATCACTGGGATCAGTTGATGCCACGTGTAATGCTTGACCAAATTTCACCCTTGCTGATGGATACATTTCTGTACCTAAAATGGGGATTTTGATTGTCATTGTCGCCTGCACCATAGCCTGATCAAAATGATCATTGACCTTAAAAATGAGATCTTCAGTATCTTGGGTTTTATTAGTAATTGTTGCCTTATTCTCAGGATCACCTAAACTAAATGCGGTGATTGTTGAGGCGTTTTTTATAACGTGTAAAGTAACAGTCACGGTTTCACCAACCACCGTCACAGTTGCTGTTGGTTCAAGGAAACCAGCAGCAACTGATGGTACGTCTTCGTCTGCATTCAAAATCGTCATTGGCACTTGATATGTCCCATCAACTAAATGTGCTGGATCAAAAACTGCTGGCGGCGTCGGCTCAGTTGGCTCAGTTGGTTCAGTCGGTTCAGTCGGTTCAACATATAGTGCTTGACCGAACTTAACCCGCGCTGACTCAGACATAACTTTATTAAAACCAGGAATTGTAATATCCATTGTTGCTGGCACAATGGCAGCCGTATAATTAGTATTCACATCGAAAGTAAGATCTTTGGTAGTCGTAGTTTCATTAGACGGTGTTGAACTGCCCCCACCTAAACTAAAGGCGGTAATCATTGATGCGCCCATTTTAACGTGTAAAGTAACTTTTGCTACTTTATCTTTTACCGTCACTGTTGCCATTGATGAAAAGTAAATAGCAGCAGCTGACGGCTTATCGCTGTCCGCTTTTAAAAATGACACTGGTACTTGATACGTACCATCGACTAAATGTGCAGGATCAAAAGCCGCTGGTTCAGCAGCCTTTTCAGTAGTATCATCAGTTGCTGGTGTCGTCGTGTTTGATTCTTTAGCTGGTGTGGTGGTCGCTGCCGGTTCACTAGTGGCGGTGTTATTGGCCGCACTAGCTTGCGTCGCTGCTGTAGCGTCAGTAGTTGCTACGCTGCTTTCACTAGCTGAGCTTGCACTTGCGGCAGTTGTGCTATTGCTACTGCTACTTTCCGTAGTTGCTGCATCTGTTGCCGGTGCTTGATCTAACTGTACGACTTTTAAACTAGCGGTATCTGGCTTAACATCCATTGTTACCGCAATGCTGCTGGCACCAACATTAATTATTGATGATAAATTGGTGACCGTGCTCAAACTAGCCACATTAAAAGTCAAATCTGCGGTTTGATCTGCATTTTTGGTGACTGTCACCGGTTGTCCATCACTGGTTGTTTTAACATCAGTTATCTTTGAAACGCCATCACTAGAATTAATATGTAACGTTAATTGTAGTTGATGATCCTTGACTACTAATTTTGCTGATTTATCAATATAAGTCTGTGCTAAGGAGGCTGCTTCCGTACCAGTTTTCAGTAATGGTGCATCAATTGTATACTGACCATCCGCCAAATTAGCTGGATCTAAATTAGTCGCACTCGTTTGCGTTACGTCGGTCGTCGGCGTTGCGGCTAACACGCTAATACCGGGTGCGAATGCGCCTAAAAGTAAGACGCCGACCGATAAATACGTTAGGATACGTTTCTTCATTTATATTCCCCCACCAAAATTTTTTATGTAAAAACATGCAACTACATTATACATGAAATTAATATTTTCTTAACAAAGCATTATACCCTTAATTAAAGCATATTTTGTTACCGCATTCAATTATTTTTTGACCTAAAATATACGTTTAGTATATATTTTCACATAATTATAACTAATTTTTTACCCAAATTGTCAAATCAAGTGCAACAGTATCGACCTATTCTTATAAATTGGTATAGTTAATCATCTAAATCAATGAATAGTTCACTGGCGCAGTTGTAGTTCAAGCTCCGACGTGGCCGGTGGTTAAGCGCGTCTTGGATTCCTTGGA
>NZ_RHOE01000090.1 GCF_003946385.1 Loigolactobacillus zhaoyuanensis
CACGAATTGAAGACCATCGGTTTTATTTTCAGGCTCAAGGCACCAATAAAAAGACGATGTACAAAAGAACGCCTTCACCGCTAGTATAACGGTAAAGGCGTTCTTTTCATAGATGGTTACGCGCGGTGGCCGCGCGGAGAGTTTTATTTGCTCAAAACAGCTTGACGCTCTGGGGTCATGTAATCAAATGACAACCCTGGCTGTGCGTTTAACTGGCCATCAGCGCGGATCCCTTGACCATAAAAAACATGCGCCGCCGCACCGATCATTGCGCCATTGTCCCCACAGAGTCGTAATGGCGGCACCACAAAGTCAACCTCTGGCGCTTGCGCAGCGATCTCTTGCTGGAAACGTGCCCGTAAGCCGCTGTTCGCCGCCACGCCGCCAGCCATTACCAGTTGGCTGACACCATATTCACGCACTGCGCGCATGGTTTTAGTCACGATCACGTCGATCACGCTAGCTTGGAAACTAGCCGCTAGATCAGCCCGCGATAAGGTTTCATCCCGTTGCTCCGCATTGTGCACCGTATTGATGAAGGCACTTTTCAAGCCACTAAAGCTGAAGTCATAGTTATCATCTTTAAGCATGGCCCGCGGAAAATTAAAGGTATCCGTGCCCTGCTGCGCCAAGTCGTCAATTTTCTTGCCGGCTGGATATGCAAGATCCAACACGCGGCCGACTTTGTCAAAAGCTTCACCGGCAGCATCGTCGCGAGTATCGCCGATGATCTCAAATTCACCAGCAGCCCGCATATAAACGATCTCCGTGTGCCCGCCGGAAACCAGCAATGCTAGTAACGGGTAGGTCAGCGGCTTGACCAAGCGCGCGGCGTAAATGTGGCCGGCCATATGGTTGACTGGCACCAGCGGTAATTGGTGGGCGAAGGCGATCGCTTTGGCCGCCGAAACGCCGATCAACAACGCGCCCACTAAGCCAGGACCGTAAGTCACCGCCACCGCCGTTAAATCAGCGTAAGTGACGCCTGCTTCAGCCATGGCCTCCTCAGCGCACAGCGTGACTTGGGCCACGTGATGGCGGCTAGCCACTTCCGGCACCACGCCACCAAAACGCTTTTGGCTATTGATCTGCGAGGCGATCACGTTGGACAAGATCGTCTCCCCGTCTTCAACTACCGCCACGCTAGTTTCATCACAACTTGATTCAAAAGCTAAAATTAACTCGCGTTGCCGCGACTTTTTTTCCGTCATAATCGCTTTCCTTCCATTCTAATGCCATGATCAACGCATCCTCCACAGGCGCCGTGTAGTACTCACGCCGGCGATTGATCACCGCAAAGCCTAACTTTTCATATAATTTCTGGGCTGCTAAGTTGCTGGCGCGCACCTCTAAATAAAAGCGCACCGGCGTGGTTTGCGCCTGCAACAAAACCTGCCATAATTGCCAAGCAATATGCTGCCGCTGCCAAGCGGGCGCCACCACCACATTCGTAATCTCCAACTCATCAAACAAAGCCGTGTAGCTGATAAAGCCGATCAACTGCCCTGCCGCCACCGCAAACAAATAATATTGATGTGGTGCTTTTAGATCAGCGACAAACGTGGCTGGCCGCCACGGTGAACCCGCTGGATAGCTGGCAGCACTGACTTGGTGGCACCAAGCCCCTAACGCTGCCGCATGCTGGGTGATTTCACTTTTATCTGGCCAGTAGTATTGCATCATGATGGTGGCTGCAGCGGCAACATCATGTTCAGGGCGTCTTCGTGATCGGCGACGTAATAGGCTTTCTTGATGTTCTGATCTTGAAATCCCAGCTTGCGGTACAGGTGCTTGGCTGGTTCGTTGCTAACGCGGACTTCAAGGGTCAGTCGCGCCGATGGCAATTCTTGGCTGCGGCGGATCATCCAGGTCAGTAAAAAGCGGCCGATCCCGGCATTTTGGTACTCTGGCTCCACCGCCACGTTGGTGATATGCGATTCGTGGGTAGTGAACCAGCAGCCGATGAAGGCGATGATCGTGCCGCCGGTGATCAGCACTAAATATAGTGTGTCGTTGGTTTTGCGCAATTCATTAGTAAATGATGCCCGATCCCACGGGGTGTCGCCGGCGTAGCAGTGGCGTTCAACGGTCAATAATTCGTCGAGGTCAGCTGCGGTGGCGCGGCGCAACGTAAATGGTTCACCACCTAAATTGATTTCTTGAGTGGTGAATGTCAGCGGTGGCGTCGGTAGCTCGTTACTATACCATTGTCTAAATTTCTTCCACATAGGGCTCATGTCCTTCGTTGTCGGGATGTTGTTTTAACCAGTTAGTTTCTGCCTCGGTCATCCGTAAATAGTTAGGCACAAAGCCATGGATATCGGTTACCGGTGGCAGCTGCAGGCCTAATTGCGCGAGCTGACCAGCCTGAGGCAGATCAAAATTAGTGGCAGCGATCTGGGCTTGCTCGCCTAAAGCCAACAGCGTTTCGCTAAAGGCCGCAGTATCGCCGACAAAAGTGAGCGGCTGCTTGGTGGCAACCAATTCAGGCAGCCACTCGGCCATGGCAATATGGCGGTCGGCCAATACGTTGACCAACTGGCCTTGTTGCCACCGATAAGCGCCGGTGAAAACTGCGCTGCGCCGGGCGTCAAATAGTGGCACGATCAAGCCCGCGCCGGCAGGAATATTGCTAGCGAGAACGGCTAAACTGGAGACGCCGACCAGCTGCTTGCCTAATGTCCACGCTAAAGTTTTAGCGGTAGTCACGGCAATCCGAATGCCGGTGTACGAACCTGGTCCCTGCGCCACCGCCACGCGATCGATCGCGGCGGGTTGCTTTTTCGTTGCTTGGAATAGATACTCGATGGCCGGCATTAGGCCTTCGCTGTGGGTTTGTTTAACGTTCAGTGTGACTGTTCCTAGTAGCTGCTGTTCCGTTGCCAGCGCCACGGTCAGTGCTTGATTTGATGCATCAATTGCTAAAACTAACATCGCGAACTTCCTTTTCATTAACTTCTATTTATAATTTGCTAAAATTAATTTTAATTTTTTGTGCAGCAGCTGTTTTAATTCCACCATCTTAGCACAAGTTGGCGGTCGTTTCAGCTGTGTAGCTTCTATCATTAAACCAATTGTTGCTTTCAGTATTTCATTATACCAAAAGGACGTCAAGCTGGCGGGTTGCTTTTAGTAATGTTTCATCATTTTTTGCTGGTAAATGAAAAATGAGCAAAAATTAATCATATTCTGAGTGTATTCACGGGCGTTTTTCATTTCCAACCGTTATATTAATCATGTAACCAAAACAAACCAAACCTTTTTCATTTTTCGACTCTTCTTCCCCCGAAGGAGAGACTCTCCCCAGAACATCTTCCGCCCGAAGATGTTCTTTTTTTATAGAGTGCCAAAAAAGGCGCCTAGATTATGGAACATAACATTGCTAGCTAATAAGATTCGCGTAGCGGATCGTTTGGCTAGCGTCGTTATGCGAAATAATCTGCCTTTTTTGGCACGTTTACACTAGATCCACCGCTAGCAGATAATTTGGTGAGCGTCGCTAAGCGCAAAAACATGCTTTTTCAAACACGTTTACACCAGATCCACTGCTACACTGACAAAAAACACTTAAACCATGGCGCATAACTTACTATAATAAGTAACGACTAGTCATTTAAAATCTGATCAACAGTTAGGAGCATCGATTCATGAAACATATCTTAGTTTTGCACACTGGCGGCACGATCGCCATGTCAGAAAATGAAAGCGGCGGCTTGACTCCAGGCGCCGCTAATCCCTTAATGGCCTTCAATCAATTGTTTAAAGGCAAATACGAGCTGGAAGTGGAAGAATTATTTAATCTGCCTTCTCCCCACATGACGCCGCGCGAAATGCTCCAGCTGAAAAATCGAATCATGACCGCGGAAGCTGCCGGTATCGATGGCGTTGTTATCACGCATGGTACCGATACACTTGAAGAAACCGCCTATTTTCTTGATCTAACCTTGCCCGCTCAGATTCCTGTGGTGATCACCGGTGCAATGCGTTCGTCTGATGAGATCGGCTCCGACGGTTTATACAATTTGTCCAGCGCTTTAAAAACAGCGGCTTCACCTGGGGCCCGCGGTAAAGGTGTGCTTGTAGTGATGAATGATGAAGTGCACAGCGCGCGTTTCGTCACCAAAACGCACACCACCAACGTTTCTACTTTTCGCACGCCAACTTTTGGCCCACTGGGAATCATCGAAAAAAATGGCGCTAAATTTTTCCAAGAGTTGACCAATCAGTCCCGCTGCGACATTGATCATGTGATCGATCATATTTACCTGCTAAAAGCTTATGCGGGTATGGATGGTACTTTATTTGACGCGTTAAATCAGCCGGCAACTAATGGCTTGATCATCGAAGGCACTGGTGCCGGCAATCTGCCACCGCAGACCTTGCCAGCGATTCAAAAACTGCTGGACCGCAACATTCCGATCATCCTAGTTTCTCGCTGCTTCAACGGCGTGGCTGAACCTGTTTACGCTTATAAAGGCGGCGGCCAAG
Source organism: Loigolactobacillus zhaoyuanensis (assembly GCF_003946385.1). Taxonomy (GTDB): domain Bacteria; phylum Bacillota; class Bacilli; order Lactobacillales; family Lactobacillaceae; genus Loigolactobacillus; species Loigolactobacillus zhaoyuanensis. Next base: position 4,489 of record NZ_RHOE01000090.1, read on the forward strand.
AACTGGCTAAAATGGGCTTGATCTTCTGCCAAGGTCTAAATGGACAAAAAGCGCGGATCAAATTGTTAGTCGCCCTAGCCAACGGTAAATCCGGCGCTGCTTTAGCCACTTACATGCGTGACGCTATTTCTTAAATTAAACCGCAAAAAAAGCAGTGAACCAGCCCAATTAACGTGGGTGGTTCACTGCTTTTTTTGATCACGCTATTTTTTAGTTGCTTTTTTCTCAGCTTCTAATTTTTTCGATAATTCAATAATGTAATCTTTGAGTTGGTCCTTAACTTCGGGATGGCGCAAGCCGAATTCAATATTCGTTTGAACATAGCCGAATTTATTCCCAACATCGTAACGATCACCCTTAAATTCATGCGCGAAAACGCGTTGTACTTTGTTTAATTCGTCGATGGCGTCGGTTAATTGGATCTCGCCACCAGCACCAGGTTTTTGGTTATCTAAAATATCAAAAATTTCTGGTGTTAATAGGTAGCGGCCGATGATCGCCAAGTCACTAGGTGCCTTGTCAACGGCTGGCTTTTCAACGAATTGGCGGACGTTATACAAACCAGGAGATTCTTCCGCTTCTGGATCGATCACGCCGTATTTGGACACTTCATTATGTGGTACCCGCTTAACTGCTAAAGTTGAAGCGTGGGTTTTTTCATAATCATTGATCAATTGCTTGGTCAACGGAACCTTATCTTCCATTAAATCATCGCCTAACATGACCACAAAAGGTTCGTTGGCAATAAATGATTTCGCTAAGCGCACGGCGTCGCCTAAACCATTAGGGTGTGACTGACGAATGAAAAATAAATTAACTTTCATGTTCGTTGTTTCTTGGACAACTTTTAACATTTCGTCTTTATGCTTTTTAATTAAATTCTGTTCCAATTCGGGAACGGAATCAAAGTGATCTTCGATTGGTCGCTTGCCTTTACCGGTGATGATCAGAATATCATCGATCCCGGATGCCTGCGCTTCTTCCACGATGAATTGAATCGTTGGTTTATCAACGATCGGCAACATTTCCTTCGCCATTGCCTTCGTCGCTGGTAAAAATCGTGTCCCCAGTCCAGCTGCAGGAATCACTGCTTTATGTACGTTCATTTCCACGCCTCCAATAAAAGTATATTTACATTATACAATAAACCCCGCGCTACTTCCTTAAAAACAACTAATAATCGGAAACGGATACAAAAAAAGAGTATAGGAAACGCCCTACACTCAAAATAATGGCTGGAAACTACAGCTGATCAGATATAATATTGTGCCACAAATTAATGAACTAAATTTAGCGTTACACAACGACTATAGTTGTAGCATTTTAGCTAATTGGTGATAATCACTGGAAGTTAATTGTTTGATCACGTGGTTATAGCGAGCTGGAATTTTTTCAGTCTGTAACGGTGTGAAATAAAAGCCTGAATGTGCGTTGGCAACATAGGTCTCTAGATCTGGATAATCTCTGATCTGCGCCTGATGAGCCACCAAAAAGCTCTTAAATTGTTGTAACACTTCATAATCATTAACTGGTTTAGTACTGGTGAACATGATAATACCTCCCTAAAATAAGTCTTTAACTCTACACCCTTAACCTAACGCGTCCGACCTCACATAGCAAGTCATCTGTTGCAATTATCATCAAAACTTAAGCTAGTCTCATTTGTTCATCATTCTGCGTCTACGGCAAACAAAAACTCGCTGCTCAATGGCAACGAGTTCGCTAAATTAATGCTTTAATTGTTGCTCGATCTGGACAAAATCTTGCGCGGTCAATTGGCGGATCACCCGCTTGTAATGCTTAGGGATTCGGGCTTGAACATTGGTAAATGGCGTCATGGTCGGCTGCTCTTTTTCCACATATTCCTTAACTGAATCATATTGCTTTACTTGCTGACGGTGTTCTAATAAATAACTTTTAAAATGTTGTAGCAGTTCATAATCTGAAATTGTGCGCGTGGCTAACAAAGTTATCTTCCTTCCTAATTGGCGGGCAAATTTGTCATTTCATCTGTTGGCTATACCATAACATATCTGGCAAGTAGCACAACTATTAAGCCGCAAAATTAGCGCTTTCTTAGTAAGTTATTATTTAATACCAATCTTAAATTCCAGCGTTGATTAACTAACATAGTCATGTTACTTTTTGGACCACGCTCAACCTAGCTTGGCCACCAATCAATTTAGTTACGTGCGCCTAATTCAAGTTGCCGATCTGGCTGCACTTTTCACTTTATATTTAACTAGGTTGTATTAAATACATCTGTCATATATACTATGTTTAACATAGTATGAAAGCGGGGTTAATTATGCCAACTGAAAAAAAAGAACCAACGGCACTTGTAGCGGCTAAAGTCGATGAAAAAACTAAAGTTGCGGCTGAAAAAATTCTAAAAGACCTAGGCCTAACTCGTACAGCAGCAATCAACGTCTTCTATAAACAAATTATTTTAACTGATGGTTTGCCTTTTCCAATCACTAATAAAACCAGCGCACAGCGAGAAACCGACTATTTAACAGCTACTGGTACACTTGATCAAGTTGATCGACTAATGGATACAGCAACTGATCGCGATTTTGATCAAGTTCGCGGCTAATGGGAAATTTCAAAGTGCTTGAACATCATTCAATCACCAAACAGCGAACTAAATTAGCCCAAGCGCAACTATTAAATATTTACGAGCACATTCTTGATCAATTAGCTGATAATCCATTTACACAAAACTATCAAATGGAACTTTTGGAACCACGAAATAAACGTCCAAAAACTTATTCCATGCGAATCAATAATCAGCATCGTGTTGTTTATACAGTCGATAAGGCTACTAAAACCGTCCGTGTTTGGTCAGCATGGACGCATTATGAAAAAACAGTTAAACAACTCAAACAGTAATCAGCCAGCCCTACTTAGGACTGGCTGTTTTTGAGCCAACAAAAAAGACCGTGCTACCCCTAGCTCGGCCTCAACCTCAATCTAATCGTTTTATATTTCAGCTGCGTTGATCATTGCTTGCATAAAATCTAGGCGCCGAATGTGGCGTGGTACGAATTTACGAATCTCATCGTCGTTAAAACCGATTTGGACTTTATTCTCGGTCACAATAATTGGTTTGCGTAATAACTGAGTGCGTTCACAAAGTAAATTTAAAGTTTCGTTAAATGACATGTCAGGTAATTGATCCGCAATCTCAGGATACGCCTGTGAACGTGTCGAAATGATATCGTCTAAGCCGTTTTCGGATAAGCTAAGAATATGTTTTAGCTCTTCGACCGTTGGCGCTTTTTTACCGACATTTTGTTCTGAAAATTCGACATCGTGATCACGGAGCCATTGCCGTGCCTTTCGTGAAGAATTACAACTTGTCTGCGTAAATAATTTAATCATGAGCGCTTCACTCTCCTTGTGTGTGTTGTCTTGTAAAATTTATAGTATTCATAATGTATAACCTGAATTATGCATATGCATCAAATTGATTGGCCAAATTATCAGTTTTACGTAATTTCTCTATATTCACGACTTGGGCTAGTCATGACTAGCCAAGTTTGACTTAATTTAGTTAGTTTGATTAGTTTTCATACTTGATCGCGTCA
>NZ_RHOE01000091.1 GCF_003946385.1 Loigolactobacillus zhaoyuanensis
GGCTTCCGTAACTATCATCATTTAGTTTCTCGAATCAAGTTACAACAGATGCGCACGAAACCAAATAAAAAAACAGAATTGGAAGTTGCTTAACTTCCAATTCTGTCTAAAATTAGCTATCAACAGGATTTGACAAAGAGCCATTTAATCATCAACAACAACGTACGTAACATCCAGTGGTCCGTGGACACCAGTGACTAATTGCATCTCAATATCACCAGAGTTGGAAGGCCCAGTGATGAAGTGGATCGCTGAACTATCTAAACGACCAGCAGCGCGTTCTTGTTCGTACCAAGCGACGGCTTGCGTCGAGCGGGCAACGACTCTTGAGCGAGGCACGATACTGAGATAATGAGTCGGCAGAAAATGTAGGGCACGCCCTTGACCGGCATTGGTGCTGACGGTGATGGTGCCAGATTCAGCTAACATGAAATCAGCAAAACTGATACTAATATTGGCGATTTCTGCGGCTTTTAAATTAGTTGCACGATCAGCGTCAGGTTGCCAGTAGTTAACGGTTTCCGTTGCTGCAATACTTGCTTGCCAATCAGTTAAATTATAATCAGTGAAGCGCTCAGTTGTTGGTAATAAAACTGGACCGCCACCTTTGCTGCTAATATAGTCAGTCAGTAGTTGCGGTAATTCAACAGGTGCCACTTCGTAAAAAGTTACTGGTAAGGCTTCACTATTTTTCCGAGCTAACGTTAATAATTCAGCCGGTGATCGATCACTAAGCGTTTGCTGTGGTAGATCATTCAGCTGCTGATAGGGATGATCAGCCAGTTGGTGGCGTGGTTGGCCTAATCGTTCGGCCAAATGATCTAAAAATTTATCGCGATTTTGAATTGTCATTTAGTCTCACCGCCTTGCTGTTTATGGTGCTTGAACCAAACGCGGAAGTCATCGCGATGTTTTGGTGGCGATGGTAGATCACGAACATCGGTCCAACCGCCGACCATACCAGGGCCGTTGGTGATCATCGCGCCGTTATATTCAAAGAAATTAGTTGCGGTAACAGGCCGTTGATGCGTCCAAGGTGATAAACCAAAGTGTTTGAAACGGAGCGCCATTTTGAACATAAATGGTGAGCTAGTCCCTTTACCGACCACACGCATTTGGAAATCAGTAAACCCATGCATCATTTTCAACCGATCAGTTTCAACTTCACGATGCTTGATCAGTAAATTATGCAGTGGGATCAGCACAGGGCAGGTCTCAGTACAAGCGGCGCATAAACTAGAGGCAAATGGTAACTCACCAAATTGTTCGTAACCACCGAGAATTGGCGATAAAACGGCGCCGACAGGTCCGGGGTACAACGAACCATAACCATGACCGCCAATTTGACGATAAACTGGGCATACATTGAGGCACGCACCACAACGGATACATTGCAGGATCTCTTGAAATTCCGTACCCAAGGCTTTGGAACGATTATTGTCGAGTATAACAACGTAAAAATCTTCGGGGCCATCACTTTCGCCCGCACTTTGTTGACCTTCGAAGGTTACGTAAGTCGTTAGCTTTTGACCAACCGCTGAACGCGCCAGCAGGTTGTCCATAATTTCAGCTTCCTTCATGCTAGGCACCAGTCGTTCCATGCCCATGACTACGATTTGAGTTTTAGGAATCGAGTCGGCTAGGTCAGCATTACCTTCGTTGGTGTCCAAATTAATCAGTCCTGAATCAGCGATGGCAAAGTTACAACCAGTAATACCGATATCAGCTTCTAAAAAGCGCTGGCGTAAATATTTACGCGCAAAACGCGCCATGTGTTCTGGATCATTATCACCGTCATAGCCTAACTTCTTAAAAATAGTCTGGACTTGATCACGATTTTTATGGATCGCGGGGAAAACGATATGTGATGGTTCATCCCAATCATCTTCTTGCAAAATAAATTCAGCTAAGTCAGTTTCTAAAATAGAAACATCTGGCAGCGCCTGTAATTTTTTGTCTATATCTAGCTCGGCAGTGACCATTGATTTTGATTTTACGACATGATGGCCATTTTGTTGTTTGATCACATTTAAAATGAAGTCGTTTGCCTCGTCAGTTGTTTGTGCAAAAAAGACATGACCGCCACGTTTTTCCACATTATCACTGAATTCTTCAAGATAATCCGGCAAATATTGGATCACGTGCTGGCGAATGGATTGGCCCAGTTTGCGCCAATCTTGCCAATGACCTAACTCAGCACGGGCATTTTCCCGCTTAGTATATTGCGTGTCTTGGGCCTTGGCAATGGAAGCATGGGCAAATTGATCCTTAGCTGCATCGGCGATCCGTTCTGTAAATGGTAAGGTACTTGTTTTTAGTCCCATAATATCACCCTCCTACTTTATGGAAATGGTGCTGCTGCCGGTGCGGGTACTTCGCTGACTTTTCTGATCCGACTTTCGTCAACGTTATGATTTAATACTTCAGCAATGTGCATGATTTTGATTGGTTTACCTAAGCGGTTGAAGCGACCACCGATATTCATTAAACAGCCAGGATCGCAAGAAACCAATACTTCAGCACCAGTTGCTTCAATGTTCTCAACTTTGGAAGTTACCATTAACTCGGAAATTTCATGTTCTTTGACTGAGAACGTGCCACCAAAGCCACAACAGTATTGAATGCCTTCTAATTGACGTACTTCCAAATTTTTAACATTTTCCAATAACCAGAATGGAGTTTCACGTTCGCCGAGCAAACGGGTCATATGGCATGAACGATGGTAGGTGGCGATGGTATTCAATTCGGCACCACAGTCAGCGATACCTAATACGCGCCAGATGAATTGAGAAAATTCATAAACTTTGGCGGATAGAATTTTAGCTTGCGCCATATATTGACCAGTGGGGTCGGTGGGATCGTCGACTAATAAATCTGGATACTCCTTTAAAATAGCAGTACAAGAGCCGGCCGGGCAGACAATGTAATCACAATCAATTGAAGATAATGCATCGATTTGATTATGCATAACTGGCCAACTTGCCTCAACGTAGCCTGAATTAAATGTGGGTTGCCCACAGCAGATCTGATTTTCTGGAACATCAACGGTACAGCCTAAGCGTTCAAGAACTTCGACCATATCTTTACCGACTTGTGGGAACATTAAATCCATCATACAAGTAGTATATATGCTGACCTTCATATGAAAAGCCTCCTTAGCTAAATGATAATAGTTATCATTTGATAAAATTATCTATCTATAGCTTTAGTATAGGTCATTTTATCTAAAAAGGAAAAGGCTTTCTAATGACAAATGAGTCTCATCACGATAGTAATAATGTAGATGTAAATCCCTATATAACGGTATTTAGATAAATAAAAAAGACAAAAAGCAGCGCTTTTTGTCTTTTTAGAATTAGGGATTGCCCTAGCTATTGTGAAAAAATTATACTTCTTCTTGAGTTACTACACTGGTGATTTCTGGAGTAGCTACCGCAAAATTCATATTTTTAGTTAGATTTGAAATGTAACGTAAGCCGCGTTGGCGAATATTTGTTGCCGCCGCTTGATCATCATTACTTTCAAAACCGCAATTTAAGCATTTAAATGTATGCAGCTCTTTTTGTCGGTTGCCGGCGCTGGTGAAGCCGCAGTTAGGGCAAATGATCGACGTTTCATTATTCGGGACTTGAATAATAGCTGCATTTTGACCAACTAATTCAAATAGAATCGTAAATAGTGCTTTGTAGAAATAATCTGGGCTTAAGATAATATTTGGTGTTTTATTAACGTCAAGACTGGGATGAAGTTCGGTTACGTAGATCACATCATCACCGTAGTGCTCGATCAATTGGCTAACGATTTTACGACATGATTTAAGCACATACCTTTTTAACATGTAAGAAAGGCGAGTTAATTCAACGTCATCGTCCAAAGTCTGTGTTTGCCGTTGCATATGGCGAATTTCATGTTGATAATCTAAAATATGTTTAGAAATAATTGAACCTGGCACTTGTAACGAATTATTGTCACCGTCAGTCGCAGTGATCATGTTGATCTTACCGTAATCCAAACCGACCACGCGGTAACGGCGGCCTGATTCAACTAGGTTTTTGATCAGTTCATCAGCTTCACGGGGACCAGGAAGTGGTGCCGCAACGGCAGAACTAGCAACGTGGCTAGCTGCACTAAACATTGGGGCTGAAGTTTGATTGCTAACCGCACTAGTGACTGCACTGGTAGCCTGACTTGTTTTTTCGGGTGCTTGGCTGGTTCTAGGTGTCGGCTGGCTAGTCTTAGCCACCTGACTTGTCCGTGTAGGTGCTTGACTAGCTTTGGTCGCTGCATGGCTTGGCCTAGTCGTGGCTTGGCTAACTCTAGCAGGAGCGTTACTACCACGTGCATGATTATTTGCGCTAGACTTAGCGTTAGCTCTTGGCTGACTACTGGTACTTGCCTGACTAGTATGCTGGGCAACTGCGCTGGCAGCGGAATTGCTAGATTTAGCTACATGTGAACTAGCAGTTGATTTGGGACTTGCTTTAGTACGGGCTGCATTACTAGCCACGCTTTTGGCTACGGGCGCAGTTTCATTTTCGCCAGTTTCAGGTAAAACTAACTGAATACCTTGATTGGGATTTTGTCCCGGTAACATCAGGATCCAACCGTTATCGCGCAAAGTCATTAACCAACCACGTTTCGGTGTGCTGAAGATTTTTTCACTGGATTGTTTCGGCGCTAAAAATAAAGTATAAGAGTCGAGTTTGTTCAGTTGCAACAGCAATTCTTGTGGTTCGCCGTCGTGTACGTTTAGGGTGGTGCGTGCGAAGACGACGAAACTATTATCGGGGATGGCAGTGATATGCTCGTTTCGGAAGATATCCATCATTACATTAATAGTAGCTTGCGACATTTGACGCTTGATACCGACGCGTTGATTCAACTTTTGGTACAGATTACCTTTATCTGTTCCGCGGTTGATCATGGCAACGGCACGCTTTTGAATTAAATTCTGGCGATTGATCAAGCGGCGAACTTCGTTGCTATTTTGAAATTTTTTAAATGCCAAATAATTTGGCTCCTTTCGTCGTTCGATTTGCTTGTAACCGGTACGAACTAAACCTATCATACCGCATTTCCGTTAACTTGAATAGCAGGAGTCACACTAACTGCGTTATGATATAGGCAAGTTAAGTTGCAAGTAAATGTAAGAAAGCAGGTTTAATGATGAAATTTAAAACGCAGGATCAAGTGACCTTAGACTATACGGATCAAGGTACTGGCCAACCAGTCGTGATTTTAACTGGTTTAGGCGGGGTTAAGGAAATCTGGCGGCAACAGATAAGCGCATTATTGACGGCAGGGTACCGCGTGATCAACTTTGATTGCCGGAATCAGGGTCAGTCGGAGCATACTGCTAAAGGTCGCCGAATCTCACGGCACGCCCAAGATCTCGCTGAACTAATGGCCGCATTACAGCTGGAGCAAGTTATTTTATTAGGTAATTCAATGGGTGCGGCCACTATTTTTGCCTATGTGTCACTTTATGGGACCCAACATGTGGTTAAAATTATCGATGTTGATCAGTCACTACAAATGGTGAATACGGCAGAGTGGGTGTACGGCTTTAAACAATTGACCTGGACAAATTTTTATTCGTATATCAAACAACCGCTGGGCCGCTCGACGTTCAAACATATCGATGATGAAACTTATCGACAAATTCGGCCAATACAACAGAAATATCCCTATGATGCCACACTGAATTTACCATTTTTAGTTGACCACGCTACCCAAAATTGGTGCGATGTGATTGCTGGGTTACAGTGTCCAATTCTATTTGTTGCCGGTGAGCAAAGCCCGTATTTCGATTCAGCGTTTGCCTCAATGGCGGCTACACTAGCACCATTAGGGCAAGCTACAGTGATCGCTAATAGTGGGCATATCGTGATGGCTGAACAGCCGGTAGCCTTTAATCAAGCGCTATTAACTTTTTTAGCACAATAAGCGAATAAAAAAGAACTGACTCGCGCGATGCGCGGATCAGTTCTTTAATTTAAACCTTATTTTTCTGCGTCAGCTAACAACTGGCGTAGTGGAATTAAGCCTTGTGCTTGATATTCTTCAATAAAAGCTTTAACCGCAGCAGGATCCTGAGTTTCTGGATCCAACACTAATTGTTCAACTGGTAATGGCCGTTCATTAGCAATTTTAACGTCGATAACAATAGGACCATTAGCGTTTTTAGCTTGGGCAAAGGCGGCCTTTAATTCGGCTAAGTTAGTGACTTTGTAGCCAGTTGCACCTAGATCATCAGCTACGCCAGCCCAATCAGCATCGATCAAATCAACCCCGGAATGAGGCTGTTTAGTATCGTCCTGCTCAGCTTCGATGAAACCAAGTGATTGGTTACTGAGCACAACATTGATGATCGGCAAGTGTTCCTTAACCTGCGTTAACAGGTCCTGCATCACCATTGTCCAGCCACCGTCACCGGAGATCGAGAAGACTTGTCGATTGGGGAAGGCTTCTTTAGCGCCAATTGCACCTGGTAGGCCATAGCCCATCGTTGCGTACCAAGCAGAGGTGGTGAACTGTTCTTGATGATTCATCCGTAAGAAGCGCATGCCATCAATAGTTACGTTACCAACATCCACTTGGAAAATTGCATCAGGTTCAGCCAAATCATTGATTTGTTTGAAGACAGGTTCTACCCGCATTGGTGTCTGATCACTTTCTTCAAAGCTGTCGATCCATTGGCGCCAGTTAACTTTGTTGGCTAACGCAGCTTTGTAGAATGGCTTTGCAGGGACTGCATCGCCGCTGCGTTCAACTAAGGCATGGAATGTTTTGACTGCATCAGCCAAAATTGAGATCTCAACTGAATGGCGCTTACCTAGTTTTGCTGAATCCGTATCGACTTGAATGAACTTAGCATCTGGACTGAAGAAGTGAGCCGTAAATGGAAAATCAGTACCGACAAATAGTACAGTATCAGCAGCACGGGAAGATTCTACACCAGGTTTACTGGCAACGCGGCCAGCGGAACCCATATAGCCTTTATAGTCATCGGGGATAATGCCTTTAGCTGGTGCAGTTGATACGATCGGTGCTGATAATTTTTCAGATAAGGCGATAATATCTGCAGTTGCACCACGCGCACCTTGGCCAATGTAGATCAAAGGATGATCAGCTTCTTTGAGTAACGCAATGGCTGCATCGATTTTTTCGGTTGTTGGTGCAATTGTATCGCTGGTCGTCGCTGCCGCAGCTGTTGAGACGAAGTTATCGTCAATTTCAGCCCAACCGAGATCTTTAGGGATCGTAACTACGGCTACACCTTGATGCTTATAGGCTTGGCGAATCGCCTCATCAACGACATGCGGTAAACCGGCGGCAGTGGTAGCAGTCCGATTATAGACGGCGACATCAGCAAACATTGGATTTTCGTTCATTTCTTGGAAGTAATCTGTATTCATGACGCTTGTTGGAACCTGACCCACTAAAGCCAGCACTGGTACATGGTCATATTGGGCATCATACAAGCCGTTAAGCAAATGTACAGCGCCAGGGCCAGCAGAACCAAAAGTAACACCTAATTTACCGGTTACTTTCGCTTCACCGCTGGCAGCTAAAGCGCCGACTTCTTCGTGACGGACTTGTACATAATGAATTGTATTATGGCGATTGTGTAAGGCATTCATTGTGGAGTCAAATGAGCCACCAGGTAAACCATAAATATTTTTAACACCCCAGTCTTCTAAAACTTTGAGCATTGCATCAGCTGCGTTAATTTTTTTAACCATAATAAAGTTCCTCCTAAAAATAGTTTTGGCTTACTTTTTGTAAGTGTTATCGGTTATTATAATGAATTCTATGATTTTTGTAAACCCTTTATATCTAATGTAGTGGCTTGCGTCTTTTTTATCAGAGTGTTTAAATAATTATGTGTAAATGAATTATTGGGAATTGAAAAAGGGAAGCCTCTCCCTTATGATAGTTAGCGTCTAAACAAACATCACAGGAGGCTTCCCCATGAATCAGTTTACCAAAGAAATTGTCACAGCACTAGCTC
>NZ_RHOE01000092.1 GCF_003946385.1 Loigolactobacillus zhaoyuanensis
TAATGGCTAGACATGGTACTCTGGGATTGGGTCATGAAGGCACCTACTCTCTTATTTTCTTGGCGATTATAAGAATAGGTCTTCATGGCCTTTTTGTCTATAGTTGGTCTAGTTCATTGGGTGTTGCACTTCAATTGTAAACTCGGCGTTAAGTTAAATCCATAAAATATGAATATTAATGAAAATACTGATTTAATAGGATTTATCGTGTGGCTAATTTGTTCTTGCAATTTGGGGATATAACTTAATTTCAAATCAATCACGATTCTGCTATAATCAGGTCATTAAAATAGAATCGAGGACCATTATGGCTTATAAAGTTGATTTTAAAAATGTCTCCACCGTTGGTTTGACCAGTTCGCCGGTGGCAGATGCACTTGCGGGATTACGCGCGAATGAAGCTCGTTATTTCTGGAATAAATTCAAACACGAATTCACGACTGTCCCGGCAGCCGAAGACCCCGCTACGTTAAAATGGATCGAAACGATTTTAGCTGAGCGGGATATGCTTTTTCCCTACCAACCGCTAGAAGTCACGACTTTTGAAGCTGACGGCACTAAATACGCTTATGTTTTCTATGAAAATGGTTTAGCCGTCAACATCATGTACGGCCTCGCCGAAGATAGCAAGCGGGCCGTTGGTTTCAAGCTTAGCGATGGTATGGAAATACCCGTAGAATTTGAAAGCAAGTTCAAATTTGCCCGTCAAAAGTCTAAACTTGCTGGTACGATCCGCGGTTCATTTTTCGTGATCAAAGGTAACTATTAGTTAATTATTTATGCTCAAGCTAAAAGCGTGTGTATTTTCACAACTTTTAGTTAGGGTTTTTCCCTAAAATGTAATCGCTTTATTTATTTTCATAGTCAACGTGTTATGATGAATTTGTGATATGATTTTCTCCTTTAGCACCATAGTCCACAGCAGTATTCAGCCTACTACTCAGGTCAGCCACCCATTGTGACTGACTTTTTTTGATTGTCCAGCAATTACATTTATATGGAAAGTAACTGAAATACCACAGATAGCAAATTACTGATCAGTGGTTACCTGCATCATAAAATAAATAAAACCAATAGTTGGCGGACATCTAATTAATGCCTATCAACTATTGGTTTTATATTAACGTGCAACTAAAGTTTCATCAGTTTGTTGATCATACACAATTTTATCAACAATATCGCTCTCATATGGATACAATGGTTTCAGCGTGTCAGTATCGGCAAAATACAATTTAGCTTTATCGTCACTACCGAAAAGTAACATTTTATCCCGCAGAACTTCCTTTTGTGCTTCATCTGCCGCTGGTGTCATAATCCAAGGTTCGTACTGATCTGGTTTAGCTAATACAGTATCCTTGATTGTATGGTAATATGGCATTTTAATATCGGTTGAAATATTAACCTTTGCAATCCCATGAGCGATTGCTTCTTTGATTTTTTGATCTGGATTATTCGAACCGCCGTGTAATACTAAAGGCATTTGTAACACTTCATTCAAAGCATCAAGACGATCGATTTTAATATCGTTATCGCCACTCGGATATGGGCCATGGACTGTGCCAATAGCAACAGCCAAATCGTCAACCCCCGTTTGATCGACAAACTCTTTAGCACTCTTTGGATCAGTGTAAACACGACCCATATTATTATCTGCCGATGCATTACGACTACCAATACTACCAAGTTCAGCTTCAACAGCTACACCAATTCGATGCGATAGATCAACAACTTGCTTAGTGGTTGCTAAATTTTCAGCAAAAGGTAATCCTGAAGTATCGATCATAACTGAATTCATCTGATCCCGTAAAGCGCGCATAACATCATTAATATCACGACCATGATCTAAATGAATAGCAATTGGAACATTAGATGTCATGGCAGCTTCACGTGCATACTTAACAATATCACTGCCCATTAAATCATATTCATAGGGATGAATTTGCATAATGACTGGTGACTTTAAATCTTCAGCAACGGCAATAATATTTTTAACAAATTCACTATTCCCGACGTTAAATGCACCTACTGCAAAATGATTTTTGTATGCTTTATCGACTAATACTTTTGCTGAGACTAATACCATAATTAATACTCCCTTTCAAATATCTAAAATATCGAAACTACATCTGCTTTTGTATCTTTAACTTCGCCAGCAACTATAGTTTTCTTGGTTAATCCGACAATGAGACATTCAACCACTGCTCCTGCTAAAATACAGCCAACATATAATAGCGGTTTGTTGATAGCGATTGGAATAACGAAAATCCCACCATGTGGAGCTGAAAGTGTGATTCCAAAAGCCATTGATAACGCGCCGCCAACACCAGCCCCAATAATATTTCCTGGAATAACGCGCAACGGATCCGCACCAGCAAATGGGATAACGCCTTCTGTAATGAAGCAAGCACCTAACACATATGCAACTTTCCCTGTTTCCCGTTCTTGCGGTGTAAATTTATTTCTAAAAATTGTTGTTGCCAAACCTAAAGCAATTGGTGGAATCATCCCACCACACATAATTGCTGCCATTGGTGCAGTCACACCAGTCGTTAACATTTGAATTCCAAACGCATACGTAATTTTGTTCAACGGGCCACCCATATCACTTACTAATAGACCGCCAAGGATAAAGCCAACTAATACAGCATTGGTGCCACCCATATGACTTAACCAAGCAGTTAAATCCTTATTAAATCCACCAACTGGCCCGTTGATCATGTATTGAATGATTAACGTTGTGAATAATGTGCCAAAAACTGGATACAATAGTACTGGATTTAATCCTTGTAACGATTGTGGTAATTTAGTGAATATCTTCTTTAGCCCTAGAATAATGTAGCCTGCCACAAATCCTGCCACTACACCACCCAAGAACCCTGAACCGCCTAAATATGCAATCATCCCACCAATCGCACCTGGTGCTAACCCAGGACGATCTGCGATACTATACGCAACATACCCCGCAAATATTGGTACCATCAATCCAAACGCTGCTTTACTACCAACCATATTCAGAAAAGCAGCAAGCGTGTTATAGTCCGCGCTTTTAGGATCTGCAGAACCAGTACCAAACATAAACGATACCGCAATCAAAATACCACCAGCCACCACAAAAGGTAACATGAACGAAACACCATTCATCAAGTGTTTATAAATTCCAAAACCAATGGATTTAGCACTAGTTGATTGTTTTGCTGTAGTAGTCGCTGCTGCATCGGTGCTACTGCCCTGATAAATCGGTGCGGTACTCGCAGTTTTGATTAAATTTTCCGCATCATTGATTCCTGCTTTAGTCGATGTTTGTAACACATGCTTACCGCTAAAACGCGATAAATCAATCGTACGATCAGCAGCAATTACAATACCACTCGCTTGATTAATTTCATCAGTGGTTAATTCGTTCTCAGTACCACTAGAACCTTCTGTTTCAATCTTAACTTGGACGCCAAGCTTTTCACCAGCATCTTCCAACGCTTTAGCAGACATATAAGTATGCGCAATTCCTGCTGTACAAGCCGTCACACCTACTATAAAATCTTTATCGCTATCAGCTTTTGGCGCTATAGTGGACGAGTCAACTTTTTCTTCTGCTTCTTTTTCATTGACTAAATCAATAACCTCGGCATTCGTCTGTGCCAATATCAGATGCGCACGAAACATATCGTCCATCAAGAACCCTGATATTTTAGATAGCGCCTTCAAATGTTCGTTTGAAGCATTTTCTCCAGCCGCGATCAAGAAGAATAACTGACATTTTTCGTCACCATATTGGATGCCGTTTAATGACCGACCAAACGCGATTGCAGTTTTCTTAACGTACTTGCTCTTAGCATGCGGTATTGCAATGCCATTACCAACCGCAGTTGAAATTTCATTCTCACGTTGCCAAACATCCTTAATATATCCTTCTAAATCGCTGATACTACCATTCTTGTAAAGAAGCGTTGCTAAAGTACGAATGACATCTTCTTTACCATTCCCTTTAAGATCAAGCTGTATATTCTCTTGACTCAATACTTCTGAAATCTCCATAGAGCTCGCCTCCATCTCTATTACAAAACTAATTTCATAAAATCACTTGGTACCTTCAACTGCTTTAATTGTGTTAAATTATCTTCATTGACAATAATTTTTTGTAATATACCAAATACTCGCTCATACTCTAGATGATTAGTTGAATCTGGTAGTGGTAAAATAACCAAACTAACTTCCCGTCCACCCCACTGGATCGGCTTATCTAAAATAGCTATTCCTAGTGAGAATGGACAACCTGTTTTCATAACTAGCGGATGGGGCAGTGCTGTAAACGTACCAACATCAGTTGAAGAAAGCTGCTCCCGCTCCATAACATTATCAAACATTTCTGGTTGTTTTAATCGCATTAGTAACTGTTTAATTACCTCTTCTTTGTTAGAAAATTGGCCATGAATCAAAACACTATTCTTTAATACATTGGACAACACAAGTTGATTGATTTGAAGATTAATTTTCTTAATGTCGTCTTTAGTCAATAAATCATTGACTAAAACCAATGGTATTTCAGTCTGTACAACAATTCGATCACTGGCAATAATAAAATCAACGTTTTGTACATCAGCTATGTCAGAGATATGCAAAATCTGTTTAACACTTAAATTGGAAAATAATTCCTCAATTCGGTGAGCTAATAATTTAGCTGATACCTCATGTGCACCATATATAATAGCTATGCTTATGTCACGATGCTTATGCCGTTCAATGTAGGCAGCAAAATGCAGCGCCAAGTAACCGATTTCATTTTCCGGCAAGGTAACCTTTGCCACTTGTTTTAAGCAATCCGTAAAAGTTACTGCATACTGATAAGCAATAACATAATCAGTCTTTATATGATGAAGATAAGAATTTTCGATAAAGAAATTAAACTTTAGCGGTAATATATCACGAGAAATATGCAGTGCTAGGTCCGTCAATAATTTCTGATCACTCGCAAAATCTATTTGGTGTATTTTATTGGTCTGAATAAGTGCATCCTTCACCCAATTAGAGATTTCAGGATTGATCGAATAATATTGTTGGCCTACAGCATCACTGAACTCTTGACTAATCAAAAACCAATAAAAGTTTTCAATCTCCTTAGTCACAATCGAAGTGTCTTTATTGATGTAGTTAATGGTCTGGTGAAACAACGCCTCTGCTAGAACATAGACTGTTTTATTAATGTTCATCGTACTTGTTACAATATTATCCAGCGAATAACCCTTTTCATTGCGATAGACCGAAATCACCAAATAAGTTAGTAATGAGCGTAGCAATTTAATGTCACATTTAATACTGTTACGCTCTAACTCTCTGCGAATATAAGCACATAACTTCTTGGCCGCTTCAGGGTCGATCCAATCTTGAAAATAAAAATTAAAATCGGTTAAAAATTGTTCAACACTCAATAGTTGAGGGTCGAAAAAACTATCTAACAATAAACGGCAATCCAGTTCATCGCCAACCAATGACACACCTTGAAAAATAATAGCCTCAATTTTTACATGCCGCTGTTCAGATTCAATTATTTTTTGAATTCTGTAAATATCATTACGAATTGTCTGTGCTGAATAATGTAATTTATTAGCCAGTACTTCATAGGACGTATTAGGTTCACTCAATAAATACTTAATGATAAAAAATGCACGCTGTTCAAATATTAACTGATCCGTCTCTGTTAAATTAGTAATGGCACCTTCCAAAACATAGCCTTTAGTACTATCTGATGTAATTACACCCTCAGTTAAATAGTTTTCATTTAGATCCTTAATATAATTTCGTACAGTTCTTGTACTAACATTTAAATTCTTAGCCAACGACTGGCCGCCGATGCCTCCTCTATTCTTTTGTAATTGAAGAAGAAGCTTAGCATATTTATCTTTCATGTTATTTTCTTCCTCCAATCATCACTTACCTTACATATTCATCCTAAAATAAACGGTAGCTTCGTACAAGCATGATTTCTTTCCGCATAGATCAGGAAAGTTATTTTACTAGTTGTTTGAAAAACGCCTTGTAACCAGTATATTTCGACGGGCTGTATAACTAAGAATTTTAGCGACTGCAATAATTTCGCTTACTACATTAAGACTTTTGTGAATGAATCTTATACTCTAAAAAAATATTTAACAAGTATTCGGCATAATGATGGTCACATGGATGCCTAATATGGGTTAACAAATTATTTAGAACGTACTTTTAGATTAATAATTAGAAAAGAAATCGTTTTATTGATTTGTAACTATCGCGTGTTATCCTAAATTTATGACAGACTTTATTATTTAACGCTTTCGGAGGTTATTCATGGCAAAAATTATTTTCTTTACTTCAACTAGTGGCGAAACTGGTAAAACGTTGCTCACCGTGATGACAGCAATTGCCGCCAATAAATTTAACCAACAAAACGTATTGATCGTTGATACACTATCGCCTGCAGCGGCCACTGAGCTTATGCACAAAAAAATACCCGCGCTGGAAACTGCACCGGGTATTGATTTATTAACGGTTAATACATCCGAATTTCAACAGCAAATTGCACAATTGCGAGCTAGTTATGACTTTATTTTCCTTGATGCCAACTTTGCGAGCGGCTTAGTCAGCGCTGATCACGTGATCACAATGGCCGCTGCTGATGCCTTTACTATTCGTAGCAATCAACAATTACAGGCTAAACTCGCTCCTGGCCAATTTATTGGTACCATTCAAACCGCTATTTTTGAAAGTGCCGACATCGTTCAACGCACCACTGACATCGCGCCGCAAGACTTATTCAGTTTCCCGCTGGTTAATTTAGGTGGGTTTGCGGATGCACATCGCCGTAGCGGTATTGATATCGACGACGAGGACGATGAGTTTGCTTGGGCTTATTTTGCTGATGTTTTTAACGAACTGATTGAGCGTATCACCTTCATCACGGCGAATGGCTCGCTGACCGGCTTCACTTATACGCCAAAATACATTGACGACACTGGGATCACTGCTGCTGGCTACGGCTTAACGCTATGATCTGCCGCCAAACTATTTAAAACTTTGATCGTTGTCTGTAACTGAGCTGCATCGAACTGATGCAGTTTTTTTGCGATTTGTTCATGCTCTAACGTATGCATTTTTCTTTGTCTAGAAAGCTAATTATTGTATGATAGATGTAGGTAAAACCGACCGGCTGACACTTAATTTTCATCGCACCTATTTGTTGTCTTTCCATTCTGATCATCATCTAAAGGAGGAACGAGCATGGATACGATCAAAAATTATTTGGCAAGTAAATTTGCGAATGTACCTGACACGGCCGCTGCTGAAAAGGCTAAAGCTAATCTGCTGATCAAGCTGACTGCTCGATATCAGGAACTGCTAGCTGCTGGTAAAAACGATAATGAAGCTCTAGGTACTGTGATCAACGAGATCGACTCGATCGAGGACTTATTAATCACAGTCACGACACCGACCACTGAAACTAAAAATGACCTCACTTTGCACTAGGCCCTGTCAAGTTGACAAATGAAATAATATAAAGTTGAATCTGTTTCTAAGCGGCTTCACTCCAGTATTCATCTGGGGTGAGGCCGTTTCTTTGTGCTGAGCGATTGTGGTGATTGAAATATTCGATTCCTTCCTCAAC
>NZ_RHOE01000093.1 GCF_003946385.1 Loigolactobacillus zhaoyuanensis
TGGCATTATCCAGGTGCTCGGCATCAAAATAAAAAAACAACGGACAAGCATCAAGCTAAAAATGCCGCCTAACAAAAGACAACCAGATTTCTCAAAATCGAGAAGTTTGGTTGTCTTTTTAAAACGGGTGATTATTTACCGCTTACGTTTTATGTAGAAAGACGAATAATCCTTTAAGGAATAGTTGCTAAAAGTTGGTAAGTTATCGTGCAGTCGCCTGATTAGTTTTGTGCATTTGTTAAGCGTTTCTAACAATTATTGATGCCGCTTTCAAAATATGTTACTCTGAAGTAGAAAAGTGTTTGGTAAAATAATATAGTGTACAACTGAGCAATCTTTTCACGCTTTTTTAAGTCTTAAATAGCTATGTTACGCGATTTATATTTTTTAATTGTGAAATAGATAATCTATTGTAATTAAAAAGTAGTTATCTACGAACACTTTAGCTTATAACAAGAGGAGGAATATCAAATGAGTCAAATCGACTTCGATGCAATTCTAGCGGCAGAGAATAAGTTTCCCGAATTGCAAGTATTGGATGAAAGCGGGCAAGTTACTGATCAAGATTTAATGCCTGATTTAAGCGATGAACAACTAATTGAATTAATGTCACAAATGGTTTGGACCCGTACCTTGGATACACAAGCAACTAAGCTTAATCGCCAAGGACGCTTAGGTTTTTATGCCCCTACAGCTGGCGAAGAAGCCAGTCAGTTGGCGAGCAATTATGCAATGAATCAGGATGATTTTTTACTTCCTGGGTATCGTGATGTTCCGCAATTGCTACATCATGGCTTAACGTTAACCCAGTCTTTTTTGTGGTCACGTGGGCACGTTACCGGCAATCATTATTCGACGGAATTGCAAGCGCTGCCGCCACAGATCATTATCGGTGCACAATATGTACAAGCGGCTGGTGTTGCCCTTGGTATTAAGAAAAATAAGGGAACTCAGGTTGCGTATGCCTATACCGGTGATGGTGGGACTTCACAAGGTGATTTCTACGAAGGTATCAACTTTGCTGGTGCTTTTCAAGCGCCTGCTATCTTTGTCGTTCAAAATAATGGTTTTGCTATCTCGGTTCCGCGGGCAAAGCAGACAGCTGCGCCAACTTTGGCTCAAAAAGCAGTTGCGGCCGGAATTCCAGGTGTCCAGGTCGATGGGATGGATGCTTTAGCGGTTTATAGTGTCATGAAAGCAGCACGTGAATTCACAGCGGCGGGGCATGGTCCAGTTCTGATCGAGACAATGACTTACCGTTATGGGGCACACACACTTTCTGGTGACGATCCACGGCGCTATCGGACGGAAGAATTGGATGAAATATGGCATAAGCGTGATCCATTGACTCGGATGCGGCATTATTTAACGGCCAAGGATCTGTGGACAGAAGCGAAGGAAAATGAAGTTGTTGAACAGGCGAAAGCAGACGTTAAAGCTGCGGTAACCGAGGCCGATGCAACGCCAAAACAAACCGTTACGTCATTCTTGGCGAACACTTACGCGGTACAACCACAGAATATTCAACAACAAATAGCGGAGTATCAGACAAAGGAGGCCGCACACAATGGCTAAAATAACAATGATCAAGGCAATCACAGATGCACTAGATCTTGAATTAGCAAATGATGATAAAGTGTTGATTTTTGGTGAAGATGTCGGTAAAAATGGCGGTGTCTTTCGTGCAACCGACGGCTTACAAGCTAAACATGGTGAAGATCGTGTTTTTGATACGCCATTGGCTGAATCAGGAATCGGTGGTTTATCCATTGGTTTAGCTTTACAAGGATGGCGGCCAGTACCAGAAATTCAATTCTTTGGTTTTGTTTTTGAAGTGATGGACTCAATTGGTGGTCAAATGTCGCGTTTACGCTATCGGATGGATGGTACGCGCCACATGCCAATTACAATTCGTTCACCGTTTGGCGGTGGGGTGCATACACCGGAAATGCATTCGGATAGTTTGGAAAGTTTAGTGACGCAATTTCCAGGTATTCGGGTCGTTGTTCCCAGCAATCCATATGATGCCAAAGGCCTGTTAATATCATCAATTCGCTCTGATGATCCAGTTTTATTCTTGGAACATATGAAGCTTTATCGCTCATTCCGTGAAGAAGTACCGGAAGAAAGCTATACAGTACCGTTAGATCAGGCAGCAGTGGCTCGTGAAGGCAATGACGTCACGATCGTCACTTATGGCGCGATGGTACGGGAAAGTTTAACGGCTGCGGAAGCATTAGCAGCAGATAATATTTCAGTAGAAGTACTTGATCTGCGGACGATCGCACCGTTAGATGTGAAAACTATTTTAGCTTCAGTAAAGAAAACTGGACGAGTAGTTTTGGTTCAAGAAGCACAACGACAATCTGGTGTTGCGGCACAAGTTGCAGCTGAAATTGCTGAACACGGAATCTTGTCGCTGCAGGCACCAATCGTGCGAGTAGCTGCGCCGGACACACCTTATCCATTTGGTGAAGCGGAAAAAGATTGGTTACCTAACAGTGATGATATTATTGCAGCGGTTAAGCAAGTTAGTGAATTTAATTAAGAGGGGATGACAGTTAATGGCATATCAATTTAAATTACCTGATATTGGTGAAGGCATTACTGAAGGCCAAATTACGCAGTGGTACGTTAAGGCCGGTGATGAAATTAAGGAAGACGATAATCTATTACAAGTTGAAAATGATAAATCGGTAGAAGACATTACTTCGCCAGTTACTGGTAAAATCACTAAAATTTTAGTTGATCCAGATACGACAGCGACGGTTGGTCAAGTTTTAGTGGAAATCGCAACAGCAGATGAACCTGAGACACCGCCAGAAGCAGCGGAACATATCCAAACAACGACACCGCAACGGCCACCAGCGGCGCCAGCAGTATCGCCAACACAAGAGGTACCTGTTTTAGCGATGCCGTCAGTCCGTAAATACGCACGTGATAATGGTGTCGATTTAACGGGTATCGGCGGGACTGGTAATCACGGTCAGATCACAAAGGGTGACATTGATAACTATCTCGGTACTGAACCGGCACCAGTACAATCTACGCCACAGGCAACTGTGCAACCCGCAGCACAGCCAGTAGCACCGGCGCCAGCACCACAGCCATTGCCGGTCAATAGTGCTGATTTAGAAACACGGGAAAAAATGTCACCAATGCGTAAGGCAATTGCTAAGGCCATGGTCAATAGCAAGCACACGATTCCGCATGTTACCTTGTTTGATGACGTTGAAGTTTCTCAGCTTTGGGATCACCGTAAGCAATTCAAAGACGTTGCTGCTAAGCAGGAAATCAAACTGACTTTCTTGCCATATGTCGCTAAGGCTTTGGTAGTTGTATTACGCGAATTTCCAACTTTAAATGCAATGATCGATGACGCTACTCAGGAAATTGTTTATCGCCACTATTTCAATATTGGCATTGCAACCGATACTGATCATGGCTTATACGTGCCGGTTTTGAAAAATGCTGACACAAAGAGTATTTTCAATTTGGCAAAAGGAATCACTGATAATACACAAAAAGCAATGGATAACAAGTTAAAGGCGACTGAAATGAAGGATGCTTCGATTTCGATCACTAATATTGGTTCGATTGGTGGTGGCTGGTTTACACCAGTTATCAACCATCCTGAAGTGGCAATTCTTGGGCTTGGTGTGATCAAGAAGGAACCTTACGTCGATGCAGATGACAACATTGTGGTTGGCCGGATGCTGAAATTATCATTGTCCTTCGATCATCGGATAATTGATGGCGCCACAGCACAGAAAGCAATGAATCGTTTGAAAGCGTTATTAAGTGACCCAGAATTATTATTGATGGAGGGATAGAGATATGGTTGTAGGAGATTTTGCAATTGATTTAGATACCGTTGTTATTGGTGCAGGTCCTGGTGGTTACGTAGCAGCGATTCGTGCCGCTGAATTTGGCCAAAAAGTTACGGTGATCGAACAAGAATTTATCGGTGGCGTTTGTTTAAACGTCGGCTGTATCCCTTCTAAGGCGCTGATCTCAATTGGTCATCGCTACCAAGAGGCATTGAGCTCACCAACGTTTGGTATTTCAAGTGAAAATACCAAACTTGATTTTAGTGTGGCACAAGCTTGGAAACAGGAACAAGTCGTGGATAAATTAACTGGCGGCGTGTCTGGTCTATTCCGCAAGCATAAAATTGATGTGATCATGGGCCAAGCCTTCTTAAAGGATGCGCATAGCTTAAGAGTGATCGGTAAAGACAACGCACAAACGTACACCTTTAAAAATCTGATTATTGCTACAGGTAGTCGGCCAATTGAAATTCCTGGGTTTAAATTTGGCGGCCGTGTCCTTGATTCAACGGGATGTTTAGCGTTGAAAAAAGTGCCTAAGGACTTTGTGATCATCGGTGGTGGTTATATTGGCTGTGAATTAGCCAGTGCATACGCTAATCTAGGCGCTCACGTGACGATCATTGAAGGTACGGATAGAATCCTGCCTAACTATGAAAAAGATATGGTCGCTGTTGTGTTGAAACGCTTTAAACAATTGCATATTGATGTGATCACTAATGCGTTGGCTAAGCAAGCGACTGAAGTTGAGGACGGCGTTAAAGTTGAGTTTGAATTAGCACAAAAGGTTGAATCAGCAGTAGCAGATTATGTCATGGTAACCGTTGGTCGGCGGCCGAACACGGATGATATGGGTCTAGAGCAGGCAGATATTGAAATGGCGGCCAAAGGTTTGATCAAGGTGGATCAGCAAGGGCGGACTAATCAACCTAATATTTACGCCATCGGTGATATTGTTGCTGGGGCTTCCTTAGCGCATAAAGCCAGCTATGAAGGTAAAGTCGCCGCCGCCGCAATTTCTGGAAAAGCAGATACCGTTGATTATCATGCAATGCCAGCAGTGTGCTACACCGACACTGAATTAGCGACAACAGGGATGACTTTAGCTGAGGCCAAGGCAGTTGATATTGATGCCAAGGCAATTAAATTCCCATTACAAGCAAATGGCCGGGCGCTATCCTTGGCAGAAACGGATGGCTTTGTACGCTTAGTTGTACGTAAAGACGATAAAATGCTACTTGGTGCGCAAATTGCCGGTGTTGGTGCCAGCGACTTGATTTCCGAATTAACGTTGGCAATTGAAAGTGGGGCTAATGCTGAAGACTTAGCACTGACCATTCATCCACATCCAACTTTAAGTGAAACGATCAGTGATGCTGCTGAATTAGCTTTAGATTTACCAATTAATATTTAGCCAGGTTGTCAGCTGTATTTTCATAAAAAGGATGGTGCTTATGTATTACGTTGCGATGAAGTCACACGATATCCGGCAGAACTTAGCCACTGAACAATATTTAATGAATGAAAAGAATTTTGATGCCCCTTTGCTATTGTTTTATATTGAGGGCCCGTCGATCATTGTTGGTCGTAATCAAAATACCTTAGAAGAAATCGATCAAAAATATGTGCGGGAACAAAATATTGTGGTGACGCGGCGTTTATCCGGTGGTGGAGCAGTTTATCACGATCTTGGTAATTTATGCTTTAGTTTCGTGGTCGATGCTAAAAATCAAGATTTTGGTGATTTTAAGACATTCACGCAACCGATCGTTGATGCACTTCATGATTTAGGGGCGGTCGCTGCCGAAGTTTCAGGGCGTAATGATATGCTGATCGACGGCAAGAAGTTTTCCGGTAGTGCAATGTACACTAAAAAAGGCAAAACATTCTCCCATGGCACACTGATGCTAGATGTCGATTTGGATGTGGTGACCCACGCTTTAAATGTACCTGCAGATAAAATTAAATCAAAAGGCATCAAATCAGTACGTAGTCGGGTGACTAATTTGCGGCCTTACCTAGAACCACAATACGCCGATTTGACGACAGAAGATTTTCGTGACCTATTGATCCAGCGGCTACTTGGCGTGGACAGTTTAGCGGCAGCACAAGTTGATGAATATCAAATTACGCCAGCGGACGAAGTGGAGATCACCAAGATCCGTAAGCAGTACTATGATAATTGGGATTGGGTATACGGCCACTCACCTGAATTTACACTACAAAAGCGGCGTCATTTTGACATGGGCACGATCGATGCTCGGTTCTTGATCAAAGCTGGTAAAGTAGCTAACGTGAAATTCTATGGTGATTTCTTTGGTGCCGGCGATGTAACTGAATTAGCGACTGCTTTGCAAGATGTTGATTACGATCGACCACACATTAAACAGGTATTAGATCAAATGGACACGCAACAGTATTTTAAAGGAATTGCGGTCACTGATCTACTAGATTTGTTGGTAGATTAAGAACCGACTGCTTTCGTTAATAAGTTTTAGTAAAATAGGACTACAGCTAAATAATTTAGCATAGTCCTATTTTTTATCCATGAGAAATGCCCGCTAGTAGCGTTTACTGGCGGTGACTACTCACCAGAAGTAGTATAGGCTAAATATCAAGCCAATCGGGTGCACTGCCATCGACCGTTAAAACTCACTGGTGTCGCTGATTTCATCGTCTATTTTATAACTCGCTTTCGCCAAGATGGTTGGTCCCCTGATACGGCAGTTGGTCGCGCTAAACTAGTAGGCTTGTATCAACCTGAGGAAATAGTTTCGACCAAGACTTTGTATCATTAATATCGACGAGCAACGACTTGAAATACGTAATCTTGATCTATTCGAAAAAACGCATCACCGCACTAAACACCACCACTTGATCAAGCATAGGCGCCTGGCTGATTGATGATCGTGATGTCGATTTGGTCAACTATGAGCTGGCTAAAATCTGTCGAGAATATGGTCATATCATGAAGTCTATTACCGCTGACAATAGTGCCGAGTTCTCAGAAGCTGGCGTTGTGCTAGACGGTGTCGCTGATCTTTATTACGCGCACCCATACCGGTCTTCTGAACGTGGGACCAACGAAGCGCATAATCTGATGATCCGTTGTGATATGCCTAAAGGGCTATCGCTGGATACTTTGGGTCCTAGTGATATATTCAAGCAGTTGAATCAAAGCTAAACAACCTATCACGTTGACAATCAGGCTACCGATCACCACAGGAGCTTAGAGACTGAGTACTTAAAATATAAATATCAATGAACATACTGTCTTGGCGGGATTTATCGTGTGGCTAATTTGTTCTTGCAATTTGGGATCAAAAGAATATTGACATTATCGTATATGACACAACATCTATTCATGTTGAAAGAGCAGTTCATGAAATTATTAGTGAATAAATGGGTGTGCGATTTGAAAAAATCGTTAAACGAACTTTACAGGTGCTACTTGTTTTTATTGTGATAGTGGGTTATATATTATTTTTTGGTTTTCAGAAGGACATAGCTACTGTTGGAACTGTCAAGTGTTTTTCAAAATAAATCACCCTATCTCAGAATTTTCTTGAGATGCACTAGGCCCTGTCAAGTTGACAAATGAAATAATATAAAGTTGAATCTGTTTCTAAGCGGCTTCACTCCAGTATTCATCTGGGGTGAGGCCGTTTCTTTGTGCTGAGCGATTGTGGTGATTGAAATATTCGATTCCTTCCTCAACC
>NZ_RHOE01000094.1 GCF_003946385.1 Loigolactobacillus zhaoyuanensis
GCTAACATTACGGTCACTTACACCAATAATGGTGGCACCACAGTTGAACCAACGGATCCACAAGAACCAGGTACACCGATCGATCCAACGGATCCGGAAGGGCCTAAGTACCCAGAAGGGGTCAGTGAAAGTGATCTGAACAAGACGGTCAGTCGGACGATCGCTTATAAAGGTGCTGGCAATGCGACACCGCAGACTGTGACCCAAACGGCACATTATATGCGGACCGCAAAGATTGACGGTAAGACTGGTGAATTATTGAGTTATGGCGACTGGGTCTTAGCTACCAGCGAGGATGGGAATAACACTAATGATGGCTTTACTGCCGTTACTAGTCCTAAAGTAGCTGGTTTCACTGCTGATAAGAATGTGCCAGCAGCTACACTGACCAACGATGAAGTTTCTGACTTCAAAGCAGATACGGCGAATGTAACTGTAACGTACACTAGTAATGGCAGTATCGAAGTCCCTGATCCAACTGATCCAACTAAACCAATTGATCCAACCAATCCAGAAGGACCTAAGTTCCCTGAAATTACAGCAGCTGATTTGAATCAGACGGTTACTCGGACTACCGCTTACTACGTCAAGGCCAGCAATGATCCGAATGCACCAGCTGCGCCACAGACAGTTACGCAGACGACTAACTACAAACGTAGTGGCATCGTTGATAAAGTGACCGGTGAGCTGCTTGGTTTCACTGACTGGGCCGTAAATGGGGCCAATAACTTGGTTGACATCGCTAGTCCAGAATTACAAAACTATGTCGCTGATCCGGCTAATATTGCCGGAGTCACGTTATCTAACGATGATATCAACGCGCTGCGTGCTGGTGGTCAAAATCTTGACCAAACCGTTACCTACACCTTTAATGGTAGTGTAACAACGCCGGAGAATCCTGGTGGCGGGGGTGAGAATCCTGGCAACGGTGGCAACAATGGTAATAATGCCAACAATAATGGTAACAACAATAACAACGGTGCACCTGGTGCTGATCAATCAGGTGCTTCAGCAACGGTGGTACACACGGCAATTAAACCAGCGACTAAACCAGTTGTTGTCTTAGCTGGTGATGCAACTAGCTTGAAGCGAGCTGGCAATGAGCACAAATTACCACAGACGAATGAAAGTGCTAATGCTTACTTGGGTCTGGTCGGTATGTTTATTATCGGCTTGGCTGCCTTAGCTGGCATTGAAATGGATCGGCGCCGTCGCCGTGATGGCAAAGATTAGATACAATAATTGTTAATTGAGCTTGCTAGTTAGTGAAAAAAAGGGGGCAGTTGGTCAATAGTATCAGAAGAAGCAACGTAACTAGGTGGCTAGTTGCGTTGCTTCTTTTTTGTGGTTGTAAGTAACTACCCGAACGTTAATTTTGCGGCTATTCATTATGGAAAATTAATCACTTGAGCCAAAGTGTGACTAATTGCCTGTATTAGTGTGTTTAAGAACGATGATATTAAATTACAGTAAATGGTATCTGATAGATTAATTGTCAATTTAAACCTATTTATGTGGTAATTGAGTGATCCTGAATCAGTGGCTGTTAACTAATTGACATAAGTATCACGGATGAAAAATAACGCTAACCGTCGTTATCCAAATAAATAGCCGTAGAAATCATTAACTGATTTCTACGGCTATTTGATCCAAGCAGTTTATTTTTTTAAATTAGTTTCAATGAACTGTCTGATTTCGTCCTCACTTTTATCGCTGGTGTAAGGCTTAACATCAACAACGGTTTTGTCGGTATCGCGATTGTTTTTCTCCATAAAATAATCCCAGATCGCGTCGCGGACAACCGTGTTGCTATCGCTCCAGTCAAATGCTTCACTCATCTTTTCGTTAAGAATATGTGCTTCTGTGACTTCTGCCATAATGCTTACCTCCTAGATTTAGTTAACGGACTAATTAATCCCTTAGTTCACTTTCTAGTATAGTCCTTTTTGGAAAAAGTGTGTCATTAAATGCGTTTAAAAATTAGATTTATCGGCTTAAAGGCTGTTAAGTGGCGCCGATATGTTATAATGCATTCATCAAGGAACAGTTGAGTGGGAGCTGAACTGAACTAATTTAAAAAGAGGTTAGAAAAAAAGAACATGGATGATTTACAGCGCGTGATGCGGCGCCATCAATATACCGCTAAAGTTTCAACTGCCTTTTTATATTCAATTTGTGTTTCGATCGCAATGAACTTTTTCTGGCAGCCGGGTAATATTTATGCGTCAGGGATCACAGGGTTTGCTCAGTTGTTATCAACATTAAGCGGTCGTGTTTTTTCATTTAGTATTTCGATCCCAATTCTGCTATTTCTATTGAATCTGCCATTATTTGTATTGGCGTGGCGGCAAATTGGTCATCGATTTACGATATTTACGTTTATTGCCGTCGTTTTTTCTAGTGTGATGATGAAGTTCATCCCGATTACGCAAATTACCTTTGATCCGATTATTTGTGCTATTTTTGGTGGCGTTGTTAATGGCTTTGGGACAGGTCTAGCTTTAAAGAATGGCATTTCTACCGGTGGTTTGGACATTATTGGTTTGGTGTTAGGCAAACGAACTGGTAAAAGTATTGGCACAATCAACATCATGTTTAATGCCTTTATTGTGGTTGCCGCCGGTTTTATTTTTGGTTGGCCCTATGCTTTTTATAGTGCGCTAAGTATTTTCGTCAACGGTAAAGTGATGGACATGGTCTATACGCGCCAGCAGAAAATGCAAGTCATGATCGTTACCGACAAGCCACGCAAAGTGATCGATCATATTCAAAATCGGATGCGCCGTGGGATCACGATCGTGCATGATGCTGAAGGTGCCTATCAGCACGATGAAAAAACGATTCTATTTACCGTTATTTCACGTTATGAAATGCATGATCTGCAAGTGGCCATGCATGATTCGGATCCGCGGGCGTTTGTGAGCATTTCTGATACGGTTAAAATTTTGGGTCATTTTTATGAGCCAACGATTTAAAAAAAGGGCCACCACTTGATTGTTAAGTGGTGGCCCTTTTTGGGATACTTATTTTTCAGTGGGCAATAATTTAGCTAGTAGTAAGCCGATTAAAAAGCCGCTGAGCGCTGGAATTAACCAACCCATACCAATGTTGAAAAATGGTAAATAATTTCGGGCTAGTGTGACAATAGTTTTAGCGACTGCTGTATTAGCAATGATCGCCGGTGCAGTGTGCAAACCGTCGGCAACGGCAGCAATTAACGTAAAGGCCGTTGTGGTAACGTAAACGATCTGCCGCTGTTTGAACAAAGGCCCAGTGATACCCAGCAGCATCAATGTGATCGCCAAGGGATAGATAAACATTAAAACTGGGGTCGAGTAGGCAATGATCGCGGTCAAACCAATGTTGGCGAAAATTCCAGGCAGAATACTGGCGCCAGTCACGTACCAGAGATAGTTGCCTTTAGGAAACAGCTCATGAAAGGTTTCGCCAAAAGCTGAAACTAAACCGATCGCCGTTTTAACACAGGCTAAAATAACCAGTAAAGCCAGCAATATACTGCCAAAACCACCAAAGTAATACTTAGCAATTGCCGCCAAAGCAATGCCACCGTTAGCGGCGGGCTTGAACTGGCCTAAACTCATGGTGCCCATAATAGCCAGTAACGTGTAAATAACACCCATTAGGACGATACTGATCAGACCTGATTTCATCGTATCCATGGCAATTGTTGTTGGTTTGGTCACACCCAACTTGCGAATCGTATCGGTGACGATCACGCCAAAAGCTAGTGCGGCTAGCGCGTCCATAGTGTTATAGCCTTCGGTGAAGCCAACGAAGAAAGGCTGCTGAGAATAGGCGCTGGTGACCGCCGCATGATTGATACCACCCAGTGGCCGCACCAAGGCCGTGATCAGTAATAAGCCGAGGATGATCAAAAATGCTGGGGTTAGGTATTTGCCAACTACGGCGATCAGTTGTGAAGGGCGCCGGGCAAACCACCAGGTGACCGCAAAGAAAATAATTGAAAAAATAATGAGTGCGCTGGTATGCGAACCGTCTTTTAAAAAAGGGCTGATCCCGATTTGAAAAGAAGTTGTGGCCAGACGAGGTAATGCAAAAAATGGTCCGATCGTTAAATACAATAGGATCGTAAAAATATAAGCATAAGGGCGACCGACATGTCCAGCTAGTTCGAAGACGCCTTTACTCTGTGATAAACCAATGGCAACGACACCCAATAATGGTAAACCGATTCCGGTTACTAGGAAGCCTAGATTTGCTAGCCAAACGTTTTGACCACTATTTTGACCGAGAAAGACTGGGAAAATCAAGTTACCGGCACCAAAAAATAAACCGAATAACATGGAGCCGATATACAGATATTCGCGTTTGGTTAAGCGATGTTGTTGCATGACATATTTCCTCCTTAAAACAAAGTTAAATCTGTAATTGCTTTCATATAATGAACTATGCTTAAATAAAACTTAGATCGATCTCTTTAGAGTACCTAATTTTTGAATAAAAGTAAAAGGATGCGGTATCGATGTTATTAATCGGCTCACACGTTGCCATGCGCGGTAAAGAAATGTTCCTTGGTTCAGCTAAGGAAGCCGCTAGTTATCGCGCGACCACGTTTAGTATTTATACTGGTGCCCCGCAAAATACACGGCGTAAATCAATTGCTGAATTAAATATTGCGGCTGGGCAGGCGTACATGCAGCAGCATGGCATACAAAGTGTTGTGATCCATGCGCCGTACATTATTAATTTAGCGAATACGATCAAACTAGATCACTTCGATTTTGCAGTGCAGTTTTTACAGGCTGAAGTGGCACGCGCGCAAGCATTAGGCGCACAACAAATTGTATTACATCCTGGTGCGCATGTCGGTGCTGGGGCTGCCGCTGGTATTGCTAATATTATCAAAGGTTTGAATGAAGTACTGCAGCCGCAGCAAACCGTACAAATTGCTTTAGAAACCATGGCTGGTAAAGGAACAGAGGTTGGCCGTAGTTTTGCGGAGCTAGCGCAGATCATTGCTGGGGTTAGCTTGAATGAAAAGTTAAGCGTTTGTTTTGATACTTGCCATACCAATGATGCTGGATATAACATTAAGGAAGATTTCTCCGGTGTACTGACGGAATTTGATCAAATTATTGGCCTAGATCGTCTAAAAGTGATGCACCTAAATGATTCTAAAAATCCGCAAGGTAGCCACAAGGATCGTCATCAAAATATTGGCTTAGGGACGATTGGCTTTAAAGCATTAAATGAAGTCGTACATTTACCTGAATTAGCACAGATCCCGAAAATAATGGAAACACCATGGGTCAAAACAGATGCGGGAGCTAGTTTTGCACCGTATGGGCATGAAATTGCAATGTTGACCGAACAAGAAATGAATCCTAATCTAATGGCAGATATTATTGCCCAGCAGCCGTTCAATTAAAATATTGCTAAGCAAAAAGGCGCGATAATTGGAGATTTATTCTCGCAATTCTCGCGCCTTTTTATTATATTTGGTGTTATTCTTCCTTGTTACCGTAATGGTCAAGCCCCATGTTTTCTAAAATCAATGTGGCTGTTTCTTCGATCGAACGATGTGCAGTGTTGATGACGTAACAACCAATTTTGTCATATAGTTGCTTTGCAAAATCAAGTTCGGCGACGATTTGATTCATGTCTGAATAAGCAGTATCCGGATTTAAACCGTAAGCAATCATCCGTTCACGGCGAAAGTTGTTTAAAACAGCAACATCGGTGGTCAGCCCGATAATTTTTTTCGGATCAACTTGCCAGATCTGTTCCGGAATATGCGCGGAGGGAACTAGGGGTAAATTAGCAACTTTAAGATTACGATTAGCTAAAAATAGTGACAGTGGTGTTTTTGAGGTCCGCGAAACGCCTAGCAAAACAATATCAGCTTCGAGAAAGCCTTTTGGATCTTTGCCATCATCATACATGACCGCAAATTCCATTGCCGAGATGCGGTCAAAATAACGATCATTTAAGCGATGGATCGCGCCGGCTTCACCGCGGGGCATTTCGCCAGAGCGCTGGCTGATCTCCTGCATGATGGGTCCTAATAAATCGTAGTAAGTTAATTTTTGATCAATCGCAAATTGATTGACACGCTTAGATAGATCGCCGGTAACTAGAGTCTGAATAATTACTGGTCGCTCTGCTTCTGCCTGTTTTAGGACATCATCCAAGCGGCTATCTGAATTGGTGAACGGAAAACGGTAATAGATCGGATCAACGTTAGCGAACTGTGCTAATGCTGCACGAACAATGTTTAAAGCTGTTTCACCAACGGAATCAGAAATAATAAAAAATTTGATTTCGGTTTTACTGGACATAAGCTGAAACTCCCTTATTATGGAATAGATTGGAGTTGCCACAAGAGCAAACGCGACAGACTCACGCTTTTGTAATTGTTTTCATGATAGCATATAATTACGATCGACTAGTAGTAATTTAAAAAATACGCAAATATTATCGTTTGCTAGCCGCTTTCTTATTGACGGGGCGGCAATCGTTGGGTATAATAAAACACGAATCGAATTTTATGAGAGTAATCTTGCGAAACGGTTCCATTTTCGAGCTCGGAGGGAGGGATATCATAATGGCAAAGACAGTCGTTCGTAAAAACGAATCTCTTGATGATGCTCTTCGGCGCTTCAGACGCACTGTATCCAAAAATGGTACGTTGCAAGAATACCGCAAACGTGAATTCTACGAAAAGCCAAGTGTTAAACGTAAATTAAAATCAGAAGCAGCAAGAAAACGCAAAAAGTTCTAGTTTACTTGCCTACTAAGGGATGAGTATCCATGAGTCTGATCGATACGTTAAATGTTGACCTAAAGACCGCAATGAAAGCACGCGACAAAGCTAGATTAGCTGTTGTGCGGATGTTGAAGGCCGCCGTTACGAATGAACAAATCAAGCTTGGTCATGAACTTAATGAACAAGAAGGACTAGCGGTACTTGCCACTGAACTGAAGCAACGCAAAGAGTCACTAGAAGAATTTTCGAAGGCGGGGCGTGATGATCTAGTCACACCTTTGCAAGAAGAAATTAAAATAGTGAAAGAGTATTTGCCGCAACAGCTGACCGAAGCGGAAGTTAGTGACCTAGTCACGACGACCGTCGCAAAGCTTGATGCAACGTCGATGAAAGATTTTGGCAAGGTGATGCAAACGTTAATGCCGCAGGTTAAGGGCAGAGCGGATGGCGCCTTGGTTAATCGTTTAGTCAAATCAGCTTTAACTAAATAGTCAGTCAAAATAGTCGAGCTTAGGTTCGGCTATTTTTTTGGCGCAAAATATCGGCTCTTTGTCAAATCCTGTTGATAGCTAATTTTAGACAGAATTGGAAGTTAAGCAACTTCCAATTCTGTTTTTTTATTTGGTTTCGTGCGCATCTGTTGTAACTTGATTCGAGAAACTAAATGATGATAGTTACGGAAGCCAAAAGCC
>NZ_RHOE01000095.1 GCF_003946385.1 Loigolactobacillus zhaoyuanensis
TGTTGCGCGTAGCTGTGGTTCAGATTGATCCATTTTGATTTGTACAATATCGGGTTTTGCCAATAAAAATCACCTCACCAATTATTTGATGAGGTAATCATAACTTGGATTTAGTTAGTTTGATAGTCGGTCAGTTATTTGGTGCTTACAATTTATCAGCGGCGGTTATAATTAAGTTAAATAATAAGTGAGTGATTACTTACTTATTTTATAAGGAGGTGTATCTATGGCAAATTCAATTATTGATTTAGCTCATTTAGTAAAGAAATTTGGTGAACAAACCGTATTAAAAGATATAAATTTCGCGGTGACACCAGGTGAGATCGTTGGTTTGATCGGGCCGTCTGGAGCAGGTAAGTCGACGGTCATCAAGTTAGCGCTAGGAATGGAAATGGCGGATAGCGGCACCGCAACTATTTTTGGTCAAACAATGCCGAATCGTAAATTGTTGGCTCATATCGGTTACATGGCGCAAAATGATGCTTTATATGAATCCTTGTCCGGACAAGAAAATTTAGTTTTTTTCGCTAAAATGAAAGGACTACCTAAGGCGACGTTAGCACAAGCAATTGCGTATGTGGCAGCGGTAGTTGATTTAACCGCGGACTTAGATAAACGAGTCAGCGGTTACTCAGGTGGCATGAAGCGACGGCTATCGTTGGCGATCGCTTTGTTAGGTCAACCAGAGTTACTGATATTAGATGAACCAACAGTCGGAATTGATCCTGCATTACGCCGCCAAGTTTGGCGCGAATTAAATAAAATTCGTGATGCTGGTCGCAGTATTTTGATCACCACTCACGTTATGGATGAGGCCGAACTTGCTGATCGTGTGGCTTTATTGCTTGGTGGAGATGTGATCGCCTTTAATACGCCGACACAACTCAAACAACAATATCAAGTGGCAACGATCGAAGCGGTATTTTTAAAGGCAGAAGGTGTACAACTATGAGAACATTTGCCATCATGACTCGAGTGCTTAAGGAATTGCTACGCGACAAACGGACATTAGCCTTAATGTTTTTGGCACCAATTTTTATTTTGATTTTACTGAATTTTGTCTTTTCAGCTAGCCAATCAACTGATGTAAGTGTGGGGACCGTGGCGGTGACCCGCTCATTAAAAAGTGATCTCGCGCAGACCAAGCACGTTACGGTAAAAGGCTATTCCAATTATAAGGCTGCTAAAAGGGCTTTAGACGATGATCAATTGGACGCAATTGTCCGGCAACGGAATAATAACTATAGTCTGACCTACGCTAATACGGATGCCAGTAAAACCACAGCAGTTAAAATGGCGTTTCGCAATGCCTTATCAACTAACGCAATGAGTCATTTAAAAGAAAAATTAGCTGGTACGACCAGCGCATTGGCTAAACTTCGTAGCCAACTGCCCAATGCGCCCAGTACGCCTGATCGAACTACGGCTAAAGCCACGACACCTAAAATTACTGATCATTACGTTTATGGCGATGCAAGCACCGGCTTTTTTGCTAAAATTTTGCCAATTTTAATGGGCTTTTTTGTTTTCTTCTTCGTCTTTTTGATCTCAGGCATGGCTTTATTGAAGGAACGTACTAGCGGCACCCTTGACCGGCTTTTAGCTACGCCAGTCAAACGTGCGGAAATTGTTTTTGGTTATATGCTTAGCTATGGTATTTTGGCCATTTTCCAAACAATTTTGATCGTACTGGTAACGATTTGGCTACTCGGCGTTGAGGTAGTGGGTAATCTAGCTTATGTCGTGCTGATCAATTTGTTGTTAGCATTAGTGGCACTGGCCTTCGGTATTTTGGTTTCAACTTTTGCTAATTCCGAATTTCAAATGATGCAATTTATTCCGATTTTATTGATCCCGCAAGTCTTTTTCTCCGGTATTATTCCGCTGGATTCAATGGCCGGCTGGGTCAAAGGTATTTCTTACGTGATTCCAATCAAATATTCAGGTGACGCCGCCACGCAAATTATCACCCGTGGAGTACCGTTGACTAGCTTAGGTTTGGATATCGGTATGCTGCTACTTTTCTTAGTTTGTTTGACCATCCTAAATATTGTTGGTTTACGGCGTTATCGTAAAGTTTAGATTGTTCATTAGCACGGGTAAGAAGTACTAAATGATAGAAATTCAAAGTGAGAGAGGACAGATATGGAAAATAATATATTCAATAATTATCGTGAATGGGTCAGTGAACAAAAAATGCCTAAAGGGGAGCGGGCTGTTTTACTGGCTGGGTTAGCGCTGTTCGCACAACAAGGATATAATGGCACATCAACAGCGCAGATTGCGCAACAAGCGGCGGTCAGTCAAGCCACGATTTTTAAATATTTTAAGACCAAGCAGGATCTATTGTTGGCAATTATTCAGCCGATCTTAGAAAACTTATATCCGCGCTATCGTGATGACTTTTTACCCGAGCTGGATCAATACAAAACTTTGGCCGAAATCGTGCATTTTATCATTCAGAATCGTTACCAGTTTTTAAAAGAAAACGCCGAAGCTTTTACGATCGTATTGACCGAATTGTTGACTAATCCGACTGTCCGGACTTTATTTTTTAAAGTGGTGCAGGAATCACAACCAATGATCACGCAACATTTATTGCGTGCGCTGAAAAAAGTAGGCGTGCGCCAAGAGTTGGATTTAGTTGCTATTGAGCGGACAATAATTAGCCAGCTTCTAACTTACTTCATTCAACAGCGGTTGGTGCCACAAGTCCCAGTCGATGAACAGCATGATTTACAGTTGATCGAAGCCCAAATTATTCGCGCCATCAAAAAATAACGCCTTTTGCTAGGCGTTATTTTGCTGTTCAATATATTCTTTTAGTACAACTGCTTGATTGTGTTGTTCGTCCTTGGCACCAAATAGAAAAATGGCGGTTGGTTGTTGGGTAACTAACTTTAAAAAATCAGGAGTGGCTGGATTAGCTGCTAATTCCGCCAAATAGCGCTGACGAAATTCTGGGTATTTAGCGACCTCATGATCGAACCATTTACGCAATTCATTGGAGGGGGCAATTTCTTTAGACCATTGATCCAGCGCAGCATTCACCTTGCTGATCCCGCGTGGCCACAGGCGGTCAACTAAAATTCGGTAGCCGCTGTGATCCGCTGGCTTTGTGTAAATTCGCTCTAATTTAATCATATAAAAGTATCCTTTCAAAAAATGTAGGTTGCGCCATACTAAACAAGCTAATTAGATGGCCACACCTAAAAAAGTCAGTCAGTCTAGTGATCAAGCTGGGTAACGATTTGCGGTAGACTCATGGGCGTGGCAGCAAAAGCACTAGGCGCCGCAGCAGTCAACTCAGCTGGTGAACCAAAACCATAAGTGACGGCAATGCTTTGCAAGCCATGATCATGGGCACCATTAATATCATTTTCGCGATCGCCGACCATGACCAGTCGTTGTGGCTGGTTAAAGCCAGTGCGGTCTTGCGCGTAAGCGATAATTTCACTTTTAGCAGCGCGCGTTTCGTCCATGCTTGCGCCATAGATTGCAGTGAAATACTGACTTAGTTGAAAATGGTCACTAATTTGCTGGGCGTATTGTTCTGGCTTTGATGTAGTGATGTAAAGCCGATAATGTTGCTGTAATTGCCCAAGTGCGGCTGGAATGCCAGAATAAACTTTGTTTTCAAAAATACCCTGCTGCGTATAATATTCGCGATACGTGGTCAAAGCTTGCTGCGCATCGTTAGCACTTAGGCCACAATATTTTTGATAGGAAGCCAGTAATGGCGGCCCAATGAATAATTTTAAAGTTGCTGCATCTAATTGGGGTAAGTTTAATTTATTGAGTGAATATTTAATTGAATTAACGATTCCTGCTTGAGAATCGGTTAAAGTGCCGTCTAAGTCGAAGAAAAGGGCTTGTAGCATATTGGCGAACCTCCTAAAGATAGTCGATCTAATATAATTAATTATACGAGCTTTTTTCAGAAATTGGGGATAACGTGGTAAACTAATTATAGAGAATTATTGATCAATTTGAATGCAGTAAGTAGCCGGCATAATTTCGTTGGCGGTAGCTGGCCATTCTTTTGGCTGAGATTTCTATTTATGCTATAGTTTAGTTTGATTCTGCGAATGAGTAGCGGGATATATTAGGCTACGATCGACGCCAATAAACAATTGTAAAATCGAAGGAGTATGTTTAATGAATTTACCGAGTAGAAGTCAAGCCCGCAAACAAAATGTAATTGCGGCACCACCAAAGCGTCATGGCGGGTTGGCCGTCTTGTTGAGCTTTCTGGCTGTAGTCAGTCTGTTGCTAGCCGTCGGTACCGGTGTGGCCCGGCAGCGTGTTTTTAATGCTGATTATCTAGTTACTGAATTGGATAAAACCGATGCCGGCAAACAGTTAGCCATAGTCGCTAATGCAGAATTGACGAACGTAGTCACTGACCGTGGCTTACCTAGTACATTAGCACCACAACTGGTGACAACTAAAGCGGCCCAACAAGATCTTGATCAATCGGTCCGTAATTTAGGGGCGGGTACTAGCCAACCGATCTCAGTGAGTCATATTGTTGCGCACGCACAATCAACGCTAACCACAAAATTAAACCAACAAAGTGCGCTACTAGCTGAGTTTGGGGCAACATCAACGTTGGTGAAAGGGCTGACTAATACATTAGACACGCGTTTGACTAATGAATTAAACGTGACTCAAGTAACGGCAGCCACGCAGAAAATTAAAACAGTTCACAGTACAGTTAACATTATTTTCTGGGGTGCAACCGCACTGACCGTCATTTTATTGGCTATCCTTTTATGGCTAGATCATAATGTGTTTCGGTTTGCCAAACAGTTTGGCTGGATCACTTTAAGTAGCGGTGTGATTATTTTTATTGGCTACTTTGGCGTTTCTGCTGCTGGTATCATTGAATTGGTGGCAGTCAGAGCCAAGGTCTTTGGCACCGCAGCTGCAGCGGTTGGTAACGCGGTACTCAATAGTTACGCAGTACCAAGTTACATTCTAATTGGTTTGGGCGTGGTCAGCTTATTATTGAGTTTACTCGGTCGCCGACGTAAAAATTAAATAACTTAGACGGTTGGAGCAGATGCTTTCAAGACAGTCCCTTCTAGGGTGAGGAGGGCTGGATTGGTGTCTGCTTTTTTGTTTGATAAATTGAAGGGAGCTATTATGAAATTTTTAGGTGTTTTATGTTTGATTTTGGTAACCACGTTATTGGCGGGACATTTCAGCCGTAAAATTGGTATTCCAGCGGTGATCGGCCAGTTATTAGTCGGCATCGTTTTAGGCCCGGCGATTCTAAATTGGATCCAACCAAGTACTTTTATCCATGATTTTTCGGAAATTGGTGTTATTTTGTTGATGTTTATGGCTGGCTTAGAAAGCGATATTGGTTTATTACGGCGCTATTTACGGCCTGGTATCTGGGTCGCAATTATTGGGGTGGTATTTCCGCTAGGCCTAGTCACATTAGTGAGTTTATGGTTCCATTTTTCCTTGTTACTAGCTGTTTTTATGGGCGTTATCTTCACCGCGACATCAGTTTCAATTTCGGTTGAAGTATTACGTGAATTAAAAATATTAGATAGTAAAGAAGGGACTACTATTTTAGCGGCTGCTGTCGTGGATGATGTTTTGAGCGTCGTTATTCTAAGTGTTTTTGTGAGCTTAAGTGGCGAAAACACTGGTGGTAGTGCACCTAATTTGATGATTGGTTTCATTGAACAGATTTTGTACTTTGTTGGTATTTATTTTGTCGTCAAATGGATCGCCCCATTCTTGATGCGCTTGTCCGAGCGATTTTTACTGGGGGCTGCGGTCACAATTATGTCCTTGATCATTTGTTTAAGTATGGCATATTTAGCAGATTTAATTGGTTTGTCGGCGGTTGTTGGTTCGTTTTTTGCTGGGATCGCAGTGGGGCAGACACCGTATAAAGCTGAAATTGATCATAACGTTGAGCCAATCGGTTACGCGGTGTTTATTCCGGTGTTTTTTGTCAGTATCGGCTTGGAAATGAATTTTACCGGGATGAGTAGTGCGCTGTGGTTTATTATTGTGTTAACGATCGTTGCCGTTCTAACTAAACTGATTGGTGGCGGTCTTGGCGCACGAATCGCTGGCTTTGACTTGGCCAGTGGTTATACTGTTGGTGCCGGGATGGTGTCACGTGGGGAAATGGCGTTGATCATTGCCCAGATCGGTTATCAGGCTAAGTTAATTGTGCCGGAATACTATTCCGCCACAATTATTGTAATTGTCCTAACAACTTTAGTAGCCCCTTTCTTGCTTAAGCACGCAGCGGCCAAGCAGTTAAAAAGCAACGATCCGACAGCGTTATAAATAAAAGTCAGATTACGGACGAAAAAAACCGCGAATTTATTCGCGGTTGGTTGCACCAGACTGGATCGCTGGCTGTCAGCATATTGTTATCATTCAACAAATAGTAACTGGATTTCCTGATTAGGTAGATCTAAGTTAATAGTTAAATGACGATTAAGATCTTGAACTAGATGGTAGGCAAAGTCAGCTTGTGTATCTGGAGTTGTTAATTGGCGTGTGAATTCATGTGCGCTAAAATTAAAATTTTCTAGAATGAAGATATGGTCAGTAACATACTGTAAATTGTTATCTTTATGGTTAGCACCAGCTTTCAAGACACTATCGATGTAATGGTAGAGAGTTGGTAAATCGTTTGTTAAAGGTTTAGCGGTATCTAAAGTTGTATGAAAGGTAGACGCTTGGCCGACTAATTCGTTATTAAGCGTGACTTGCGTTAAGGCTTGATATAATTTCACTTGGCACACCCGCTTTCTATATCTCCATTATAAGCAAGTAGCAGCAGAACGTAAAATCTAACCCCTCGGTTACTAACTGTAGTCGCGCAAATGTACATTTCAGTATAAGTTATACTAAAAGCGTAAAACATGTTAAAATGGAGACATTGTTCAGAAAACTATTATTAAAATAGTTTGAGTATTGGGGATGGATCAGCATGAAAATGCTCATGCTTGTCGGTTTATTATTGGTTGCCGGATTGATTTATTTGACGGCAGCACAGTTATTTGCTGGCTTTATTTCAGTAATTATTTTTTTGGCTGAGCTTATTATTAATGGTAGCGGCGCAATTTTGACGTTTATATTGCAATTCTGTATTCGTGTCAAACATATAGCTGCTCGAGCCAAACAATTTGTTCAAAGTGAATCGTAAGTGGAAGTGAGTCGCTGACAAAAGTAATTTTGGCTCTTTGTCAAATCCTGTTGATAGCTAATTTTAGACAGAATTGGAAGTTAAGCAACTTCCAATTCTGTTTTTTTATTTGGTTTCGTGCGCATCTGTTGTAACTTGATTCGAGAAACTAAATGATGATAGTTACGGAAGCCAAA
>NZ_RHOE01000096.1 GCF_003946385.1 Loigolactobacillus zhaoyuanensis
CGGGAAATCCGTCGTGGACTGCACCGAAGCTGCAGTGGTTGAAGTTCCAGATTCAATTCATGGGGGATCTTCATAACACCGTATCGCTGCTTAAATTCCGCAAAAATCCGCAGAATCCGTTGTTTCAAGTCCGCATCTTCGGCCCGGCGTTTTGAAGATTTGGGGGATCGATAACGATAATACTGAGCTCTGGAAACACCGAGGATTCGGCACATCTTGGTTACCTGGTGGTGATGGCTTTCTTGGTGAATGTAATCAAAGATATTGGTTACTTCTGCGCAAGGAAGCCCAGGGCTTTTTTTAGGATTTCGTTCTCCTCAGACAGCGAAGCCAGTCGCTTTTCCATCACTTTGATTTCGTCTGGCGATTTACCGGATTGAGTTTTGGCCTGGCCCTGGATCCACTTATGAACTGTTGAATAGCCAATGCCATATTCTCTGGCCAGTTGGGCAGCTGATTCGCCTTGCTTATATAGGTTGATAATGTTTTGTTTGAATTCTTTGTCGTAACGAGTTGGCATGTAAAAATTCCTTCCTTTTGAGAGATGATTTATTCATTATACCCTCTCTTAAAAGTTGTCTCAGGAATCAGCTTACATCCACACGTTTTAACTAACGCTATTAAATACAATCTATCATCAAATATAACACCGCATTGGTTGATTTACAATTGAAGTCCAAGAAGCGATCTCACCTATTGACTGCAATTCAAGATTTTTCATTTACCTTTTGATAGAGGATTCCATGATAGTCTCTATCATGTTTTTTATCGGCCAAATGGTCAATCAATTTTAAGAATATTATGGTGATCATCCAACATAACCCTTATATGGTAACTTGTAAGACGCTTTGAATCTGTTTTTGAAACATATGTGTGATGCCTCTGTGGATTCCTGTTCCTTAGCCTTTTTTGCTGCTATTATGAGATTTCTCGGTCCTGGTTGGATTAAACTTGTAATTTGGTAGATTGTAAAATTAATCCGAACGCTGTTCGGACAAAAAAGATCAGCTTCCTTTAAAATGGTGTTTACTACAAACCCATCTTTTAGGAGCTGATCTTTTGTCTAGTATAACCTATTCCGAACGAATTAAAATCGAAACTTTTTGTGAACTAGGGCTGTCCAATATCCAAATGGGCGTTCGGCTGAACCGATCACCGTCAACAATTTCTTATGAATTATCTCGATGTCAACCTTATCAGGCTGAATTAGCACAAACAGATGCCGAATACAAGCGATCACGATGTGGTCGGAAAACTAAGCTGAGCGATGAGTTAAAGCAAAAAATTCTCAACCATTTACGTCTAAGCTGGTCACCAGGAATGATTGCTCACGAATTTAAACTAGCGACTAAATCTATTTATAATTGGCTAAATCAGGGGAGAATTGGTTTCTCCTTGAATGATCTACCTGAACATGGCGTACGCCAACGGCGTAACGTTGACCAACGATCCAAATATAATCAATCTTTGGGGCGATCAATTGAACAGCGTCCCATGATGATTAATCAACGTAATCGCATCGGCGATTTTGAACTAGATACAGTCGTTGGTCCTCGTGGGCATAGTAAGGCAGTTTTATTAACTTTAATCGATCGCAAATCACGGTTCCTTTGGGCATACCGGTTAAAAGATCGGACGACAGCGACTGTTAATGAAGCCCTAACTAAGTTCCTAACCACTTTTAATGGTCCGGTGCACAGCTTTACTGTGGACCGTGGCACTGAGTTTAGTGGGCTAGTATCACTTGAATCACAATATGGTATTAAGACCTATTACTGCCATGCTTATACGCCAGCTGAACGTGGTAGTAATGAACGCTTTAATCGGAATTTACGTTATTTTTATCCTAAAGGGACTCGTTTTGAGCACATTAGTGCTCAAGATTTAACGACGACGTTACTCCAAATTAACCAGCGACCGCTTAAAATACTCGACTGGCAAACACCGTATCAGGTGATGCTGACAAATTTGTCCAAAAATTCGGATTAAATTTGCAATCTACCATTCCGGTAAATGTAAAAAATCATCCGGTAGTCTAAATAACGTTCGCAAACCCAGCACCTCTTTTTATTTCTTCACTTATAGATGCCGTATCAACGACCGCTTTTGTGCCACAATTTAGGCAAAAAAAATAGACCACATACAGTAAACGTTGATTTAACGCAACTGACGCGGTCTATTTTTTTAAAGTTTTTGACTAAGAATTACCGTCGATAACGATTTAAATTTTATCGTCAGTGTTGCTGACAACACTGCATCCTGTTGCCCGAAACACCCTTGACCGTTGTTGGCAACACCCAACACTGTTGCACACAACAGTCACTTTTATGACTGCTGCCGGCGTGCTTTGATCAACTCACGCGGCGGAAACCAGGCGTATTGCGCCCGTTCAGTCGCCTCATGGATCGTACTGCAACACTCATCTGTTGCGATATAACAAACATCTTCATCGTGATTAGCGAAGATAAACTGCCGAATCTGCCATGCCGACCACAGTGGTAGCCTTAATCCAGGTATCTCCGGCAAGTTAGCCGGAACAACTAAGTCAACATGACTACTAGGCAGCCACTGTTCGATCGCCCATTGCGTCAACTGGTGCGTATAAATCAGCATTGCGCGCACCTGCGCCAACTTCTTAAGTAACTTCCGCTTGCAGATATGCACCCGAACAATCACTTGCCGTTGTGTTTGCGGCTGCGTAAAAGTCACAAAGGTTGCCTTACTAGTAGTA
Source organism: Loigolactobacillus zhaoyuanensis (assembly GCF_003946385.1). Lineage (GTDB taxonomy): Bacteria > Bacillota > Bacilli > Lactobacillales > Lactobacillaceae > Loigolactobacillus > Loigolactobacillus zhaoyuanensis. The sequence continues at coordinate 2,732 of NZ_RHOE01000096.1, forward strand.
TAAATCGAATCGTACCAGCGACTGCCGATCCATGAAGTTTGCCCCCAGCTAGGTGTGCTCTCCGGTACAAACGAATTCTCCCCCGCAAAATAAAGCGGCTTCCAGCCCAATCTACGTGCTACCCAATGCCAAAATCGCGGACTCGTTAATGACCGCTTACTATACTCGCTGATCAAATCGTTAGACTTACAAGTGGTCAAGATGCAACGCCCATTGATCCCGATCATAGCCGTATAGTATCGCTTACCTTCCATATTAGCCGCATGCGCTAAGCTAGCGACATAAACCGTATCAGGTCTTATCACAAATTCATCACTCAACTCAACCAGATCTAACCGCGATTCGATCTGCTCCAAATCAAAATACGGTACGTCGTCGTTAATAAACTTGGGTTTTCGAACTAACATTTTTTAACCCCTTTAAATATCGACGATAATAATTAGCTACATTAATGGCATAAACGACAAAGGTAAACCAGTGCATGAGGAAGCGCTTATTTTTTAATAAAAATATTATTAAGCTTACATTAAAAAAGCTAAGTTAGCACCACCAAAGGCTTTTGCATCAAGAAAGCGTTTTATTTTTATTCGTAAATTTGCCATTTTTGTCGTTTGCATGATTGCTGCGTCGACCAGTATGCTTATAGCGTCCTAGACGTCTGGGATCACTACAGAAAAGGTTGTGATCCAATGACAAATCAATTGATCAACACCGCATTTAACGCTGCACTTGCCGATAAAAAGCTGATTTTCGGCGTCTTAAAAAAACTCAACATCACCCGACAGAATCCTGATTTTGACGACTATTTTCAAGAATGCATCCTGGCTTATGTCGACGCGTATTGCCGCTATGCCGAAAATGGCGCCAGCCTTGATCGCCACACTTATCTCTACATCAAACTGCGCCAACGCGTGATTGACTTACTACGCAAACACGACTGTTACCAACGCTACTTCGGCCACACCGCGCCCGATGACCGCAGTAGCGACACCGAACACAGTCTATACCAAGCACTACTCTTGCAGCAACTACTAACTGAACTCCCGCTAACCGAAAACCAATTATTCCGCCTACTTTACCTGCAAGATGACTCGATCACCGAGATCTGCCAACAATTAAAAATTAGTCGCCGCACCGTTTACCGCCGCCGAACTAAGTTATTGGCAAAGTTACAGCAATTATTGTAACGATTGATTTCAGTTACCATGTTCTCAACCAATCTAGACTAAACGCGCCTAAAAAAGCAGATTACTGCGCCTTTTTAGATACCCTGTAGAAAAAAGGTGGCACAAATCGGCCCGCTCATACGGCATCTATAAGTGAAGGATAAAATAGCGGCCGCTGAATTTTACCTTTTAAAAACTGGCGCCTACCACTAAGTTGCTGATCAACGATAGAATAGCGCAGCCATAATCTTAAGGAGGTCATCCCATGGCTATTTTGAAAACAGACTTGCAGATCAAAACCGTCGGCGACAACATCGACGGCGAAGCGACACACAAGTTCGTCAACGTCAAAGAAGGCACCACGACCGAACAACTGGATAAATTCGGTAAGACCATCGCTGAGCTAGCCGACGAAGGCTACAGCGCCGCCGTCACTGTTGTGTATGATCGACACGACTACGCAGGTTAGAGCGCGTTGAAAAAGCGCTCAGATTATGGCCTATAGCCTAGCTGGACGATAAGAGACACGCAAGTGGCTCGTTCGAACAGCGTAGCTATACGGAATAAGCTGCTTTTTCGACCACGTTTCGGCTAGAGTGATAAATTAGGCGCTCAGGATTTGCGCATCAGCCTACTACTCCACAAAAGTAGTTGATTATTAGCAAAAACCGCTAATAATCTTTGATGTTACGGGCGTTGACTATTCTTGTGGCAAAATTCGTGCCGCAAGAAACATGGCAGTTGGGTGATAAGAGACACGTAGTGACTCGTTCACACAACGTAGCTAGTCGCAGAAACCTGCACCATTTAGCACGTTTCCACTACCCTTGAGTAACGCACACCACCCCATTTTCGCCGCCAAGCGTACGCCCCGACGCCAAATTGCGAAAATGCCGCACCACTAAATTATCTACTACTACACCCAATCCACCACAGAGAGGAGCATTCCCATGAAACAACTTGATATGGAGTTCAAGAACGAAATCGGCAAAACGAAACACATGCGCCTGAACTACGCTTCCCAGACCCTGGACGAAACCACGGTCAAAACGGCGATGCAAACCATCGCCGATTTGAAGATGTTTGAGTTGGAAGCTGTTAATCCGTACGCAACGCCGATCAAGGCGCAGTATATTGAACGGACAGTAACACCAATTTTTGGCGGTGAAGCAGAGGCTGTAGAACCAGTAGCCGACGCTGAATAAACACCGAATACGCCAAACAGCCACACTCAATCAAAAGTGTGGCTGTTTGGCGTTATTTCATTTCAATTTAATAATTCGTAATACTATCGATCGCACGTTGCCGTAATAATTCGATCATTGCCGAACTAACATCCATGACTACTTGATCAGCACCCACAAATTATCAGGCCAACGACTATCCTGTCTACTTATGATCGGCATCATAATAATCAACGCTGATCCTTGACCATCAGATTCTCCCTCACCCCAGCAATGCTAGCAAAGACTCCTGTTCAATCGCCAGTGTTTCCGGTATCTGCTGCCAAAAAGTCTGCGCAGAACGTTCAAAATTAAGCAGATCTAGCTCGTTAATTAATAATACAGCCTGATTTGTATAGACCGACGTGAAGACATCCAGATGACTACTGAGACTATTACCAGAAAAGTCCAATGGGTCAGCTTGACTACGAAAAAAATCGGGTCGTAATTGCTGCAATTTTTGGACAGCACGCTCATTACCTGACTTAATAGTTTCAGCCAAGTAATAAAGCTGCTGCATCTCAGCAACATTCATTGTTTTAGCCACATCAGCGGATAGAAACATGCTAAAAAGTCGCACGACGGTTCGATAATTTAAATTCTGGCTGGGTAATTGCTGCCGCTTCAAGTTATCTTGCAAAAAAGTATATATCTGATTATGAAATTGCTGCGCTAGCATCAAAATGTGGGTATAAAGATGCATCGTTATCTCACTATCTACTAAATCAGCCGGATATTGTTCTATTAGCGACGGCTGGTCGATCTTGGTTTTAAAATAAAGCCGCGTGACTTCTATTAGCTGCGCACAATAATCATCTTTTTGATCGACCCAAAAATAAAATTTTACCGTCTCCATATCGCTAATCCCCATACTCAATATAGTCACTTTATTAGCAGTGAAATATTCATTTCTAAACATAAAGTTACTTTAATAATACGCGTGGTGCTAGTTCGTCATAAAATAAAAAAAGCCTAAATTGTATACCAATATCGTCAATTCAATCTTTAATTGAAAACCAAATAGACTACGGGTGAGATTGGTTTCAATCCCAAATTGCTGGGCTAAAATTGAAAAGCGTGACTCTATTGTCCGCCGTAACGCCTTGAGTTGACGCTTATTATGCTGTTTAGCACCTTTCATATTAGAACGATAAGGCGTCCATAAGTTATAGCCTAGGGCCCTAAAACTGGTCTTGAGTTTTTTCCCAACATAACCAACATCGGCCAAAATATTGGGACAAGGACAACCGCTAATTAGCTCAGGCGCTACCTTAGCATCATGAACTGAGGCTACCGTGATCACATAATTCAGAATATAGCCATTAGCCGTGACGACCATGTGGGTTTTAAACCCATAAAATGGCATTTTCTTGGTGGCATTATAGCCAATGTTGGCCTTCCCAGCAAAAATTCTAACTCTGAAATTACGAACTTTGGCACATAGTGGGTTGGGTAAACTGTCGATAATCGCTAGGTCGCCCGAATGAGCATAATCCTTAGTGATACCTGAGCGAATGGCATTGACTACTGCCAGTGATTGTTGCGCGCGGCGGTTGAAACGTGAACGTGATACCACCATTTGCCGCGGCATAAACGCTGCCATCAGATAATAGAAGCGGCGTTGCGATTGAATTTCCAGTGTGACTTGTAAGCACAGTAAAGCTAAAAGTTTAATATCAGTAATTTTAGTATGTTCAACGTTGCGCCGCTCAATGACGCTACGCGGACAATAACACTGATAAAGCAATGAACATAACTGGTAAAAGTAATGGAAACTAACTTGTAATTCGTGACGATTTTGCTTAAACTTGAGGTGGTTCAACACAGTTATTACTCCTTTTAAGTTTTGTCACTTATGAGTCTAACCGGGTTGGACTTTTTTGTTAAATTTCTAAATGTTACAAACTAGCACCACACGTTTTAATAATACACAATGTATAGGTGATTGTCAAGGGCGGCGTAAAAATGTAGGTTTATGGCGGTTAAAAAATGTAGGTTTGTGGCGGTCAATCGGCTCCCTTAATTCGATAAGATTTACCGGTGATTTTAATTACGTAGGCATGATGAACCAACCGATCTAGAATAGCGGCAGTAACAGTCGGATTTTGAAAAGTTTCGACCCAGTTTG
>NZ_RHOE01000097.1 GCF_003946385.1 Loigolactobacillus zhaoyuanensis
TCAGGAATATCGTTTCGCGTTCACTCATGGTAAGATGTTTGTATGGGTTCATGATTATGTGCTCCCTTCGATGGTTGTCTTCGCAAACACCATTTTACAGGGATTCATATCATGAGTCTCTTTTGTTGCACTTAAAGTATAAATTCAAGAGGCAAAAAAATACGTAGCGTGCTGTTGTTTCTCGGCTTAGCTGGCGGCCTTTATTGGGTATTGACTAAGATCGACGAACTACTTTTTGATGCAATCGTTTTACACCGTAGCCTCTCGTTGACGCTGCAAACGAGTTTAAGTTTATTGTTACGGCTGGTCATTATTTTGCTGGTGAGTGGGTTGAGTTTTGCGATTTTTAAATGGCATAACGGTGCTGTCATCGCACAAGCATCACGAAAAAGTAAAAAGGTGTGGCGGTGGGTTTTGCTGTCGTTAGGCCTATTGATAATCATTTTGTCAGGCGTAGTCTTGGCAAACCAGGCGGTGGCAGATAAGCGGCAGGCGGTAAAAAGCAGTTCTACTGCAGTTAGCAAGAAGAAAGCAGCTGCAGGGCAGATCACACCGTATGATAGCTTCAGTGATGCCATGGACACCACGTTAAAAAGTTCAGTTGTCAGCAATCGATTTATCCCTAGTTCTGGTAAAATTCCGCTAACTGATCCACCTGAAAGTGATTTGATTGAAGTATGGCCGCTGGTACTCAGTTCGGAGAAACTAAAATGGATGGATTCCCAGATTACGCTGGATCAGGCATGGGTGGCAAAATTTCAACCAACGATGATCGATATGGGCAAGGATCAAGTGTCAGTCAATGGTGCAGTTGTTTTTCAAATCACGATCAAAACGGGTAAATATGATAATTATTACTATCCAAGTCAAGGCCGATTGGTGACTAACTTAGGGACTAGTTATGAGCCAGCAGCCAGTTTTATTATGGATGGTGGCATGCCACGGCATAAGAATCGCAGTCAATACATTTATTTTTGTTTCAAACAAACGCTAGATGATGTACAACAAGTTAAGTATTTTCGCTATAGTTTCGCTGCCATAGTTGGCGATGAACAGACGGAAAAGCTACCTGATCATTCAGTGACGGTTGAGTTTGATAATAAGAAGCAACCACTTGAATACGGTGCACCAATTCAATTTTAATGCCAGCCGTAATTGAAGGCGTGGTCGAATTCTATGTCATAAAGATAGGGGATTAGGGATGAGGAAAAAAAGGCAACTTATTCTGTTGATCGGTTTATTGATATTGGGATTGTTTGGTAGGTCAACAGTCCATGGACAACAGACGAAACGTGCAGCGGCGGAAACGGTACGAACGGCGATAATCAAGCAATATTATCAGGCGGTTTATCAGCTAACGCCACAATTGATCACATATCAATACCATCACCTAGCAATCGGCGTTACTAGTCAAGCAACAGTCAAATTTACGCACGCTGATTATCAACGTAGTCCATTTTTACAAAATAGTATTACGGAAAATAAGGTGGAGCAGCCCGTAAAGTTAGCTTTTTATCCAGCCCAAGAAACTAAAAATAAGCCGTGGGTCAATTCGACGAATCAGGCGCTAGATGATCTGACAAATGGTGTGTTCGCTAGCGTAATTAATTTTCCCGCTGCCGCCAATGACTACTATCTACGTCAAACTGATGGCAATGGGCCTTTTCAGGTCAATAATGTGGCCTTCACGCCAACCACTGCACAAAAAAAAGTCTCTATGCAGCACTACGCACAACTTAACACTGAAAAAGGCGTAAAAGAACAAGCAGCTTTGCAAGCGGCGGTTACTTTAGGTTTAGTGGGTCACGAGCTCGATTTATCTTTTACGGCCAACCGCAGCATGAGTTACGGCTATGCTGCTAATGAAACGGGACAGCTGATTCGTGATAATCTGGCTAGTGAGTTAAAGGTCGACCATTTGGCGGCAGGTACTAAACTCAATGTTTGGGTCGATAGGCAGGAACAGCTGGCCTTATACACCTTTGTCTATCAAGCAGGTGACTTCAAACAAGTCGCTAATTCGGTATCAAAGTCGGCTAACAGCAGTCAAAAGTATTTAAAACAGCTAATTGCAAAAAAAACGGTCTATATGACGACACTGCGCGAACTGTCTGGTGGTGGGTACGGTCCGACTACTGGCGAAGTTAGCGTGTTCAATTTCTTCCCATTACAGCGCGTTTCTTATTATGACAATGAGCGCGGTAAATATGAACTGCATAAAGGGAGTCTTTCCATGGGTTCATCTGATAATATGACTGGTACTTTCTAGCAATCAATACAATCCCTAACGAAGAAGTGAGATAGTCTTGAACCACCTGCAGTTTAAACTGCTTAGTATATTTAGTCATAGTAAAACCCCCGGTATTGGATTCTGGTCCAATACCGGGGGTTCACTTCACTAAGCCAAAAAAAGTAAAAGTAATGAACCTTACCCAAATTAAAAAAGGTGATTACAGTAGTTTGCTTGGCAATTGGACGCAAATAGGCTATCAGTCGCCTATGTTAGCTGAACGACCGGGTATGAGGGTTATAGAGGGCGGAACTGGCAGTCTTAATATTTCAAAAAATACCATTACAAGTGATTCGATCAGTATCCGAGATCAAGCGTTGACCGATAATGCCGGTAGCCATAACTTATCATTCCAAACAAAAGATAATGTGTTGACGGCAAATCTGAACGATCAAAGTGTAGCAATCAACTGGTCCGTTACTTTTTATCCTAAGGGAACAACGAATGATTTTAAAACGGCTAGCGGCCCAATTGGCAATAATCAAAATATCATTGCTATCTGGACCAGTAACAATAACTATACTGAAATTTTTACCCAAAACGCAACGAAGCAAGTCGCGGCTACAACCAAAGCAAATTTAAATCTTGATCAACTTGCCCAAAATGATTTTTCCAGCCTTGTTGGTACTTGGAAAAATGCTCATGATGGTAAAACCATTGTTGTCACGGATAAGACTATGGATAAACCAGCTGACAGTACAGCTTATTATTCAAAGGGTGCCGTTGTCAGCGGGGCAGATAATAACAGTTATCCAGAAGTAATAACATCAGGTGAGGTTACCAACGGATACATGACAAGCGGAATCGGTACTTTTGATCCTAGCGCTGGGCCCTTCACGCCATTACTGATCGTGCCCCAAAATATAAAATTACCAGATGCTGCATCGCTATATGGGACTGATGATTCTGACGATACACGTGATCGCTTAATTTTAGGCGGTGGACAATCTGGTGTTGGTACCCAGGCCTATTACAAGGAATAAACAGGATCAATGTTTTTTAAGTAGATATTTATTATATGTGGGGGTACGAAATGAACTATAAGATTGGTCGGTTATTGGGTAATAAGCCTAAAGAAGCTGCCTTGCTGGAAATAGCGGGTAAATTACAAAATGGTGATACCGTCGTACTGATTTCGGATATTATTGATTCGGTCACAATCAATGCGGCTATTACGATCGATGGCCAGGGGCACACGTTCCATGTCGAAAATGCGGAAGCCGGTTTACAGCTTTATAATCACTGTAAAATTAAAAATTGCAATTTTGTCATTGGCGAAAAAGCAAACGCAATTACTACTCGCTCTGCAGGGATAGAGCTGTATCTGGAAGACTGTACGTTTACACATCAAACATTTACTAATGCTTACCCCGCGGTATCAAGTTTGAAGTTTTCGTTTGCCCAATTACGCTGTGATAATGTGACCATTGATTATGGGAAATTATATACAAAGAAATTAGTTGGGACATCCCTACGCCTAGGCAATTCTGAAGCGCCTGAAAATATGATCGCCTTATTGGAAAATAAGGCTTGGTCAGCAACCGAGCTTAGTTTAGAAAAACTAGATGCAGTGAATACAAATTTAAATATTTTTGGAGAAATTCAAAGATTAAATGCTTTAGAGAGCAGTATCAGCACCCGCGGAAAACGTATTTTAATTAATGAATTCATGATGGATATGAGCTTGGACATAAATCAAGCATTGAACTTGAAAGTTGTTACTGGGTTAAAAATTTATGGGGATACAACCATTAAGCAAGTCGTCACGCCTGACTGCACCCCGGATTTATTGAAGCAGTATGCAGAAAACGCTAAATTGTTTCAAGTTGCCCCTAAAAATAAAAACGTTGTCGTTAACCTAAGCGGCGACTGGCAGATCGTAAACAAGTGGCGAAATCGAGTTCTGTCGGGGAATGTCAATTTTACTAACTATAACGATGTTAATAAGTGGAATTTTGAAAGTGAAGATTCGAAATTCACTTGGAAGGGCAGCAAGTTTACTTACAGAAAAACTTTCACACCGCAACCCAAGCAAAAAACAGCGCAAGAAAAGCTTGACGAGATGATCGGTCTCGAAGAGGTGAAGAAGAAGGTTAAAGCTTATATTGCGACCAGTATCGTCAATAAGAAGCGTAAAGAGCTAGGGCAAAATATTGCGACAAATAGCTTACACTTGATTTTTAGCGGTGCCGCTGGAACGGGTAAAACACAAGTTGCCCGACTTTTAGCCCAGATTTTATATGATAACGGAATTATTAAAAAGTCAGCACTTAAAGAAGCTACTGCAAAAGATATGATCGGCGAGTACACGGGTCAGACGTCGCCGAAAACGCACGAATTAATTATGTCGGCTAAAGGCGGGGTGCTTTTTATTGACGAAGCTTACGAGCTAGATCCAAGCAGTGGTGGTGATGGGTATAAGAAAGAGGCTATCACAACCTTGGTCAAAGATATGGACGATTATCGGGCGGATTTAATTGTGATCATGGCCGGTTATACTGCTGAGATGGAACAGTTATTGCAAGCAAATTCGGGGTTACCGAGCCGCTTTGTTAATAAGATCGAATTTCCTGATTACAGTGAGCAAGAACTGATTGCAATCGCTAATTTACAGTTAAAGCAGCAGAACCAAAAGCTGGCTGAAGATGGTCGTCGCGAGCTTGATGCTTTCATTAGCCAGGCGAAGAAAGATAACAAAGTAGACGGTAACGGGCGTTGGATCCGGAATGTTTTACAGTTTATCAGCCAGACGCGTGACCTTAGAATCGTGGCAGATGGATCAATGGACGCAGATCCAGCGTCGCTTAACAGTATCACTGCAGCAGATGTACGTGAAGGTATTACAAGTTTTAAATAGAAAGCGTGAATGAAGATGGCGACTGGAAAAGTTTATAAAAATGGTGACGGAACCTATGAATTTGTGGAGGATACAGATACTGGTGGGGCCGGCTTAGCGATTGGACTAGCAATTTTAATTTTTGCACTACCGGTGGCCATTTTATGGTGGTTCTTGTTCCGTGTTTCTCCAAAGCACTATGGTTGGCTCCACCATTCACTTAGTAAGTTTAAGCGAGTCGTACTATTATTATGGGCGACAGCAATTTGGTGGACAATATTGTCTGTTTCGATGGACAGCCTTAACCTATCAGCTACTGCTATGGGCTCTACCTGCCTGGGCTATAGTATTGTTACGCTCTTGTTGATTGGCTTTAATTACTTCCGCTTGAAGTCTAAAGGACTAAATCCGTGGAGCGGAACAAAGAAAGTTCGTTCAAAATCGGTTACCCACGCCATTGGTATGGCGGTACTGATTTTGATAGTGGCGTTCAGTGGTCTGAGCTTTTTCGTGAATTTAGCTGCTGCAATTGGTATTGCGTTAGTAGCTGCATTGATTGGTTATTTTGTGATCGAGAACTTCTTTTAAGCTTGTGCTAACTTGGTGTTAGTTTATTTTCAACAAGTCTAGTCCTGTGGCGACCCGTTAAAAAGTTGTCACAGGATTTTTCGTTTGAGTATAAAGGTTAATTACCGCTAAATTAGTATTACGCGTGTAATAGAATAAATAATGAAAAAAGGCGGCTTGATATGTTTAATTATGATGAATATTTGGCAAGGCAAGATAGTTTGGCCTTCGAAGCAGCAGTCACCATTTACAATAAAATAATGAGCAGCGTCGATACGAACGATTCGATTTTTAAAGAATTATGGAATGATGTGATTGTAAATGCCAGCAAGTATATCCAGATTCGCAACGCATGGCTACTTTTATCCTATAGTGATAAAGTTGCGCAAGACGATTTACGGACAACACAACATAATGCCTTCATCGCAACGCTAACGCCGTTCAAAAGATATATGGACATAAAAGGCTGGGATAGCACCTGGGTTGCTGACTTAGGTGGAATTGAATCTGACAATCGAAAAAGACTGGGCGATTTTGCAGGGTACTTGTTGTGTATCGGCTCCTTACAAACGCGTTAAATTTTAAAATACGCATCATTATCGCAGTAGAGTGAAAATTACTATCAAACCAAATTAGCAGTATTTGAAAAGCTTTTGAAGTGCAACACAAAAGTTAGACAAAAGTAAATATTTCTACGCTGCTAAGGTATGTTCTCGGTATTCACACGGGGACATACCTTTTGTTTTCAAGGAAATCCTTTGGTGATTAAACCAGTAAATATATTCCTCTGAGACTGTTTT
>NZ_RHOE01000098.1 GCF_003946385.1 Loigolactobacillus zhaoyuanensis
CGAATAGATCTTTTCTCTTCACGATGCATCTTCACAATGCTGGCTTTAAAATCATCTTGATATCGTTTCATTGGAATGCTCCTATCTTGTTTTATTAATTATGGCACAACTGTTCAGAAATTTATGTACCAAATACTAGGATAGGAGCAATTATTTGTTACATCATCCGGAAGCTATCAAAACAGTGACCATCGACGCTGAATGGTTTGGCGTTAAGAGTTGTCGTCAGTTTATTCAATTTATGGTGGCTGAACCGGGGCCGTACCGTAATTGGATCGAGATTCAGCGTCGGTTCAAGGCCGCTTACCCGTTAGCGTTTGAGGATCATGAGTGGCAGGCTTTTGAGCAACCGTTTGATGCCGAAAGTATTTTTGAAGATAGTTTACAGACGTTGCATTTTTGGTATGTGCAGGGTAACGCACAATTGGCGGCTCAGGCGTATTTCATCGTGCCTAGCGCAGAGAATTTAGCGGAATTGCAGACGCAAAGTCAGTTGTTAACGGTGTTGAATCAGCCGAAGTTACCGACGCGCAGCCTGCAGGAGCATGGGCAAGATATGTTGCAAGCGTTGGCGCATCCGCAAGCTAGCGGTATCCACACATTTTCAAATGTGGATGCGGTGCTCAATGGCGGCCTGCGCGGTGGCGTTTTATGGACGATTGGCGCTCGACCTGGCATTGGTAAGTCTGCCTTTGCGGTCAACTTGATTCAGAATGCGCTGCGCCACGATGCTGACCTAGCGGTGGATCTATTTTCCTTGGAAATGACGGCGACCGATAATTATCAGCGGACGGTTGCCTATCAGACTGGGGTGGCGGTGGGTAAGTTTGCTAATCCGTACCAGATGTCGGCGGCTGAGAAGCAGCAGGTGCAGTCGGCGATTGGGCAGTTGGATCAGCAGCGGCTGCAATTGCACGATAAGTTATTGGTGCTACCGCAGATCATCAAGGTGATCCGCGACCATGCGCAACATGCGGATTCTGGCAAATATGTGGCGGTGATCGATTATTTGCAGATCATCAGCCTGGATCGGGTGGCGGCGCGGCATGATCGACGTCAAGAAATCGAAACCATCACCCGCGAGCTGAAACTATTGACTAACGAGCTGGATATTCCGATCATTTTATTTTCGCAGTTGAATCGTGAATTGGAAAAGCGTGTCGATCGTACGCCGCAGCTAGCTGATTTGCGTGAGTCTGGTAGTATCGAGCAGGATTCTAATGTGGTCAGTTTCTTGTATCCGGTGAGTACTGATGAAGAATTAAAGGCTGAGCGTCATTTGAATTTAATTTTTCGCAAAAATCGTTCCGGACGTTTGTCTGAGTTAGCGTTCACTTTTCAACCTAGTCAGATGCGCTTCACCCCGCAATTAGTTGCTGAAAATGAAGTTGTAGTCGGCGCTGGGCATGTAGCGATGCAGCAAGATGTGATTCCGCCGGAGATCCGGCATTAAAAATCTAGAGGAGGCTATTTACATGGTAGAAACAGTAACGGTCAGCGCGGCTAAAACGCATCTAAACAAGTTGGTGCGTGAATTGGATCGCGCGGATTCGGCGCTGGTGATCCGCAATATGCGGACCAACGATTGCGTCGTGGTGGTAGCGGCGCATAAATGGCGTCAGGAACTAGAAATGTTGTTAGGCTGTGAATTAACATTAGCGGAGAAGAGATAGATAAATAATACTTACTGATACTATGGGAGATAATTCGGCGTATGTGAAGCCTGAATGGGCAATTAATTTTGTACATCGCGCAGTAATTAATTGAAAATAAGAACAACTATATTATTATAAATGGCGGCAAATCGCGAAATTATCAATGCAAATGGTACTGAAGTGGAGGCTTTTAGAAGCAATTTGATTGCTGTATTGCCAGGCAAAGTAGGCCGGTAGTTCAAGATATCCTAAGCTGCCGCAAGCAGAAAGACTAGGTTATTTGTAGCTTTCGGGACAGGTATAGTGCTCAATTCTTTTATGAATTGAGCTTTTTTGTCTTTGCGGATAAACGGGTACGACGGTTGGTTAAAGAACGTTTTTCCAAGTCATTCATTTCTACTGCAAAAACTCAAAAAAATTCTTTGTATATAAGCGCTAACTTGTGTATGATTAGATTAATCGTATGTGAATATTTCTTTATAAAATATGACGGCGATGTTGGATGACTATACTTGAGTACGAGGATCAGCGATATGGAAGAAATAGCGACAGTAAAATTTTATTTTTGGGCGGATCAGAAAGATCAGTATTGTGAACAATTAACTGATATTTCGCGTATTTATTTTGATACAAAACTTGATCAGGCTAAATTAGCGACGCGTTATGCAGACCAGCAGACGCCTGATTTTCTGGATATTGAGACCACAACACATTTATATACGCATATTTTAATGTTAGCGCAGCTCTGGCAGCAGCAGGTCGCCGATTTCGTTCAACATCAATTAACCCAACAGAAAATAATCGGTGCTGCACTTAATTATCGTTTGGTGACACGTTTTTTGAGTGTTGCATTGACCGCAGATGAGACGCAGAAAATGGATGTAGCCGCACTGCAGCAATTACATGACTTAGCTGCAGTGATCAAAACAGGTAACGATCGGGCAATCCAGCGTTTGCGCAAATCGCGGGCTGACTTTTTCCAAATAACGCATGATCCGCGCGACTTTTCTGGTCGGATTGGACCACAGATCGATATCTTCGCAGCGCTTTATGCTAACCATGCGGTATTAAAACTCAGCGAGCTGGATCTGCTGAATTTCATTAATTCGGCGAAGAATTTCTGGCAGCAGGCACCTGAAACGCTAGCGGTCGATCGGGAAACTCTGCTGGCAATGGTAGCTGAATAATAAAAATGAATTGATCGTTAAGCACGCTGGATATGAATTTGTCCAGGTGCTTTTTTTATTTTTGTATTGCCAAATTAACTTGTTGATAACGTACATAAAAATGGTTCAGGTAATTGATTTTGATCGATAAAAAAATTTTGCCTAGGTTAAACCGGCGAGAATATAAAAAACGCAGCCAAGCATGGCTACGTTCATGATACAATATTTAAGTAAGGAAGTTCGGTGGTGGCAATCTTGTAAGAAAGAAGTGATGCCTATGTGCATCTATTCAATTAGAAAGGATTGCGCTTGTAATGGAGCTAATGCTAGCCCTGATCATTGCTTTACCAGCTATATTAAGTGGTATCGCAAAAGTGATCTTGGCTTGGGCAGAAGTAATCAAAGCAAGAAAAAAGAACCGCTAACCTTGGCCGGAAGACGGTTCTAAACCTGTAGTAAAGCCAGTGCCTTACTAAACTTACCACGGTTGACTGCCAACAGTCCGCCGTGGTTTTTCTATATTCAAATTATAGCACAAAATTTTTTTTATAGCTATTTGGCGAAAACAACTGTGTGTAAAGTTCAACGATTGTCGCCGTTCTTTGTGCATACAAAATCGATCCAGCGGCTAATAGGATTCCTTAGAATTATACTAGATAGTTTTAGGTGTTGAGCTAATAAAAGTAAAAAGAAGCACCGCGCCATTATGTTAACGGCGGCGGTGCTTCCCTCATAGTAATTATTTTCTATTGTAAAACATCGATATGGTTACCAGTAACGGCGCCGCCACGATCATGGACGACCGCCTCACCATAAGGCGTTTGGATATGCGTGCCAAAAGGAATGCTGCTATCAGCGGCAGCAATCAAATAACCGTCGGCATCGCGGCCAGTTGCGGTGCTAGTGCCGTCAGCGGTTACGCTGCCGTCACCCCAACCTTGTTCTGGCGTAGCGTTGTAGTAGGTAAACGAGTAGTTGCCATCAGCTGTTGCTGTTGAACTGGCGCTACTAGCAGCTGTGCTTGCTTGTGCACTAGCGGCGGCTTGGTTGGCGGCGATCGCGGCAGATTGTGCAGCTGCACTAGCTGCTTGCGTTGAAGCAATCACTTCAGCCTGGCTGGCAGCGGTGATCGAATCAGCGGCGGCTTGGCTAGCAGCGTTAGCAGAAGCAGTGGCTGCCGATTGCGCGGCGTCACTAACTGCTTGTGCAGAAACTGCAGCGGCGGATTGTGCGGCTGCATCATTGGCTGCTTGGGTCGCGGCGCTGGCGGCATTGGCAGAAGCAGTGGCCGCCGATTGTGCGGCGTCACTAGCTGCCTGTGCGGAAATAGTTGCCGCTTCGTTAGCAGCTTGAGTTGCGGCTGACTGCGCAGCGGCTTCATTGGCCTGTTGCGTTGCTGCGGCTTGTGCAGCCGCTTGGTTAGCCTGCTCGGTGGCAAGTGCTGCCGCTGCACTTGCTGCGTTAGCAGAAGCAGTGGCTGCCGATTGTGCCGCTAATTGGCTGTTCCAATCTGGGGTGGCAACGGTGCTGCTACTTTGTACCGCAGCATCGTCAGTTGGGATCGTTAATTTTTGGCCGATCAAAATAATTGGGTTTTCGCCAGTTAATTGGTTAGCGGCCTTGATTTGATCGACGGTAAGATTATATTCCTGTGAAAAGTCCCAAACGGTATCGTTAGCTTTAACGGTAACGGTTGCTGCATCCGCATTAGATGCGATAGCAGAAACACCAATAACGCTAAGTAATGTAGTCGCGCTAAGTAATAGAGCGTTCTTTTTTTGCATGCAAAAGTCCTCCTGATAATAAGTGAGCGTTTTCGTCATTAATAGTCTAACTTTAGCACGTAAATGTGCAGTTAACGTAACAATCAGATTACAATATGTAGCTTATATTACATTTAGATTACAAAAAGACAAAAAAGCCTGCTAATAACTGCCAGACTTTAAATCGTGGTATCAGGAACTTGTAATTCACTGACTTGGCTGGTGCCGGTGCTGTAGTCAAAAGTGAACCCTGGCTGGACATTGTAAATATAAACGTTAAAGTTTAAGCTGCCGTCGGTACTGAGCGCCTGTAACTGAACCCCGCGAGGCATTAGTTCGTCGCCGCGAAAAATAGCGTGCGGCTGGTAGAGTACTTTTTTACCGGCGCGCAACGCGGCCCGAATTTTAGTTTCATAAACGGTTTGCAGGCGCTGATTGCTGAACGCCGTTTGGGTGAATAAATTTTTCAAATTATTTTGATCGCCGCTTTGCAGATCAGGATCATAAGTGCCATCAAGGCTGATCCCCTTTGAGATCGAGTAGGCGACTAAATGGCCGCGGTTGAGGATCGCTTGGCGGCCAGAGAACTTTTGATGCCAGCCAGTGGGTTGCACCGTTTGCCTGACCCGCAGCGAATCATCGGCCACGTTGCGCTGCTCCAAATAGGCGGTGTTGGCGGTACTGGTGCGATTAAGCTTATCTAAATTGGCATAAATGACATGATTGGTTTGCCAATCGCTGGCAGTTAACGTTGATTTATTGTTGTTTACAGCAACAACGGCGCTTTCACCGGAATGATAATCAAGCGCAGCCAGCTGATTGGTGCTGGCGCTGGGTTGGCTATTAGTGTTGCTGGACGAACTTTGTGCGGTCGGCAATAGTGCTTGCGCGGATTGCCACAGACTTTGCGACTGACTGGAATTTAGGCCCAGCCAGCCACCGATCACGATCACGGCCAGTACTAGCAATGATCTAGTCTGTCTTTTTTTCCTTCTTTTCATGTAAAAACTCCTATATAATGCAGCTGAAATTAGCCCAGTAGGATCAAGTTCTTTTCAACGCGGAAGCCAAAGATGGCGTGTTCTTGACCCTGATATTCGACGTACATATAGCGGCGCAGTCGGTGTTGCCGCAGTAAGACTGACAGCTCCCATAACTGCAACGTTTGCCGCTTGGCCGCAGTTTCTAGAATGAGCTGGGGCTGGGTAACGTCGGCGGTATGTAAGCCGCTTAACTTAATGTATTGCACATGATCGACTATGCCGGTCCGCTTACCATGGCGGTTAGCGCCAAATTCATACAGCACCAAAAAATTCCGATTGACATCGGCGACCATGGCTAGAAAATCTGTGATCCGCATAAGGCATCCCTCGCTGTTAAAAAATAATCGAACGGCTGTTCTTATTTTAGCATGAAAATGAACTAAAAAAAAGCCCCAAATTGCAAGAACAAATTAGCCACACGATAAATCCTATTAAATCAGTATTTTCATTAATATTCATATTTTATGGATTTAACTTAACCGGCGGAAGCAGCAGAGAAAAGCTCTTTGGGTGTTTGATAGCCAGTTTGCCGGCGCGGT
>NZ_RHOE01000099.1 GCF_003946385.1 Loigolactobacillus zhaoyuanensis
TCAGGAACTAAAAAAATCAGAGCGCTCGCAACAGGCTCTGATCTCAACTAATAATTGAATCCGATAACAACCTGAGTATACAAATTTTTTTGTGCTTTGGCTACCCTTTTGTTTTGTATACTCATTTTTTAATTCTTTTCATAAAAAAAGCAACGCAGTCATTAACTGATCTAGGTCGGCTGATGGCTGCGTTATTTGGTTGAATTGATGCAAATATTTCAGAGCATGTCTTTTGTTAGTACAAAAAGCTAATAACGTGTTATCATTGAGTGGACAAAAGGGGGTTGATACTGATGGTAAATAAGGAAACAGATCGAGTAACCGTCCGAATGGATAAAAAGCTAAAAGAAGCAGTACAGCACGATTTAGAGGAAATGGGTCTAGATATGACCACGTTGATCACAATGACCTTTAAACAAGTTGCACGAACTCATGAATTGCCGTTTGTACCCACCGCACGGGATCCATTTATGACAGCTCTGGAAGAATCACGAGCACAATATGCGCGTGGCGAATATGAATCAGGATCACTTGAAGACTTTAAGCAAACTATTAATGATCTATGACCGAATTATCATGGACGCCGACTATTTTACGGCAAATCAAGGTATTAAAACGCAAGCATTATAATTTAGAGCTACTCTATGTGGCACTAGATGCAATTAGTGTTAATGATCAAGCAAAATTACGGCAGCTTCACGATCATGGTCTTCAAGGTAACCATCAGGGTGATCGTGAACTGCATATTGATGGTAGGGATTGGCTTTTGATTTACAGAGTGGATCAAGGCCGAACAAAAATTTTACTACTTGCTACGGGATCGCATAAAAAATTATTAGGTAAATAACCAACTAAATTAAGTTACCTTTAAAAAGAGACTACGACTTGAACTTGGCGGTCGTTGCCCTAGTTTGATCGACAACGCAAGCAGGTTCGGTTTAGTGATTAAGCGCTAGTATTTACTACTTGTTAGTTCGGCTATTAAGCACGCGCGACAGTGGCCGGCTGGGCATTCAGATACAAAAACACCGGTAATACAGTTTCTTGACTGTTTTACCGGTGTTTTTGCGCGCCTATAACCTATTTTAAAAATAACTATTTATACTCTTTGAGCTACCTAAACCGTTTAATTTAATTCATAAAATAGTGATCTAACACTGGTGCATCAGAATGAGACTAAACGTTTTTCTATTCAGCATGTAATTCTTCCAGCGCTAAACTTTGTTGTTCCCATTGATCTTCAACGGTTTGTTGTTGCTGATTAACGGTTTCCAATTGTTGTTGCAACTCGGTTAACTTGGCCGGATCTTGCAGGGTGTCTGGCTGGGTCATGGCCAGCTGTAACTGCTGGTCTTGCTGAGCCAAGGTTTCGATCTGCGCTTCCAAAGCCGCAATTTCGCGCTGTAATTTGCGTTCTTGCTTTTGTTGCTCCTTGTTCAGCTGGTATTGCTGCTGATCCGTGCTCGGTGCAGCACTGGTAGCCGTAGCAGTGACGACCGGCGCTTTTTCCGCTGCAATGGCTTCAGCCTCAGCTTTTTTATCGAGGTAATAATCGTAATTACCAAGGTAAGTTTGTGTGCCGGCGCGGGATAGTTCAACGGTCAAAGTCGCCAGGTGATTCATGAAATAGCGATCATGGGAAACGAAGAGGATTGTGCCATCGTAATTGAGTAACGCTTCTTCTAAGACTTCCTTGCTATCAATGTCCAAATGGTTAGTCGGTTCATCTAAAATCAAGAAGTTATTGTGGTTCATCGCCAATTTAACTAGCATCAGTTGCGCCCGTTCGCCACCAGAAAGACTGGCAACTGACTTTTCAACGTCGCTACCGGTAAAAAGAAAACTACCAAGAATACGGCGAATATCGACTTCTGGCAAGGTGGGATGCTCATCCCAGATTTCGTTGAGCACATTTTTGTCGCGATGCAGCTTTTCTTGTTCCTGATCGTAATAACCCACATCAACGCCCGTTCCAAACTGAGCTTGACCACGTAGAAAGGGGATCTGACCAAGTATGCTTTTAAGCAGCGTTGATTTGCCGACGCCGTTTGGTCCGGTGATAGCGATGACTTGGTGGCGCTTGACTTGTAGATTGATCGGATCGGCTAACGTCGTATCAGCGTAGCCCACGGCCGCGTTGGTCACATCTAGCACTTGATTACCAGAGGATTTATCGGCAGTAAAGCTGAAACGAACAGTTTTGTCATCGTTTTGAGGCCGCTCGATCCGCTGGATTTTCTCCAATTGTTTTCGGCGACTCTGGGCCCGCTTGGTGGTCGAGGCGCGGACAATATTTTTATCAACAAAATCTTGTAACTTAGCAATTTCCGCTTGCTGTTTTTCGTAAGCTTTCCACTCTTGCGTCAAATTAGCGGCTTTTTGTTCTCGGTAGCGCGTGTAGTTGCCGCGATAATGGCGGGTAGTGTGCTGACTAAGATCATAGACTTCGTTGGCGACTTTATCGAGAAAATATTGATCATGGGAGACGATCAACAGCGCGCCAGGGTAGCCTTGCAGATAATTTTCCAGCCAGGTCAAAGTATCAATATCCAAATGGTTAGTCGGTTCATCTAAAATTAATAAATCATGCTTTTCCAGCAATAATTTGGCTAACGCTAAGCGGGATTTTTGACCACCAGATAGGGTGCTGACTTGATGCTCATAAAAATCGGCATCAAAGCCAAAGCCATGCAACACGTTACGGATCTCGGCTTCATAGCCGTAGCCGTTGCGTTCGGTAAAGGTGTGTTGTAATTGTTCATAGCGTTTTAAGGCTAGCTGGTAGGCTTCGTCATCGGCCAACAAGTCGTGCTCGCCTAATTGGGCCTCTAACTGATGCATCTGCTGCTCCATTTGCCGCAGGTCAGCGAACACCGTCAGCATTTCCGCAAAAATCGTGTGTTGGCTATCTAAGCCAGTATCCTGGGACAAATAACCAATGCTGACGCCTTTGCTGGTAACGACTTGGCCTTCATCAGGTGGGTTTTGATCGATCAAAATTTTCAGTAAAGTGGACTTGCCGATACCATTGCGGCCAACTAAAGCGACCCGCGAGCTACTTTGGACCTCCAGTTGCACATTTTCAAACAAAACTTCTGCGCCAAAGCGACGGGCGACGTTTTGTGCTTGTAATAATATCACGAGGTTCGCTTCTTTCTAAATGAATTATTGGTTAAAACTGATTGTTGTTATTTAATATTTTTGATTAATTTAAGCTGGATCGGAACGTTTCTTAAAATTTAAGCGTATTTTTACCACTCTCTAGTCTACCATATCTTGGTGGTTTTCGGACCGCATGCGCAAAACAAGTTGTGAGCAATCAATTGCTTTTCACAAGCAATTACAGTATGATAACAAGTGTTAATAAGAAATTAATTCACAAATTGAAAAAAATATAGTTTGGAGCTGAGCGAATGGCTGAAGCAAAAATACCTAAGGCAACCGCCAAACGATTGCCGATTTATTATCGATACTTAAATATTCTATTTAATGCGGGTAAGCAGCGCGTTTCTTCCACAGAGCTTTCTGAAGCAGTTCAAGTTGATTCGGCCACGATCCGCCGCGACTTTTCTTACTTTGGTGCCCTGGGCAAGCGCGGCTATGGTTACGATGTAGAAAATTTACTTAATTTCTTCAAAAAAACGCTCAATCAAGATCGCCTGACCAATGTGGCGTTGATTGGGGTCGGTAATTTAGGTCATGCGTTGTTGAACTACAATTTCCGGCAAACGAACAGTGTCCGCATTAGTGCGGCGTTTGATATTAATGAAGCGATCGCTAACACGATCCAAAGCGGTGTGCCCGTATATCCAATGGCTGAGATGAAGGAACAATTGCAGATCCAACAAGTCGACGTGGCGATTTTAACCGTGCCGATCGAGGATGCGCAGATCGTTGCCGACGAATTAGTTGATGCTGGCGTTAAAGGAATCATGAATTTCACCCCAATTCGCGTTTCAGTGCCTGCAACCGTGCGTGTACAAAATGTCGATCTGGCCAATGAATTGCAAACGCTGATCTATTTCTTGGATCACTATGGTAGTGAAACAACCAATAATTCAGCAACTGAATAAATGCGTGGACGGCCATTTGGCTAGTCACGCATTTTTTTTGCATTTTAAAAGTTTTGTTACAGCGCTCACATTATAAATATGGTAGGATATAATTAACATGAGGATCGTCATCTATTTGGAGGGATTTAGATGTCTATATTAAAGTATACGTTGCGCTATTGGATCATTAGCGGCGGCGTTTTGTTGAGTTTAGGGATTCTGGGGGCACAAACTAATACGAATGCGGCAGCTACGCCGGTAACGCCTGCTGCAACCGACGCTAGTGTTACGTCAACTGTGCCGGATACAGCGTCGGCAACTAATAGTGAAGCACCAGCAGTTACAAGTGGGCTATTAACGCCGACAAAACCGGTGATGCCACAACTTGAAGGCACGGCGGTAGCACCAGGGACGGCTGCGACTGGCATTGCAGAACCTGCAAGCAAGGCAACACTGCCGACGACACAATCCGAGTCGGTTGCACCAGCCGCCCAAACTGCTGATGCTGCGGACGCTACAAGTAGTCAATCAACGGCGGACACAACTGAAACAACTGAGCCGCCAGTCACAACGGCACCCGCAACGCCGGCAGCAAATGATCAAGCGACACAAAATACGGGATCAACGTCAAACCAAGACACACCGACCACCGCTAATTTAGTAGCGATGCTGCAGCGATTGGCCCAGCGTTACCCGCAATTAAGCACGCAACTTAATCAATTGATCGACCGACTGGAAAAAGATGATACTGCTGAATTGCACTCACGGTTGTTACCACTACAAACGGTCGCTACGATCGGTGAGACTGAGCAAACGGTCACGTCGCTAACTACATGGCTCAAGCAGCAAACCGCGACTACGCGAGAAGTTCAGCAAAAAGCGACAGCAGTCACTAAAGTTGACCAGCATGATTTGTTTGCCGATTTAAACGCAGATAAAAAGGCAACTGCCGCAGCTAGTAATAAGGTGACCACCACTAAGCCAGTGACCAAAGAAGATACCCCGTTTAAATTGGTGCAAGATTCAGCAGTGACCGAAACAACAACTGAAACTGCGAAATTAGTTGCCAAAACGGCGGCAACGACACAGAAAAAACAACCAGCGAAAACTTTTTTGATCCATTTACTACCAGAAACAGGGGAACAAGTTAATTTACTATTAAGTCTAGTTGGCGTCGGTTTGATCGGTAGTGCATTTTTTTTACTAAAGCATGATTGGTCTTAAGGTCGTTATTCGCTTTTTGTATAAAAAATCAAATTATTAATTGACAGACCGTTAAATTTTAGGTAAACTATTATTCGTTGATGAGTTTTCGCATCATTGGGTAATAGCGAAATGGTAACGCAACGGACTCTGAATCCGTAATTTCTAGGTTCGATCCCTAGTTACCCAATAACAGGACCGCATTGGTTGTCATAAACGCGCAAAGCGCTGATATGGCAACCTTTTTTATTTTTTATAAGTTTTACTGAGAAGTCGCTAAATGCCATCCAGTGAGTAGCATGTAAACGGCATACCGATAAAAAAAGCTAACCGCAAAAAGGGTTAGCCCACTTAACACACTAAGCGAACATCCACAACGGTGCTCGCTTTTTAGATAGTCATAATACGAAAGTCACCGGCAGTTGCAAGTGCACGGTAAGCACCAAATAACTGACCGACTATCAAACTAACTAAATCCAAGTTATGATTACCTCATCAAATAATTGGTGAGGTGATTTTTATTGGCAAAACCCGATATTGTACAAATCAAAATGGATCAATCTGAACCACAGCTACGCGCAAC